>NZ_SMKA01000224.1 GCF_004348455.1 Kribbella albertanoniae
GGGGCGAACCTCTGGGGAGGGGGTGGCGTCTTAGCGTGCATCACCGGGTTTTGAGGGCCCGGCGCCGGTGGTCAGCGAGCCGCGGCGACTTCGGGGAACGTGGAAATTCTGGGGGAATTTTCAATGAGTGCGGTACTGACGCATGTCCAATTGCCGGCGGAACTGCCACCGGTACGGCGGGTTCTCAAGCATCCACGGCTGATGCAGAGTCATCGCCTGACTCTGCTCGTTGTTCTGGCCAACGCCGTGGTGCTCGGAGCAGGGAACCATTCCATCGCCAACATCGCACTGATCGCGCAGGTGAACTTCGCGCTCGGCGTTCTGGTGCGGCAGCAGTTCTTCGTGAATGCGTTGTGCAAGTTGGTGATGCGAGTGCCGAAGACGTGGCCGCTCAGGCTGCGCTGGACGCTTGCCAAGGGCTACCATCTCGGCGGGCTGCATGTCGGTGGCGCGATCTGCGGGACCTTGTGGTTCTGGGCGTTGACGGTGGTGGCGATCGGTCAGGTCGATGCCGCGCTGCAGGTGACGTACTGCCTGCAATCGCTGCTGTTGCTGGGGATCGTGATGACCTCGCGCCCGAAGTTCCGCGCCGAGCATCACGACCTCTTCGAACGCATGCACCGCTTCGGCGGGTGGACCTTAAATGTCCTGTTCTGGATCAGCGCGCTGCAACTCGGCAGCCCCTCGACGATCATCGTGCTCACCATCACGACCATCAGCTCACTGCTTCCGTGGACGATGCTGCGGCGGATCCCGATCGACGTGATCCGGCCGTCGTCCCATGTGGCGCTGGTGAGCAGCAATCGGTTCCGCCCGATGGCAGGCTCGACACGGGCGATCGCGCGGCACCCGCTGCAGCAGTGGCACAGCTTCGCCGTGATCCCGACGCCCGGTGCGCCGGGGTTCCGGATGGCGATCTCGCGGGCCGGCGACTGGACCAGCGACTTCATCGACAACCCGCCGTCGCACATCTGGGTGCGCGGTATCTCGACCGCCGGAATGGCCAACTACGGCAGCGTTTTCAAACGAGTCGTGTACGTCGTGACCGGCAGTGGGATCGGCCCAGTCCTGGCCCACATCCTGGCCAACCGGGTGCCGATGCAGCTGGTCTGGGTCACGCGGAACCCGGTCCGCACGTACGGACAGGCGCTGGTCGACGAGATCATGGCCGCCCAGCCCGACGCGATCATCTGGGACACCGATGCCCACGGCAAACCCGGCATGGTGAAGCTGGCGTATTCGGCGTACGAGTCCTCGAACGCCGAGGCCGTCATCTGCGTGTCGAACCGCAAGGTCACCTGGTCGGTCGTGCACGGGATGGAGCGGCTCGGAATCCCAGCCCTGGGACCGATCTGGGACTCCTGAATCACTTCAGCCCAGAGTGCGCAAGACCCTCCACGAACTGACGCTGGGCGAGCACGAAGACGATCAGCATCGGCAGCACGGTCATCGTCGCGGCGGCGAGCTGGGTGTTCCACATCTGGCCGCCGTACGCGTCGGTGAACCGGGTGAGTGCCTGCGGCAACGTAAACAGCTCCGGTGAGGTGAGATACACGGTCGGCTCGAGGTACAGGTTCCACGAGGCGAGGAAGGTCAGGATCGCGACCGCCGACAGCGCCGGCTTGGCCAGCGGAAGGCAGATCCGCAGCCAGATCCCCGGCCGGCCAAGCCCGTCCAGCCGAGCCGCCTCCTCGAGCTCGACCGGCAGCGCGATGAAGAACTGCCGCATGATGAACGTCGCCAGCACACACGGCGCCGCCAGCGCGGTGACCAGGATCAACGGCCAGTGGGTGTTGATCATCCCGGCCCGCTTGAACAGCTGGAACAACGGCACGATCGTCACCTCACTAGGCACCAGCAGCCCGGTCAGTACGACGAGGAACAACGCGTTCGCCCCGGGAAACCGGATCCGCGCGAACGCGTACCCGCCCAGCGCCGAGACCACCAACGTGATCAGCGTGACCAGCACAGCGATGTAGACACTGTTCAGATACTGCCGAGCAAACGGCTGGAAGGTGAAAGCCTCCTTGTACGCCGCCAACGTCGGTTGGTCGGTCCACGGCGACAACGCGAAGATCTCGGGCAGCGGTTTGAGCGACGCGGCAACCATCCATACCGTCGGCACGACGAACGGGATCGCCAGCACAGCCAGCGCCAGCACGAGTAGCACTCGCCTACTCCTCATAGAACACCCACTTCCGGCGCAGCTGCCACTGCAGCAAAGTCAGCACCATCACGAAGCTCAGCAGCATCAACGCCAACGTCGAGCCATACCCGATGTCGTTGAACTTGAAGGCCTGCTGGAACACGTAGTACACGAGCACAGTCGTCGACAGTTCAGGTCCACCAGCAGTCAGTACGGCGATCTGCGCGAACGACTGCAGTGCGCCGACGATCGTCACGATCACCGTCAGCAGAATCGTCGGCGAGATCAGCGGCAACGTGATCCGGCCGAACACCGACCGGCTGCTCGCACCATCGATCCGGGCCGCCTCGTACAACTCCCCCGGCACGCCCTGCAGCGCGGCCAGGAACAGCACCATGTTCACCCCGACGCTGCGAACCACCTGAGTGAAGATGACCGAGATCATCGCGGTGTCGCCGTGCTGCAACCAGTTCGGCCCATCGATCCCGACCGTTGACAGCAGACCGTTGATCCCGCCGTTGTCCTGCAGCAGAAACCCCCACACCAGCGTCCACGCCACCACGGACACGACCACCGGCGAGAAGAACAACGTCCGGAACAGCGTGACCCCGCGGAACTTCCGATTGAGCAGTACGGCGATCAGCAGCCCGAGCGCGATGTTGAGTACGACGACTCCACCGGAGAACAAGGTGGTTGCCAGCAGCACCTTCGGCAACTGGGGATCAGCAGCCAGCGCCGCGTAGTTCTCCGCACCGACGAACGTCTGCTGGCCGGTGAAGACGTTCCAGTCGTTCAGGCTGTACCAGATCGCCATCCCCACCGGCAGCAGCACGAACAACGCGACCCCGGCGACCTGCGGCAGGACGAACATGTACCCCGTGAGCACGTCCCGCCGGCGGATCGTCCAGTACGACATCACTTGTCCAGGCCTCACTATTTCGCGAGAATGGGCTGGATCGCCGTACAGACAGACTTCAGTACGGCGGGGATGTCCGCATCCGGTGTCCACAGCGCGTCCAGCGCGGTCTTGCCCTTCTGGGCGATCTCGGCCGGGCTGGTGTGGTTCGGCAATGTGACAGCGTTCGGCAGTTGGTCGACGACCGCAGCCTGCAGTTGGGCGGCATTCAGCACCTTGTTGTTCGCGGCAAGTTGTGCACCGGTCAGCAGCGACTTGCGGGGCGGCGGGAAGAACTGCGCCAGCTTCGCGGCGTTCTCAGGATTCGACAGGTAGGCCAGGAAGTCAACGGCCTGGTCGCGCTGTTTGCTGGACGCAAGCACACCCACACCGGCCTGGCCGATCACGGCGTACTTGCCCTTCGGTCCGGCCGGCAACGGGTGCAGGCCGAACTTGAACGACCCGGTCAGCAGCGACGCCCGCGACACCTGCGCGACCGTGAAGGCTGCGTCCCCCGCGAAGAAGTCGGCCGTCACTCCGGGGCCGGGCATCGCCTTGGTCTTGAAAGCGGCATCATGCAGGAAGGTCATCGCCTGCTGCATCTCCGGGCTCGCGAACGTGCACGTCTTCCCGTCCGCACTCCAGGCCGACGCTCCCCAGCCCGTCCAGACCGTAGCCAGGGTGTTCCACGCCTTGTAGTCGAAGTCGCGGACCACGAAGCCGGCCTTACCCGTCTTGGCCTGTACGGCGGCGCCCGCGGCAGCCACCTGGTCCCAGGTGAGCTTGGCCGGGTCGATCTTCTGCCCGGCCTTCGCCAGTAGGTCGGTGTTCACGTACAGCGCGAACGGCGAGTTCGAGAACGGATACGCGTAGAGCGTGCCGTCCTTGCTGTACTCCGCGGCCGCGCTGTCCACCAGGTCGTCGTACTTCCAGCCCTCGGTCGCCTTCAGCGGATCGGTCAACCCGACCAGCGCGTCGGCGGCGATCAGGTCCCGCGAGATGTCACCCATCCAGGCCAGGTCGGGTGCGTTCCCACCGGCGATCTGCGTGGTGAGCGTCGTGTTGTAGTCGGCGAACGGCAGGCTCTCGAACGTGATCGAGCTGACCTTCGGATGCTCGGCCCGGTACGCGTCGGCGATCGAGTTGAGCAGCTTCAGCTGGCCCTCGTTCGAGGTCCAGACCGTCATCCGCAGGTTGGCGTCCGCGGCCTTGTTCGCAGTTTCGGTGGCGGGTGCCCCGCAGGCCGTCAGAGCGAGCGTCGCCAGCAGGGCGACCAGCTTTCGTACTGGGGTCATGAGAAGTTCCTTCGAGTCTAGTAACCGGCGACTTCCGGCCAGTGGAGTTCGACTCCGGCCTCGATCAGCCGGCGCTGGAGCTGCTCGACCTGGGCCGGGTCGGCCGCGAGCTGCTGCGGGCTGATCCCGTGGTCGAGGCAGAACGCGGTGAGCTCCCCCGTGGACTCACCGATGTTCCACTCGACCGGGTGCAGCCGGTAAGCACCGTTGGTGATGTGCGTCGTACCGATATTCTTTGCTGCGGGCAACAAGTTCTGCGTTGCCACCGGCACCAATGCGCCGAGCGGGATCTCGAACGGCGCACAGTCGACGTCGATGTAGTTGTCGCCACCCGTGGACGGGTGCAGGTCGATCCGGTACATCCCGACCCCGACCGACCCTTCGAACCGCGCCGGACCGTCGTACCCACGAACCTTGATCGAGACATCCTGCTCGCGGACCGTGCTGAGCGCCTTGATCCGCCGGGACTCCCGGATGTACGGCGCCTGGGCGAACCCGTCCTCCGTACCGACCACGTCCGGCCGCAGCCGCAGTCCCGGCCAACCGCGCCCACCATCCGGACGCGGCGCTTCGGTCTGCAACCAGTAGACGTAGGCACGCGACTGCGCCTTGGCCGCGGCCAGGTGCACCGCACGATCCTCGAAGTCGATGATCGAGCCGCCGACATAGTCGAGCTGCGGCCAGTTCGCCAGCACGATGTCACTGTCGTAGAAGCCGTCCGCGAACGTACTGCGCGCCGCGATCCGCCGGAACAGCCACAGATCCCGGTCCCCCGGATCGATCCGCGGATCCCCGGTCACGTCGAGCGCCGGGTTCACGTTCATCGTCCGCTCCTCGGGCACCAGCGTGCGCGGGTTCGGCGCGGTGAACGACAACATCGGCGCGCCCCAGTACGGCAGCTCGAACGAACGCCAGTAGTCGTAGTCCACCGGTCGCTCAATCACGTGGTCACCGACCACATGATCGAAGACGAAGCACCAAGCGATCGACTGCACATTGCCTGGGTCTGCGACCTCAGCAGCACTCGGCTCGCCCGTGTCCGCCTGACTCTCGGCTCCGACGACGAACGCCGTACCGGTCATCGGCAGCAGGTCACCGGTCTCGGTCCCGTCCACGAAGAACTCGGCCGCGAGCTCGATCTCGGCCCCGGTCCGCAGGTCGGCCACGGTGACAATGCGAACCGTCGTACCGCTCATCTCAGCGGACAAAGGCACCACTGGCTGCAGGACGGTCAGTCGGCCAGTCGATCGGTACGGCGCCAACTGCGCAGTGATCACGGCGTTCGCGACCCGCGGTTCGTGGCAGAGCTTGCTGACCCGGCCGCGGCCCGGATTCAGCTCGCGGTCGATCCGGGCGGATGCGGAGAGCGGGTAGTGATCGCGGTAGTACTTCCGGATGCCCTCGCGCAGCGCGCGGTACCGGGCGGTGATGCCGAACTGCTCAACCCAGATGTGCTCGTCGGGCGGGACGGCCTGCGAGGTCAGCTGACCTCCGAGCCACGCATACTCCTCGGTCATCACCACGCGTCGGCCGCGCTGCAGCAGCGCGAGGGCGGCGGCGACGGCACCGAGGCCGCCACCGATGATCGCTACCTCGGTCGTGATCCGCCGCGTCACGGCTGAGCCTTCCGCGGCACGATCGTTTCCCTGGATCGAACCTCCGCCACGAGCAACCGCCGGATCTCCAAGGTGTGCCACTCGTTGGGGTCCGTGATGATCAAGGTCTGCAACAGGTCGAGCGCCTCGGCCGCGAGCTGCTCGCGCGGCACGTGGAAGCCCGCCAGCGCGCGCCCCTCGACGCGATGACCGCGCACCTCGGCCAGGGCAGCCACCGAGATCTCGTCCGGTACGCCGATGCCGGCCGCGGTCAGCGAGTGCACGACATCCTCGGTCAGGAAGGCGTCCTCGCCGAGAATCACGGTGGCACCGGTCGCCTGGGCCAACCGCGGCAGGTCGGGGATGCGCTCCTCGCCGACCAGCAGGAAGGACAACCGCCCGTCCGCGGACGCGGCCTCCACCGCAAGCCGGCGGTCGCGCGCGGTCGGCGTATCGGTCCCGCGGTGCACGTACAGCGCCTGTTGGTGGCCTTGGGCAACCGCTTGGTCCATCAGCTCGTTGGCCGGCGTGACGTAGTCGATCGCGACATACGGTACGGCGGCCGCGGTCTCGTCCCGCCGCCCGATCGCGACGAACGGGAACTGCTCGGCCACCAGCCGCTCCAGCTCGGAGGCGACCATCTGCTGCCCGAGCAGCACGCAACCGTCGGTCAGCCGGAGGCGGGTCTTGCGGTGGAAGAGACTGCGGGTGCCGTTCTCCACCGGTGAGGAGGTGAAGAACAGCAGATCCCAGCCGACCTGCTCGGCGGCACGCTCCAGGCCGTTCAGCAGCGGGCCGTAGAAGTCCATGCTCTCCGGCGACAACGCGGCCTCATACGTGAACAGGCCGATGATCTGGTTGTCCAGCCCGGCCAGCCGGCGAGCGGCCGGGTCGGCGACATAGGTGAGCTCCTCGATCGCCTGCTTCACCCGCGCCCGGGTCTCGGCCGGGATGCGCACGTTCTTGCCGTCGCGATCGTTCAGCACCACCGACACGGTGGTCTGGCTGACGCCTGCGATCTCGGCGATCTCGCGCTGGGTGACCCGGCGAGGCTTCGGTGGCATTCGCTCTCCTGATAATGCGTATCTGCAACTGGATTGCCACGACCCTAAGCGCAGTCAACCGAAATCGCAATACCCTCTTGACAGACACGTGATCCGCTTGAGACGGTCCTCGGCATCGGCTTGCAGATACGCATTATCAGAATGCAAGTCGCCCGCCGAACCAAGGAGCTGACGATGACCCTTGAGGAACCTCGACTCTTCCGAACGAGCCGCCGCCGGTTCCTTGGTTCGGCCCTGGCAGCTGGTGTCGTGCTGGCCGCCGAAGCAACCCCGATCACCGCTTTCGCCGCGGCCGGTGACGTCACCCTGACCGCAGGCGGCATCAGCCTGCTGGCCAGCCCGGGCGGCCGGCTGGCGATCCGTGATGCTGGTGGCATCACGCGCTCCGTCGGCTCGAAGTTCCAGGTCAAGACGAAGACGGGCGAAGACCCGAGCGTCACCCATACCTCCACCGGCGGCACACCAACCCTGAGCGCGCTGCCCGACGGCACACCGGCGATCCGGATGGCCTATACCTTCGATGCTGCGATCACAGTCGTCGGTTGGTTCAGCGTCAGCACCAACCACGCCGTACTGGAATGGCACATCGCCGGGCCGAACACCTTGATCCCGGACGGTTTCTCGTTCAGCCGGGCGATCCAGGGCACGGCCGCAGCCGACTACATCGCGGTCACCGAGTGGGTCCGGGACGCGCGCGGCGGCATCCCGTACGAGGACACAGTCGGGGTCGCGCACACCGTGGCGTGGGCCGACCAGCACGGCCTGTTCCTGCTCGAGGAGTCGAAGCAAGCTTTCACGAATGCCACCTGGATACACGCACCGGGCGTCGCCGATGCGGCCGGCGGCTGGACGAGCCGGGCCGACTTCTTCTTCTCCGACACCCGACCGTCCGCCACCGCCACCATCGGCCACGGCGACGAACTCGGGCTCGAGCTGACCACCAACGCAAACTTCAACGTGTACGACGCTCCTGGCGCTCCGATGCAGATCACCGCGCTCGTGGCGAACGGCGGCGCGACGGCGAAGTCCGTCCAGCTACAGCTGGTGATGCGTGACTTCGACGGCGTGCAGCTCGCTTCGTCGACCGTGCCCGGCACCGTCGCCGCGGCCGGGACCTGGCAGCACACCTTCACCACGCCCGCACCCGCGGCCGGCATCGCGCTGGCCGAGGTCGTCGTCCGGTCCGGCACCGACGAGGCGTTCGCGCGAACGAACCTCGCCACGCTGCCGCCGTACAGCTATCAAGCCGGAGCGAACAGCATGTTCGGGATGGCCAACTATCCGTGGCTGCTCAGGCCGAACAGCGACGCCGTACTGGATCTGTGGCAGCGGATCGGGGTCAGTCTGGTGCGGATCGCGTACGACGGCGGTCCGGGGCTGCCGCCGTCGCGGTATGACGCGCGCGGGATGCGGCACAACATCGAACTGCAGCCGTCGCTCAAGCCTGAGGCGGATGGCGTGGCGTGGGCGGCCAGCAGTCTGGCGACGGCCGTCGGTGCCGGGGCTGGGTACTTCGAGGTCGGCAACGAACTGAACCGTCCGTTCAACAGCGGTGAGGCAGTGCCGGAGTATCTGGAGAAGGCACTGCGGCCGGTGTTCAGCCGGCGGGCCGCGACCGGCGCGACGATCAAGCTGATGAACAACGGCCTGGCCGGGATGGACAAGAAGTGGGTCGAGAACTTCATCGCGGCCGGCGGCTGGGACCTGATCGACGCGTTCGCCTACCACCCCGGCCGCGGCAACTTCACACCTGACTACGTGCCGCCGCCTGGTGGGGACGCCGGCCCGACCGGTACGTATTGGAACTTCGCCGGTGGCCTGGAGCAGCTCAAGGCTCTGATGGCGCAGCACGGCCAGAAGGAGATCTGGCTGACCGAGGCCTACGCACCGACCCGCCCGAACAGCTGGTGGGGCGACACCTACCGGCACGCCGCCGAGAACGTCCTGCTCACTCTGGCGATCTCGAAGGCCGAGGGCATCAAATGCGTCTGCTGGTACCAGTTCTCCGACAGCGTGCTCGGAATGCCACAGGTCGCCGACCCTCTCAACACCGAGTACCACTTCGGCCTGCTGAACCGCGATCTCAGCCCGAAGCCGTCGCTGCTCGCCTACGCCACCGCCGCCCGCACTCTCGACCAGGCCACCTTCCGCGGCCGCCTCACCTTCGCCGACCCGAAGACCTTCGGCCTCTGGTTCGACACTCCACAAGGCCCGCTGACCATCCTCTGGAACCGCGCCGACGGCTACATCCTCAACACCACCGGCCAACGCACCGACTGGCACTTCCCCGCCCCGGAGACCTGGGTCGACACCTGGCCGACCAAGACCCCAATGACGGTCGCCGCGACCACCGCCGTACGGCAGGTCGACGCCATCGGCCGCACCAAGAACCTCTCCCCCACCAACGGCCGCGTCACCCTCACCCTCGACGGCGCACCCCGCATCTACTACGGCCTCAAGCCCCAGACCGCACGAGGCGTGCACAAGCTGGCCGGCTGTCGCTGAACTCAGTGAGCCAGCAACGGGGTGCGCTGGTCGTACTCGTCGGGAGTTCCTTCCCAGACGACCGTGCACCCCGAAGCACCGCACTCACAAGCGAAAGGAAAGGGCGGCAGCTCGGCCAACCCAATGTCCGCCTGCCACAGCCGTCCCTGCGTGCAGGCAGCCTGGTTCTCGTACTGCCGCTGCCGTCTCAGCTCAGCACCCGCCGCCAGGCCAGGCTGCGAACCGACCGCCTCCTCAACCGCCCGGACAATCTCGGGCCAATCGGGCTCGGCGGATACCTCGATGAGCGTCCGGCCGTACTCCGCTGCCTCCTGCCGCACCCGCTCGGCGAGTACGGCGTCGCGCGCCAGCAACCCTTCCAGCCTCGCACGCCCCGCCGGATCCGGCGCCCGCTTCAAGCGCAGTTCTCGAGCGCGCCGCGTCTGCTCGGGATCCGGAACCAGCCAAACAGCCGCCGGCACGTCACCCGCCATCGACGGGAAGAGTTGCGGTCCATCTACCAACGCAGGCACCTCACCCAGCGACCGTCCAAGCACGTCCTCAACCACCAACTCGACCCGCAGCCGCGCAATCCGCAGGAACGAATCAGCCGCGTACGCCGCCCCCTTCGCCAACTCGTCCGCCACCGGTTCGAGCGGTGGTAACCGGTCAAGGTGCGCATACGTCCACAGGTCGATCGGATGCAGCGGCAAGTCCATCCGGCGCGCAAGGTCCCGTGCAATCGTCGACTTCCCAGCCCCCGGCGCGCCCCCGATCCACACCATCGCAGGCAAGCTCATGCACCCCATCGTGCCAGCAGCCTCGCTCTACTGCGGGAGGTCGGCCTTGCGCACCTTGCCGGAGGCTGTCCGGGGCAGCCGGTCGAGGAAGACGAAACGGACCGGCACCTTGTACTTCGCCAGTTGCCCGAGCAGGAACTCCCGCAACTCGGCCTCGGTCACCGCTGACGCCGGTACGACGAATGCCCGGCCGACCTCGCCCCATTTCTGATCCGGCACCCCGATCACCGCTACCTCGGCGACCGCCGGATGCCCGAACAGCACGTTCTCCACCTCGGCCGGGTACACGTTCTCGCCGCCGGAGATGTACATGTCCTTCCGCCGGCCAACGACACGGTAGTGGCCGTCGGCATCGACCGTGGCGAGATCGCCGGTCCGGAACCAGCCGTCGGTGGTGAACGCTGTCGCCGTCGCCCCCGGGTCTCCCCAGTAGCCAGGGGTCACGTTCGGTCCGCGCACCAGCACCTCCCCCGGTCCGCCGCCTGGACTGTCGATCCGAACGTCGGCGAAGAACACCGGCACACCGGCCGAACCCACATTGGCGATGCTCTCCCGCGCCTCGAGGAAGGTCACCCCTGGCCCAGTCTCGGTCATCCCGTAGCCCTGGCAGAACGTCAGGCCACGCCGCTGGTAGGTGTGCACCAGTTCCTCGGGGACCGCCGCGCCACCACACATCAGGCTGCGCAACGACGTCAGGTCGGCGGTCTCCCACTGCGGTGCCGCGGCCAGACCGGCGTACATGGTGGTGACGCCGAACATCCAGGTGACCCGATGTTTCGCGATCAGTTCGTAGACACCGTCGACGTCCCAGCCGGGCGTGATCAGCGCACAGCCGCCCTTGATCAGCGTGGGGAGCAAGGTCTGCGCCAGTGCCGCGATGTGGAACAGCGGCGCCGAGATCAAGGTGACCTCATCGGCGCCGACATCGACGCCAATCAGCAGGTTGACGGTGTTCCAGGTCAGGTTGGCGTGGGTCAGCATCGCGCCCTTGGGCCGCCCGGTCGTGCCGGAGGTGTAGACGATCACCGCGACGTCGTCCGCGACCACCTCGACCTCGGCCGGCCCCGGCTCCGCCACCAGCCATTCCTCGTACGACGTCTCCCCCGGCCGCGGGTTGCCCAAGGCAACGACGTACTGAGGGAGCGTCGGCACCGCGTGCACGACGTCCGCACACTGCGGTGCATAGACGAGCACCGTGGGTCCGCAATCGGTGAGGATCTGGGCGATCTCCGGAGCCGTCAGCCGGAAGTTCAGCGGGACGAAGATGCCGCCCGCGGTCAGCGTGGCAAACAGGGTCTCGACGTACGCGGGGTGGTTGGGTCCGAGATAAGCGACCCGGTCACCCTTGGTCAGCCCGGCCGCGACCAAGCCGGCCGCGAGGCTGCTGATCCGCCCGGCCAGTTCGGCGTACGTGGTCGGCTCGTCCTCGAACAACAGCGCGGTGCTGTACGGCGACATCAGCGCACGCCGGGCCGGCCAGCCACCGATTCCCTCGTTGTGCATGACCGCTCCTATTCGGCGTTCACCGGCTGGACCGTACGACGCTCGGTCAAGCTTCGCCGATTGGTCTCCTGCAACGCCAGCACACACCCGACCGAGAGCAGACAGAACGCCGCGATCGTGCAGGCGATGGCTGTCGTCGCCGGTCCACCCGTCGCGCGCTGAATCTCCGCGAACAGGACCGGGGCGATCCCGGCGCCGAGCCCGGCGAGCTGATATCCCAGCGACGCACCGGTGTACCGGGTTTCGGTGTCGAACAGTTCCGTGTAAAGCGCTGCGAGCGGACCGTACATCATCGGATGCAGCACGCCTTGCCCGACGACGAGCGCGACCACCAGTAGCGCCGTACTGCCGGACTCGACCAGCGGAAACAATGCGAAGGCGTAGAGCGCTGTCGCCACTGCACCAACCACCACCACCGGCCTGCGCCCGAATCGGTCGGAGACCGCGGACCAGCCGATGATCCCGAGGATCGCGCAGGCCGAAGAGATCGTGAGCGCGTTCAGTACCTCTTGCCTGCTGTGTCCGACCCGAACGCCGTACGCGAGAGTGAAGGTCGTCAGCGTCGCCTGTACGACGAACGCCGCCAGCCCGACACCGACGCTGAGCGCGAGGACGCGCGGCTGGTTGCGCAGCACCTCGACCAGGGGAATCCGGCGCCGCTGGACAACGGCCTTGGCCGCCAGGAACGCCGGGGTCTCGTCGACCCGCGAGCGTACGAACAGCCCGATGGCGAGCAGGACGAGGCTGAGCAGGAACGGGATCCGCCAACCCCACTCAAGGAACGCGGCATCCCCGGTCAGCGCCGCGGTGGCCGTCATCGCCAGGGTGGACAGCACCATCCCGCTGGGTGCGCCGGCGTTGGTGAAGCTCGCCCACAGCCCGCGCCGGGACGTCGCGTGCTCGGCCGACATCAGCACGGCACCGCCCCACTCGCCGCCGACCGAGATCCCTTGCAGGACACGCAGCAGAATCAGCCCGACCGGAGCGGCGGCGCCGACCTGTTCGTAGCCGGGCAGGACGCCGATCAGGAAACTCGACACACCCATCAGCGTCATGGTGAGCACGAGCATGCGCTTACGGCCGAGCTTGTCCCCGAAATGCCCGAACAGGATGCCGCCGAGCGGCCGCGCGAGATAGCCGGTCGCGAAGGTGCCGAAGCTGGCCACCGTCGCGAGTGCGGGATCGAGGTCGGAGAAGAAGACCTTGCTGAAGACCACCGCGGAGGCGGTCGCGTAGAGGAGGAAGTCGTAGTACTCGATCAGGCTGCCGAGGTAGCTCGAGGCGACTGCTCGGCGGAGCTGGGTCTGCTGATGCGGTGCCGGTGCGGGTGTCGATGTCATGGCGGAACCCCCTGCTCGTTCAGGTGTAGTGGCGGTACACGGCGCGGGCGACGCAGGCGGGCTTGTCCGCGCCCTGGAGTTCGACAGTGAAATCAAGCAGCATCTGTACGCCGCCCTCGATCGCGATCACGTCCGCGACCACAGCCGCGAGCCGGATCTTGCCGCCGACCGGGACCGGGCTCGGGAACCGCACCTTGTCGAGTCCGTAGTTGACGCTCAGCCGGACGCCGCCGATCTCCAGCAGGTCCGTGAACAGCGGGATCAGCAGCGACAGCGTGAGGTACCCGTGCGCGATCGTGGATCCGAAGGGCCCATTCGCAGCGCGTTCGGGATCTACGTGAATCCATTGGCGGTCGTCGGTGGCGTCGGCGAACCGGTCGATCCGGTCCTGCGTCACCTCGATCCAGTCGCCGTGGCCGAGACTGCGGCCGGCGAGTGCGGTGATCTCGGCCAAGCCGTTGGCGCTGGTCTTCATGGTGCCTCCCTCTTCAGGCCGAGCAGGCCGGCCGCGTTGTCTTTGAGGATCTTCGAGCGAACCTCAGGTTTGAGTTCCAGTCCGGCGAAGTCGGCCAGCCAGCGATCAGGGGTGATCACCGGGTAGTCCGAGCCGAACAGGACCTTGTCCTGCAGCAGGGTGTTGGCGTAGCGCACGAGCTGGGGCGGGAAGTACTTCGGCGACCAGCCCGACAGGTCGATGTAGACGAACGGCTTGTGGGTGGCGACCGCGAGCGCCTCGTCCTGCCACGGGAACGACGGGTGCGCCAGGATGATCCGCAGCTCGGGGAAGTCGGCGGCGACATCGTCGACCAGCATCGGGTTCGAGTACTTCAGCCGGATCCCACCGCCGCCCGGGACACCGGCGCCGATCCCGGTCTGCCCGGTGTGGAAGAGCGCGGGGACGCCGAGCTCCTGGACGACGTCGTACAAGGGGTAGGCCATCCGGTCGTCGGGCGCGAACCCCTGCAGGCTGGGATGGAACTTGAACCCGCGGACACCGTGCTCCTCGACCAGCCGCCGGGCCTCACGTGCTCCGGCGCGACCCTTCCACGGATCGACGCTCGCGAACGGGATCAGTACGTCGGCATGCTCGGCGCAGCTCGCGGCCACCTCTTCGTTCGCGATCCTGCGATGCCCGGTGGCATGTTCGGCATCGACCGTGAACACCACGGCCGCCATCCGCCGTTCCCGGTAGTAGGCCGCCATGTCAGGGATGGTCGGTTGCCGGTGGTCGTGCGCCTTGAAGTACTTCGCGGAGGCATCGAACAGCTCCGGGCTCAGCGAACCGTGTCCGTCCTGGGAGATCTCGGCATGGGTGTGAACGTCGATCGCGACGACGTTGTCCAGATCGATGCCCACGTCAACGACCTTGTGGTGCAGGGATCCCGTAGGTCTCCGGCTCGGCGCCGATTCCGCTGGACCACGACTCCGCGATCCCCTCGGCTGTCCAGCCGTCCTGGCTGTAGGCCACGGCCTTCTCTGCCGGGTGCGACCACAACGCCAGCCGGTCACCGCCGATGCCGATCGCCTGGCCGGTCACGCCTGCCGATGCATCTGAGGCCAGGAAGACGATCAGCGACGCGACATCTTCGACCGTACCGAGTCCCTCGTCGCGGCGCAGCCAGCGTGGCAGCGGCGCGCCGGTACGCTCGGCCTCCTCGATCGCCGGTGCGAACGACGGGATCGTCCGGGTCATCTCGGTCGCAGCCACCGGTACGACGGCGTTGACCGTGATCTCGGCCTTCGCCAGCTCCATCGCCCAGGTCCGGGCCATGGCGGCGATCCCGGCCTTCGCGGCCGCGTAGTTGGTCTGGCCGAAGTTCCCGCGCTGACCAGCCGGCGATGCCACCAGGATCAGCCGGCCTCCTTCGCCCTGCTGTCTTAACTGCTGAGCGGCAGCGCGAGCACAGGTGAAGGTGCCGCGCAGGTGGACGCGGATGACGTCGTCGAACTCGTCGTCCGACATCTTCCACAGCACGCGATCGCGCAGGATCCCAGCGTTCGTGACCATCACGTCCAGCCGGCCGAACTCCGCCACGGCTGTGGCCACCAGCCTGTCCGCCACCTCGCTATCACCGACCGGCGCGACGACCGCCACTGCTCGGCCGCCTTCTTTGGCGATGGCGTCGACCACTTCCTGCGCTGCTTCGCCGTCCACGTCATTGACCACGACGGCGGCACCCGCCACGGCGAGCGCCTCCGCATAGGCCCTCCCCAGCCCACGACCGCTTCCGGTGACCACCGCGACCTTGCCGACCACATCCATGGCGACGTCCTCTCCGCATCTCGTCGGATCGCCAAAGTACGTCGCTTTTCTGACGGCCGTCAATGACTTGCCCAACTTAATGTTCTAAGGTGTGGGGGTGACAGATGCCAACGACACCGGCGCGCACCGGCCGCAGTCCCTGATGCTCAACTTCCTGGGCCTGTACGTCCTCGGCCGCAGCACCGCGGTCTACTCCGGCAGCGTGATCGACGTCTTCGCCCGGGTGGACGCGTCCGAAGAAGCGGTGCGCTCGACGCTCACCCGGATGGTCAGCCGCGGCCTGCTGAGCCGGCAGCGTCAGGGCCGCCGGGTGTATTTCGGGCTGACCGCCCGCGCCACCGAGGTCTTGGAGGACGGCGCTCGCCGGATCTGGGACACCGGCGCGGTCAATCGCGACTGGGACGGGACCTGGACCCTCGTCGGCTACTCATTGCCCGACAGCAGGCGCAGCGATCGCCACGACCTGCGCAGCCAGCTCATCTGGGCAGGATTCGGCCTGCTGCAGAACGGTTTGTGGATAGCACCCGGGCAGCGCGACGTCATCGCACTAGTCGAGCCGCTCGGACTCACCGACCACGTCACCGCGTTCACCGCAGCCGCAGCGAAACCGACAGAATCGGCCGATCTGGTGCACCGAGCCTTCGACATCGCGGGGATTCGCGAGCAGTACAAGGCTTTCCTCGACCGCTGGGACACTGCACGCCCGCTCCCCACCGCGCCGGACGACCTCGCGCGTCGCCTGCTCCTGCACACCGACTGGCTGCAGGCCATCCGCCGAGATCCCCACCTCCCCGCCGAACACCTACCGAAGGACTGGCCGGCCATCCGCGCCGAACAACTCTTCCGCCGCCTCGACGAAGACATCCGTCCCGAAGCCACCCGCCTCGCCGAAGAGGTCCTCGACGAGATCCCCTTGGCTCCATCGCAAACCACCCACCTCCCCACCGACGGCTAGCACCTTGAGCACCCCTCAGTCACC
>NZ_SMKA01000225.1 GCF_004348455.1 Kribbella albertanoniae
CGGTACACGTTCGCGTCGATCGCGGCCGAGCTGGCTGAGGTTTTGCCGGTACGGCGGCGGCTGGTGATCGTGGGGCACTCGTTGGGTGGGGTGATCGCGCTCGAGCTGGCGGGCGGGCGGTACGACGTACAGGTCGACCGCGTGATCGCCCTTGGTGTGAAGGTGTCCTGGACCGATGAGGAGCTGGCGAAGGCGGCTGCGTTGGCGCAGAAACCGGTCGCGTGGTTCGGCAGCCGGGAGGAGGCAGCTGCCCGGTATTTGAAGGTGTCCGGGCTGCAGGGGCTGGTCGATCCGGCGGACGAGTCGGTGGATCACGGGTTGCTGGAGGTCGACGGGCGGTGGCGGTTGGCCATGGATCCGGCCACCTTCGGGGTCGGTGCGCCGAAGATGGCCGAACTCCTCGCGGCGAGCGAGGCGGATGTCGTCCTGGCGCGCGGCGAGCTCGACCCGATGAACACCGATGCCGAGCTGGCCGCGCTGCACGATCAGGTCGTCACGCTGCCCGGCCTCGGGCACAGCGCGCACGTCCAGGATCCGTCAGCACTACGCGACGTCACGTCCCCCTGATCGTGAAGGCCTTGGTCCGCGGCCGGGTCAGGTGGCGGTGCAGGTCACGGACGGGCGGGTTTGGTTGCCGCCGTGGAGGATGGTGAATCCGAAGGTGTTGCCGTTGCCGTTGGGGCGGGCGGTCATGACGTTTCCGGTGCTGTCCCAACTGACGGCGGCGTTCCAGGTCGCGATGATCCTCTGCGGGGCAGAGACGGTGACGGTGACTGTCCAGTTGCTGGAGCCGGTCACCGCAACCTGACCGTTGAAGCGGTCAGGCCAGGACTGGCCGTCGGAGTACGTCGCGGTGCAGCCGCCGCCGGGTGGCGGGTCGATAGCGTCGGGGGCGACGGCGCGGCCGGTCGTCGGGGAGATCTTTCCGGCGCACAAGCCACGACTCTTCAGGCCCGAGACGATCTGGGGAACTGCGGCGACCGTGGTCGCGTACTGGTCGTGCATGAGGATGCTCTGGCCGTTCGTGAGCCGCTCGGCGGCCTGGACGATCTGCGCGGTGGTGGCGCCGTTCCAGTCCTGGGAGTCGACGTCCCAGGTGATCGTCCTCAGCCCCAGACCAGAAGCGACCGACTCGAGGGTGGCGTTCGTTTCGCCGTACGGCGGTCGGAACAGTCTCGGCGTACCGCCTCCGGCGTTCTGGATGGCGGTCTGGGTGCGGGACAACTCCGACGACATCGCGCTCGTGCTCAGTGTGAGCATGTGCGGATGGGTGTAACTGTGGTTGGCGATCCACATGCCCGCACTCGCCTGGGCAGCGACCAGAGCAGCGTTGGCCGCGGCGTTCTGCCCGGTGTTGAACATTGTGGCCCGCACTCCGGCCGCCCGTAACGCGTTGAGCAGCGCCTGGGTGTTGCCGGGGTTCGGGCCGTCGTCGTACGTCAGTGCGACGTACCCGTTGCGGCAATCAGTCGGTATAGCTCCTCCATTGAGAGCTTCCAGCGTTGCCGTGTACGCCGGCTTCTTGTTGCCGTTGCCGTCGAACAGCAGGGGTGTGTCACCGGGCCGCCAGGAGTCGGTGTCGCGCACGCCCCACACGGTGATGCCGTTGCAGCGGGAGATCGCCAGGCAGTCGTTCGTCACCTGGCGGTACTTGTTCGCTTGGTCGGTGCCGGAGCCCTGGATGTCGAGCTCGGTGATCTGTACGTCGACACCCAGCCCGGCGAAGGTCGACAGCGTCGTCCGGAAATTGCTCGGCACCGGATTGCCGCTGTTGAAGTGTCCCTGCAGGCCGACGCAGTCGATCGGTACCCCGCGGCTCTTGAAGTCGCGGACCATCGCCACCACCGCCTTGGTCTTCGCGTGGTCGGCGTTGTCGATGTTGTAGTCGTTGTAGCAGAGCTTGGCGCCCGGATCGGCGGCCCGGGCCGCCCGGAACGCGACCTCGATCCAGTCGTTGCCGGTGCGCTGCAGATTCGAGTCACGCCGGGCGCCCGAACTGCCGTCGGCGAAGGCTTCGTTGACCACGTCCCAGGCGTAGATCTTGCCGCGGTAGTGGGTGGCGACCTGGGTGACGTGGTTCAGCATCGCGTTGCGCAGCGCGGTGCCGCTCGTGTTCTGCATCCAGCCCGGCTGCTGGGAGTGCCACGCGAGAGTGTGTCCCCGCAGGCGTTTGCCGTTGCTGGTCGCCCAGTTCGCGACCCGGTCACCGGCGGTGTAGTTGAACTGGTTCTGGTTGGGCTCGGTGGCGTCGAGCTTCATCTCGTTCTCGGCGGTCACCATGTCGAATTCGCGGTTGGCGATGGTCGTGTACGTCGAGTCGCCGAGCTTGCCGGCGCTGATCGCGGTACCGAAGTACCGGCCGGTCTGGGCCGCCGAGGCGCCCAGGGTGGTGGCGGCTTCCGCGGCGGTCGGGACGAGTACGACGAGGCCGGTGGCGGCCAGGGCGCCGGCGGCCAACGCCGCAAGGCTTCTTCTGATCATGCAGCTCACCTTTTCTGGGGGCGGTCAGTTGTCGGGTGACGTCACGCAGTGATCGTGGACATCCGGCTCCGATAAATCAAGAGTGAATTCCCCAGTATTCTTCGAAAGATTTTCGGACCGTCGTTGTCAGCCTTTCCCTTGCCTAGAAGGCAGTCCGAAACTATTCGAAGAGCGACTTTGCTGACATTGCCAGCAAGGTCATCCGAAAGGTTTCGGCAATCCGCGAAACCTGTTCCGGGCGTGCGGTGCCGCCAATATCGCGACGGTTCTGCTAGCGGCGGTGGTGGAAGCAGGTGGCCGTGATCCAGGTCCAGGCGAGGATGATGGCGGCGCCGAAGGCGAGGATGGTGGGTGGGGTGCCTGCGCCGGCGCTGAGGCCGGCGAAGGCGGCGAAGAAGGCGATGCCGGTGATGGTGGAGTAGCGGGCCCAGCCGGTACGACCGGTGCTGCGGTAGTGGGCCGCCATTACGAAGCATGCGGCGATCAGACCGGTGAAGCCGATCGTGCCGGCGACGAAGTGGCCCATCCCGCGAAGACTGATCTCGGCGTAGTCGGCGGGTGTTCCGGCCGGGAAGCCTGCGGCTGGGTCGGCGGGGAATGCCGCGGCCAGGAGCAGCCCGACCGCGTACGCGCCGAGCAGCCGCGGCGCCCAGCGGCTGCCCCGGCCGGTCAGGGTACGGCGGAGCCCGACCGCGCCGGCCAGCGACAACAGTCCCGCGACGATGAAGTTGGCGGTCTGGATCCAGCCGAGGTCGCCGTTCGCGAGCAGGCTGGCTGGATGCCGGGTCAGGTCGAACGCCTCCCGTGTCAGGGCCTGGCTGAGCCAGCAGACGACGTACAGCGGCCCGGCGACCGCACCGGCCGTGAGCAGGGTCCGGGTGCGGGTGGTGACGGCGGTCGGGGTGGTGGTGACGGTTGCCATCTCGGTCTCCTCTGGTGGGGTGCTTTCACCACCGCGTCGAAGACTCGCGTCCAGAATCGACAACCCCGCGACAACTTTCTCCGGCCGCAGATCCGGGTAGCGGCATCAAGCGGTCAGTTTCGGCGGATCCGGGGGTGGGCTGTGGCAGCATGTGCGAACGGGAGTTGACGGCCGGATGCCTGGGCTCGTGCGCCGTCGGCTCCATCCGCCCGTGAAAGGTGCCGATACATGCAACGGATCCGCTTGGTCGCGCTGCTGGGAACAGCGCTCGCCGTCATCGCTGGTAGCGCGATGGCAGCGACGACAGCCAACAGTGCTCCCCCGCCGCCCTTGCGTCATCTCGAACCAGGCGGACAGCCGAAGCTCGTCGAGAAGCTGCCCGTCAACGTCGTCCTGGTGGGTTATCAGGCTGGGCAGGTCGATCCCCAGCGACTCCGCGCCGGCCTTCCCTCATCGTCGCGGCCGGTCGTCCGCAGTCGCTTGGGCTATGGCGTGACGGAGGAGCTCGGGCTGACGTACCAGTACGACTACCGGGTCACGACGACATCGAAGCGTTATCAGGATCGGTTCTTCGCGCAGTTGGCGAAGCTGGCTCGGCCCGCGGCGCTGACGAAGTTCCAGCAGGACTACAACGCACAGAACGGCAACGTCCGGACCATCGACAAGAGTGTCGCGATCGACGCTCCGACCGTCGAACGCTGGCTGGCGAACAACCCGCCGCCTGGAATCGACACCACCAGGAACACCGTCTTCCTGATCAACTGGTTCGGCCGGGCGGACTTCAAGTACCACGTCTACACCAAAACCAACGAGCCCGACCCGGACACCGGCTACAACTTCGGCACCCAACGTGACAGCCGGAAGATCGTCGCCTGGGGTGGCACGACCGCGAAGGACGAGGAGGACGGCCTCGGTCGCACTCGCCGGGTCTGGTTCCACGACCTGTCAGCGGGACCGGACGCCTCGTCGGGAAGCTGGAACGTCGATGATGCCGATCTCGACGGCGACGACGAGGCCGACTACCGGATCCCGGTCGCCTGGGAGTACACCGCCGGCGGATTCCGCGCACCGAGCGAACTCACCGGAGATCTGGTGAAGCTGGTGCGCTACGTGGCGCTGGACCTGTTGTTCACCAGCTCACCGCTGTATCCGGTCGAGCTTCCGCCGAGTACGCCGTCCGAAACCGTGAACCTCGACAGCAACACCTACGAGGGATGGCCGGGTGTCGACGCGAGTACCGACTACATCGACAAGAAGCTCGTGCTGTCGGAGCTCTCGGAGCTGGCCTGGCGGAACAAGTTCAGCTACGACAGCCAGGACCTTCCCTACACCGGTGACGCCAAGCGCTGCTACGAGTTGCTGCTTGTCAACAAGTCTTGCTACCCCGAGCTGGGCTATCCGGCGTTCGCCAACCTGTTCCTGCAGAACAAGAAGGAGCTGGCGCGAACGCAGGACGATCAGGGCAAGGTCGACTACGAGCTCCCGATCTTCAACTACGCCGTACCGCCGGAACTGGACACCCCGGCACTCGGATTCGCCGACGACAACTACGAGGACGGCACCCAGAGCTACGTCTTCAACTTCCTGAACGAGTCGATCATCACCAGCGGGTACGGCCTGACCACGACGATCATCCACGAGACCGGACATCACCTCGGCCTGTCACATCCGCACGACGGGTACGACAGCACCTCGGGTGTGGACTTCGGTCCGAGCGGAGCGACGTACTTCGCCTGGCTCGGCGACTACTCGAACACGATGATGAGCTACATCGACCTGAACTGGGACTTCAGCCAGTTCGACCGCGACAACATGGACCGCTTCCAGACTGCCGCCCGCAACGAGGCAGCCAACGACCTGGCTGCAAAGGCTCTGGCGGCGCCGCGGGCCGAGCGAGCGCACGACGAGCTGCGCCGGGCTGATCTCCTGCTCGGACTCGCGAAGAACGCGCTTGCCCGCCACGACTACAGCGCCGCCTACGCACTGGCTTCGCAGACGTATTCGGTCGTCGAAGAAGGCGCAAAGCAGGCAGGCGTCGATGTCGACGCCTACATCGACGACACCCGCAAGGCAACCGCTGCCGAGCGGAACCGTGCCAAGGCTCATCCTTCGGGTGCCTTGGTCGACACTCTCGAGCCCGGCGGCCCGCGCACCTTGCCGTAACACGACGAGACGCCGCAGCCCAGAGCTTGGGTTGCGGCGTCTCGCGGTTGGGTCAGGCGATGGGTTCGATCCAGATGTTGCGGAAGCGGGGATTGTCGCCTGGGTCGTTGTGGTCCTGGAGGCGGATGGCGGCGGGAGCGGCGGTTTCACTGATGCCACCGCCGGTGCCGCCGTCTATGGCGACGTCATTGTGGACGGTGGTGCCGTTCCAGACGACAGTGACTCGGGCGTTGTCGACCTTGCCGGCCGCATCGTAGCGGGCTGCGCGGAAGGTGATGTCGTAGGTCTGCCAGGTGCCTGAGGGTGTGCCGACGTTGGCGTCGGCGGCCTTCTTGTCGTAGATGGCGCCGGCGATGTTGTTCGCCGTTGGCAGACCGGCAGACTCCAGGACCTGGATCTCGTAGCGTTCCTGGAGATAGACACCGCTGTTACCGCGGGCCTGGCCGGTCTGTTCGGGCGGATAGTGGGGTTCGTACCACTCCACGTGCAGCTTGAAGTCGCCGTACTGCTGCTTGGTGCGGATGTCACCGCCCAGGGTCTCCATCGAGCCGCCGGAGATCGGCCATGTTGCCGCCCCGCCGCCGACCTTCTCCCAGGCGTCCAGGTTGGTGCCGTTGAAGAGCTGGATGCGCTGACGGGCGGTGATGGTGACGTTGTCGAGGTTCACGTGGCCGCTGTCCCCGGCGTCGTACCGGTAGGAGATCGTGTTCGTGCCGGCAGCCAGTTGCAGCGGCTCGGCCTCGACCGCCCAGCTGTTCCAGACGCCGGTGCTCGCCAATCGCGTCTGTTTGACCTTGGTGCCGTTGACGTACACACTCAGTGTCTTGTTGCCGACCGGGTTCGGGCCGTTCGAATAGCGCAGGCCCGCGTTGTAGACCCCCGCCGACGGAACCGACACGGTGAAGGTCGTCGAGGCACCCTGGTTCCAGTAGCCGTCCACGAACCCGGTCCCCAGGTATCCCGCGTGATTGTTGTTCGTCCCGGCATTGCCGGCCAGGGCAGCCTTCTCTGCCTCGTACGTCGTACTCGCGGCCGGACCGTCGACCAGGGAGTTCACGGTGTACCAGGCCTCGGTGCTCCACAGCGGCGTACCGGATTCGGAAGCGAAGGGGCGCGGCGAGCGAAGGTGGACGACGCGACCGGCCTTCAGGCCTGCGATCTGCAGGTTGACCTTCTTGCGGTCGGCCGACACGGTTGCCGAGGTCACGTTCAACGTCTCCTCGTCGACCTTCGGGCCGCCGTACTCGACTGTCGGGTGGTAGCGCCACTGTTGTGCGCGGTACTTCGTGGCCAGGTTCGTCGCTGTCTCGGTGGAGATCGGTTGCGTGTACTCGAGTTCGAAGCCGCCGGCCACCGCACGCATGGCGCGGATGTCGAAGGTGCTGGTGGTGTTCGGCGTCAGCTTCTGCAGGCCGAACCGCAGTTTGCCCTCCTGCCCCCAGTTGCCTCCGGCACCGATTCCGCCGGTGTAGATCGAGCCGTCGGGACCGAGGCTGAGGTGACTGACGCCTGATTCGAGGCCTTGGGTCAGGCGGAACACCGCCCCCTGGTACTCACCGTTGATCTTCTCCAGGAACACTCGCTGGAGGCCGCCGTACGTGACGTCGCCGTACACCATCTGCCCGCTGAACACACCGCTCGACAGCAGGACCGGGTTGCTCGGTGAGTTGGCGATCTCGTTGTGCAGCAGCCATACGACCGGTGTCGTGACGGGCCTGGAGTCGAACTGGCCGGGCGGATTCGTGTAGTGGTTGAAGAAACGGTTCTGCTGGATGCGGACCAGCTTGTTCGCCGGCAGCCAGCCACCTTGGTTGTCGGTCACGAACAGATCGTTCTCAGGACCCCAGCCAAGACCGTTCGGAGTGCGCAGTCCGCCGGCGACATAGGTGACGGCGCCGGTGGCCTTGTCGATCCGGATCGAGGTGCCGCGGTTCGCCGCGGGCTGCGGGTCTGTCGTGGCGCCGCCTTCGTTGATGGCGACCGACAGGTTGACGTAGAACGATCCGTCCCGGTAGAGCAGCCCGAACGCGAACTCGTGGAAGTTCCCTCCGTACGGCCAGGTGGCGACCGTCCGGTAGTTGTCGGTCATCCAATCGCCGTTGGTGTCGTTCAGTTCGACGAGGCGGTTCTTCTCCGAGACGTACAACTTGCCGTCGACGTACTTGATGCCCATCGGCTCCCGCAGGCCGGTTGCAATGCGCTGGGTGCGCACCTGCGTCGGGTCCGTGTTCCCAGTGACGTTGCTCAGCAGATGAACCTCACCCTGTACGACGCCTGAGCCGCCCCAGGTGGTGATCGCCAGCCGCCCGTCAGGCAGCCAATCCATACCGGTGACCTGTGGTTCGAACCCGGCCGGCCGCAGGTCGGTGAGGGTGTAGCCGGGATTGACGGTGGTGAGCGGCAGACCGTCACCTGGCGAATCCGACGACGCCTCGCACTCCTTCCGGCCTGGAGACGTCACCCGGACCACACCTGAGTCGGTGCTGAGAGCCGAGTTGGGGACAACGACAAAGTTCTCCACGTTGGGCGGCCGCCACTCGAGCTTGACCTCCTGCCCACCACCGTTGTCGAAGTGGTCGATGCGCAGCCCGTGATACCCCGTCGTCAGCTCGATCGACCCGGTCGCCGGGGTCGACGCATGCAGTCCGTCGTGGTTGATCACCAGCTTGTCGTCGATCAGCAGCCGCGACCCGTCGTCACTGGTCAGCCGGAACTCATGACGCCCAGCGGCTGCGATATTCACATTGCCGGTCACCTGGGACACGAACCTGTCGGCAATGCCGAAGTCCGAGTCGGCGGTCCAGTTGATGACCGGCATCAACTTGTCGACGTTCGGTGTCTGACCAGGCTTCAACGGGCACAGCTTGTCGAGCCCGGTCTGCAGGTCGAACACCCGCAGCGTCACACCGGGCTCCTGAGGCGGAACAGCACCGCGAGCCTGTCCGGTCACCAGTCCGGACAAGACGATCAGCAGTGCGGCCGACCAGGCGACAGAACGTCGCCCCCTCCGGGCGGGATGGAACTTTTGGGCAGGACGGAATAGAGGCGACATCGGTACTCCTTCGATCGGGGCGGAGCGGGGTACCTCGCTGACCGAAGCATTCCCGCTTTTGTACGTCGCCAATCGAAAGTCCAGCAAGCCCCGCTAAAAGTCGTCGTGTCAGCCCCCTAGCGACCGTTGTCGGTGAGCACCTTGGCGAAGAACTCGCGGCCTTCGTCGCCGCCGTTCTTGCGCCACTCGGCCAGGGCGACCTTCAGGTCGCTCACCGGGCGGCGGCCGCGCAGGATGTCCTGGACCTTGTCGTCGAAGGGCTGGCTCAGTGCCGCCAGTTTCGACGGCTGCTCGACCCGGATGCCTTCGAACGGCTTCTCCTGGGCGTACTTGACGCAGGCCTTCTCCCAGGCGTGCATGGCCTCGACATAGCCCGGATACTGGCTCTCGCTGATCACCGCCGGGCGACCGCCCAGGAAGATGTAGGTGTTGGCCACTTCCTTCGCGCCCAGGGCGGTGAGCTTCGGCGCACCCGAGGCTTCCTTGACGTAGTGCTTGCCCTCTTGACCGTAGGCACACATGACGGCCTCCTCGGTACCGAACGGCGAAGCCGTGTAGTTCAGCACACCGAGCAGTTCCTTGATCCGCGCCTCACCAAGACCCTTCTTCACGAACGTGAAGATCCCGGCCGGCTCACCCTTCCAGACGATCGGCTCACCACCGTCGTGCGCGAACGGCAGCACCGCCTGCATGTTGAACTTCGGGTTGATCGGCAACTGCCGCTGCAACGCCTCCGCCCACGAACCCGGCCCGTCCTGATACATCAGCACCTGGCCGCCCTCGAACAGCGGCTTCACGTCGGCCGACGGATTGGCGATGACCGTCGGATGCACGTACCCGGACTGGAACAGCCGCCGATTGAAGGCGACCGACTCCTCGTACTCGGTCGTCTCGATCTGGTGCTTGAGGTTGCCGGCCGAGTCCTTGTGCCAGCCCGCCGGCGCCCGGAAGGCGCGCGCCACCTCGGGCACCATCGCCCCGAAGGCCCACCGGTTCACCTTGGCATCGGTCAGCTGCTTGCCCAGGGCAAGCACATCGTCCATGTTCTTCGGCGCCTGGACACCGTGCTGGTCGAAGAGATCCTTCCGGTAGAACAGTGCCCAGGGAATGCCTGTCCCTGGATACGGAACCGCCTTGAGCTGGTTGTTCCAGACACCGTAGGCCCAGGCCCGGGTCGGCAGGTTCGCCAGCATCGGGAACTCCTTGGCCTTGTCACCGGCCAAGTACGGCGTCAGGTCCTCGAACAGCTTGTCGGCCGCCTGGCTGAACCGGGTGATGTTCGAAGCCATCCAGCCCATCATCACCGTCAGCTCAGGAACGTTGCCGGCCGCCAGCAGCGGACCGAGTTTGTCGAGGTACGCCGCTCCGTCCACGATGTTGAACCGCACCGGCGCACCGATGCGCTCGTTGTTGGCGTCGAAGTAGGAATTGCTGCCGAGACCGGGTGGCGCCGGGCCCCAGAGCGGGGTCATCGCGGTGACTTCCTTGCCACTGGTCACCGGCTTGTTCGGCACCGCTCGCTTGAGCTCGCTCGGGTACTTGAGGAAGCCTGGCGAGCTGCCGTTCTCCCCCGGCAGATCCGGCTTGACTGCCTCATAAGCGATGTAGGCAGGCAGCAAGCCCGCCAACTTGCCCTCAACCTCGGCCCGACCCTCAGTGCCGGTACCACCGCCGCCGGAGGAACAGCCGCTCAGCGCGCCACCGCCCGCCGCAACAGCGGCGCCAGTGCCCAGGAGGCCAAGAAACTTACGACGGCTGGGTACGCCGCCCACAGGCAAGTCGATCACGGAGAACTCCCTTTGAAGACGCGAACTCATCCACAGATCGCGCTCTCACACGTAGATTAGTTTGGCTGCGGAACAAACTAACTCCCACGCCCCTCGGCCACAAGAGGTCACCGGCGAGATCCCTGGCTGTGCACGTGCACAGTTTCTCGCGTGCAGCCTCTTGCCATGCTGTGCTCGATAAGTTTTCATCATGGGCAGCAGGCTGCCGTCAGCGACTGTGCACGTTCACGGCCCTGCTCCGCCTGTTCCACCCAGGACACAGAAGAGGTATCGCCCCATGCCTAGAACTGCAGTAAGCGCCAAACTGTCCGGATCCGGCCAACGCCCCCGGCGAACACACGGCTCCCTAGGTCGACTGTTCCGCCGAACGTCGACAACCCTCGTCGCCGTCACCGCCGTTGTCGCCTCGGTCATCTCGACCGCACCCGCCTCGGCCGCGGACAATCCTTACGAGCGCGGACCGAACCCCACCCAGGCCAGCATCGCGGCGTCACGCGGTACTTTCGCCACGGCCGAGGTGAGCGTCGGCGGCGGCAACGGCTTCGCCGCCGCGAAGATCTACTACCCGACCGACACCAGCCAGGGCACGTTCGGCGCCATCGCGATCGTGCCGGGCTACACAGCCACCTGGGCGGCCGAAGGTGCCTGGATGGGACCATGGCTCGCCTCGTTCGGTTTCGTGGTGATCGGGATCGACACCCTCAGCCGCAACGACTTCGACACCGCGCGCGGCACTCAGTTGCTGGCGGCCTTGGACTACCTGACCCAGCGCAGCTCGGTGCGTAGCCGGGTGGACGCGAGTCGCCTGGCCGTGATGGGCCACTCGATGGGTGGCGGCGGCGCGATCTCCGCGGCGCTGCGTCGCCCCTCGTTGAAGGCCGCGGTCGGGCTCGCGCCATTCAGCCCGTCGCAGGGTACGTCCGGCATGAGAGTTCCCTCGATGTTGCTGGCCGGGCAGCGCGACGGCACGGTCACCCCCTCGAGCGTCAGGAACCTGTACAACGCGATCCCCGCGACGACGGAGAAGGCGTACCTCGAACTGACCGGCGCCGGCCACGGCTTCCCGACCTCTGCGAACTCGGTGATGATGCGCAAGGTCATCCCCTGGCTGAAGATCTTCGTCGACCAAGACACGCGCTACCAGCAGTTCCTGTGCCCGTTGGTCGACTGGACCGGCATCACGTCGTACCAGAGCAGCTGCCCGCTCATCCCGGGCGGATCGACCGGTACGACGTACAACCTCGTCAATAGCTCGGGTAAGTGTGCGGATGTCAACGCCGCCTCTCAGGTCAACGGCGCCGCGCTGCTCCTGTGGACCTGCCACACCAACCCGAACCAGCGCTGGACCGAGACCTCCGCGAAGGAGTTGCGGGTCTACGACAACCCCAAGTGCATGGACGCAGGAGCGGCCCAGCAGGGCACGAGAGTGACGATCAATTCCTGCTCCGGCGGTGGCAGCCAGAAGTGGACGGTCAACGCCAACGGAACGGTCACCAACGATTTGTCCGGTCGCTGCCTGGGCGCAGCGGGCGGCGCCACCACCGACAACACACCACTGGTCGTAGCGAGCTGCGACGGCAGCCCCGGCCAGCAGTGGACCAAGCAGTCCTGACCTCTCTCTTGCGAAGGGAATACCCATGCGTCACTTCACCATCGGCAGGCGGCTGGCAGTCGCTGTCGCCGGCATCACCTTGGTCGGACTACTGCCTGGCACCTCGGCTGGTACGACCTACAAAGCGCCGCTAGGCAACGAAACGCAGACCGCAGCGCCGCGGATCGAGCAGCTCAACCGCGGTTTGATCAGCGTGCACACGGGTCAAGGCAACCGGGTCAGCTGGCGGCAGCTCGCCGACGACCCGGCCGGCACCACCTTCAACGTCTACCGCAATGGCGTCAAGGTGAACAAGGCGCCCGTCAGCGGCGCGACCAGCTTTGTGGACACTGGTGCGCCCACCGGCGCCAAGTACGTCGTCCGCGCGGTCGCCGACGGCGTCGAGCGGGCATCGAAGTTCGCGGCAGAAGACTCACTCACCCTCAACGCCGTTCCTGGTGAGGCCGGCATCATGGCCAGCAGCCGCGACGTACCGCTCCAGATCCCACCCGGCGGCCGGACACCGTCCGGAGAGAACTACACCTACACCGCGAACGACGCGAGCGTGGGTGACCTGGACGGCGACGGTCAGTACGAGATCGTGCTGAAGTGGGATCCGACCAACGCCAAGGACAACTCACACAGCGGCTACACCGGCAACACGTATCTGGATGCCTACAAGCTCAACGGCACCCGGCTGTGGCGCATCGACCTCGGTCGCAACATCCGGGCCGGCGCGCACTACACGCAGTTCCAGGTCTTCGACTACGACGGCGACGGCAAGGCGGAAGTCGCCATGAAGACCGCCGACGGCACCCGATCCGGCACCGGCCAGGTCATCGGCAACGGATCGGCCGATCACCGCAACTCCAGCGGCTACATCCTCGCCGGCCCCGAGTTCCTGTCGGTGTTCCGCGGCACCGACGGCGCCGTACTGGCAACCGCCAACTACCAGCCACCGCGCGGCAACGTCTCCTCGTGGGGCGACAACTACGGCAACCGCGTCGACCGCTTCCTAGCCGGTACGGCGTACCTGGACGGCACGCGGCCGAGCATCATCATGGCCCGTGGCTACTACACCAGATCCGTCATCGCGGCCTGGGACTACCGCAACGGTGCACTGACGCAGCGCTGGATCTTCGACTCCAACAGCGCCGGCAGCCAATGGTCCGGGAAGGGCAACCACAACCTGTCGATCGCCGACGTCGATGCAGACGGCCGTGACGAGGTCATGTACGGGTCGATGGCAATCGACGACAACGGGCGCGGGCTGTGGCAGAACAACACCCACCACGGCGACGCCTACCACGTCAGCGACTTCATCCCCTCCCGCCCAGGACTCGAGGTCTTCAAGCCGTCCGAGTGGACCAGCGAGCCAACCCACTGGATGGGTGACGCGCGGACCGGTCAGATCATCTGGAGTGCCCCATCCTGCGGCTGTGACAACGGCCGCGCAGTGGCCGCAGACATCTGGGCCGGCAACCGGGGCGCCGAAGCCTGGTCGGCGTCGGTCGGCGGTCTGCGCAGCGGAACCACCGGTGGTCAGGTCGCTTCGCGGAAGCCGGGGTCGATCAACTTCGTGATCTGGTGGGACGGCGACGCCCAGCGGGAGCTGCTCGACGGAACGGCGATCAGCAAGTACGGCACCGGCGGCGACACCCGCCTGCTCACCGGCTCCGGCGTTTCCTCGAACAACGGCACCAAGTCAACACCCGCACTGTCGGCCGACATCCTCGGCGACTGGCGCGAAGAAGTCATCTGGCGGACCTCGGACAACCGTGCCCTGCGCATCTACTCCACCACCGACACCACCACCATCACCCGCCCCTCACTCATGCAGGACCGTCAATACCGGCTGGCCGTCGCCTGGCAGAACACCGGCTACAACCAGCCGCCCCACCCCAGCTTCGCCATCGGCAACTGAGCAGGGAGTTTCTTATGACCATGCAACGTCGTACCTTCCTCGGCCTCAGCGCCGCAGGCATCGCAAGCGCCACCCTCGGCGCCGGACAAGCCCTCGCCGGCCCGCTGGCCGGCGCACCGACCACACCGTTCGCAGTAGGTGTCCGCCAGTACACCTGGTGGCGCGGCAGCCGTCGCGTGAACACCTACGTCTACTACCCCGCCAAAGGCAGCCCCGGCAGTGGGCCGACCACCAACGCACCCGTTGCCGACGGCATCTTCCCGGTCTGCCAGTACACACATGGCTCCGGCGCCAGTCCCCAGGGCGCGCTCGGGCACATCCGTCCGCTGGCGGCGGCCGGCTTCATCGTGCCCGCGCCACACTTCGGCAGCTCCATCGGCGATGCCTACAACGGCAACCACTCCAAGGATGCATCCGTAGCCATCACCGGCACCCTCGCACTGAACACGGCGACCAACGACCCGTTACGGGGCCACATCAACACCTCGGTCGGCGTCGGCGCGTCCGGCTACTCGATGGGCGGCATGACCACCCACGGCCTCTTGACCGCCTGGCCCGACTCGCGAATCGTCGCGGCAGCCCCGTGGGCCTGTGTGGACATGGGCAACCCGTCCTCCTCGGTCCGGGCGAAGGTCCTGTTCGTCCATGGCGACCGGGACCAGGTCTGTCCCTACTCCTCTGCCCGCCAGGCCTACCGCGAACTACCCGCACCGAAGGCGTTCCTCACCTTCCGCGGCGGAGATCACAGCAGCTACTTCAGCGACTCGCGCGCCCGCAACACCTTCGTGGACTGGATGCGCTGGGGCCTGTACGGCGACACCGCAGCCCGTGACCGTCTGCGCGCCGACGCCACCTCGAGCGGCACCATCTGGGAGTCCATCCTGAGCTGAGGCTCTCCTGTTCGTCGCCCTCGGACCGGTTCAGGACGCCGGTCCGAGGGCGACACCTGATGGCCGATTCGTTCAAGACAAGCCTGGTGGCGGCTGGCTAGGGTCAGAATCATGAGCACGTCACGACATCTGAGCGCGTACATCGACCGGCCGGCCGGGGACGTGTACGCGTACGCGTCCAACCCGGCGAATCTGCCCGAGTGGGCACCCGGGTTGTGCAGTTCGATCGAACAGGTCGACGGGGACTGGGTTGCCGAGTCTCTGATGGGAAGGATCATCGTCAAGTTTGCCGAGAGCAACGAGTACACGGTTCTCGACCATGAGGTCACGCTGCCGTCGGGCGAAACCTTCTACAACCCGATGCGCGTCATCGCCGACGGTGCGGGCTGCGAGGTCGTCTTCACCCTCCGCCGAAGGCCGGAGATGACCGACGACGAGTTCGCCCGCGACGCGAACGCCGTACTGGCCGATCTCCACGCGCTCAAGGACCTGATCGAACGCCGCTGAAACGTGTTCGGCGTCGGCAGCGTTGAATCGGTCGACGTCAACGCCGGTCAGGACGCCGGCCTTGATCCGGCAGTGGATATCGGTGCTCATCGTGGATGCGACACCGCTGAACGTGTCGGCGGGTTCGATCAACTCGGGTTGGCCATCTAGGTCGCAGCCAACGGCGTGGGTGCTCGGTTCATGCTGCGTCCCCTCGTGCGCTCTCCAAGGGGTACGCAGACACTCGACGCATGGCCTGCGGTTCGCCCCGGCACGGATGGAGGACGTCCAAGACCCGTGCGTGAGTCCACGTTGTCGACCAGGAGCAGCACCGGTCGCGCCGATCCGATCACCCTTTCGGCCGCACCGTACGTGAGGATCGACAACAAGGCCGGGCGATCACGGCGCCTCGGCAGCCGCCGTGCCTCAGCAGACGGCCACCGCTCAGCCGACGGCCACTGCTCAGCGGCGCGGATCTGGTCAGCGGCGCGGATCTGCTCAGCCTCGCCGTGGTCGGGCTCCACCCGCACTGCCTTCGAGGCTCGTCCAGGCCCGGGCCTACTCTGAGGGACTTCCAGGGCCGACCGCTGAGGGCTCGCTGGTTGATCGGTATGGTCACCGTGGTCTCGAGTGGCAGTCGCGGTGTGGCTAGCTGGCTTCAGTCATCTGGTATGCCCTTGATGACTCGGTGGGTGCCGGTGCGGTCGACCCGGAAGACGAAGCCGTGGGGTGTGGTCCATTCGATCGTTGTGGTGTCGATTCGGCGGACTTTCCAGCCGGCGGCGTGCGTCTTCACCCGGTGCCCGAAGCGGCTCAGCGGTATGAGGTTCTGGGTGTTCGTCTGGCCTGGTGGGCCGAGGGGGTTGTAGGGCTGGATGTGGTCGAGGTCGATGTTGTTGGTGGTTTCGCGGGTGCCGTAGGGGAATTGTTCGGTGGGGTGGGTGAGTTTGATGTGTTCGCGGATCCGGTCGGTGA
>NZ_SMKA01000226.1 GCF_004348455.1 Kribbella albertanoniae
CTCCAGCACCGTGACCTCCCACCCACAGCGCTGCAACGCCACCGCCGCAGTGACCCCACCAATCCCCGCCCCGACCACAATCACGGTCCCCATAACTTCACTCTACATTTGTAGAGGATGGCTGGGAAGTGGGAGACTGCGGGGGTGACGAAGCAGGTGCCGCTGGGGGCGGATCGGCGGGAGGCGATTGCTGATGCTGCTATTCGGTTGGTGGCTGGCCGGGGGTTGCGGGGGCTTACGCATCGGGCTGTGGACAGCGAGGCTGGGTTGCCGCCGGGGTCTACGTCGTACTACCTGCGGACGCGTAGTGCGCTGCTGACTGCTTGCGTGGAGCGGATGCTCGCGCGCGACGTGGAGACGGTCGCTCCGGCTCGGAGCGAGCTGCCGCCGGGCGAGCTGGTGGTTGTGATGGTGCTGGGGCTGGCCGCCGAGCGTTCGGACGATCTAATCGCGCGGTACGAGCTGTCGCTGGAGGCGAGTCGGCAGCCTGAGCTGCGGACCGCGATCGACACCGGTGGGCGGCAACTGCGGGCGATGCTCGGCCAGTTGCTCGCGGCACTCGGCGTACCGGATCCGGAGCGGGCCGCGTGGCCGTTGGCGGCGATGCTGGACGGTCTGTTGTACGACCGCGTGGCCGGGGTCGGCTCGACGCTCTCGGAGGCCGACTTCGAGGACGGTGTACGGCGGGCTGTCGCCGCCGTTCTGGACGGTTTGATCAGAGGCGGTCGGTGAGCGTCACCCAGGTGAAGTAGCCGGATCCCAGCAGTACGCCGATGTGGCCGAGCAGGGAGAGTCCGGCGCCGGACCCCCAGGCGTCGCCACGGGTGTGCTCGGAATGTTTGCCGCCGCTCGGCAGCCAACGGGCCAGAAGCAACAATCCGACCACCGTCAGCAGCCACCAGCCGGCTAGCCCGAGGAGAGCGATCTCGCGGCGAAGGGTGAGCAAGGCAACGATCCAGACCAGCAAGGTGAGGGCGCCCGCGGTGGTGTGAATCCGCAGCAGGGCAGCCGAATACCCGGCGTTCCCACTGGACTTTCCGGTGCCGTCGACCACTGCACCACCGAGCCGGACGCGCGTCAACAGCACGACGACCGCACCGAGCGCGGTCAGGAACCAGGTGACGTTCGACCATTCCACCCCCAGATGCTTACCCCACTCCGCACCGGTCACACCACCCCTTGCAGGGAAACGCCCGGTGTGCTTACGCTCACCGGGCGTCGTTTTCCCTACCCTGGTTGACCCTGCGGAACCTGTTGCCCCGGGGGAATCTGTTGTCCCGGCGGAACTTGCTGACCAGGCCCGCCGCCTTGCCCGGCCCCTTGCCCCGGGCCTTGCCGGAAACCACCGCCCGGTCCCGTCGTCGTACCGGTGGAACTTCCGTCCCACGCGTGCCCGACGGCCATCCCGCCAAGGAAGGCCAGTACCGCCACCAGAGATCCGGCTCCGGCCAGCACCTTCCCGCTCGGCCGCTTGTCCTTCGGCTCGGCGATCGGCGGGGCCGCCGGAGGCTGGGCGAGGAACTGAGGATTCGTCATCAAATGCTCCTAGTTACTGGTCGTGAGGTCGTAGACGGTGGAAGTGCCGACGGTCTGGGCCTGGAAATTCGCCGCCACCCAGGTGGAGATCTCGGACGAGGTGCCGCCGCGACCACCGCCGAATCCGCCGCCACTGCCGCCGACGAAGTAGTGAACCTTGCCCTGGGCAACCAGCTGCTGGAACTCCGCGAGCGTGGGTGCGGGATCGGTGCCGTTGAACCCGCCGATCGACATGATCGGGACCTCGGAGGCGATCTGCAGCGGCGCGGCGGCATTCGAGGTCACGGCCGCAGCGGCCCAGGTGTAGCCGTTGGCCCCTTGCTGCAACAGCGCGACCAACTCGCTCGAGACTCCACTGGTCCCGCCACCACCCAGGAACCCACCGCCGCCACCGCGCATCCCGCCGGTCGGCGCACCGGTCGTTGCGCCGCCCGGCGCAGTTCCGGTCGTCGCGCCTGGCTGCGTACCGGCCGCAGGCTGCCCACCGCCACGGTTGAATCCACCGCCACCACCGCCACCACCACCTCGACCGCCGACGCCCTCCGGCCCGGCCGTCGGAATCGCCCCGGCATGAGCCGTCGCGATCGTGCTCACCGAGTACGCCGCCGGCCCGGCCAACGCCGTCACGATCAGCAACGCCCCCGTGGCCAGCCCGGCCCGCCGAGCCGTTGCCCGGTTGAGCCCGAGCTCAGGCACCATCAGCAGCGCGCACGCCGCGATCGCCCCGGTCACCAGCACGACCCAGCGCAACCACGGATTCCAGGTCGGCGTCGCGTTCAGCAACGCGAAGCTCCAGCCCGCCGTCAGCAGGATCCCACCGGCGAGTGTTGCCCGCGGCAACCATTCGGTTCGGCGCCGCCAGAGCACCAGCATCGCCGCACCGATCACCGCACCGATGGCCGGCGCCAGCGCGACCATGTAGTAGCTGTGAATGATGCCCTTCATGAAGCTGAACACCAGCCCGGTCACCACCAGCCAGCCGCCCCACAGGATGGTGAACGCGCGAGTCCGATCGGTCCGCGGCGCTTTCCCGGCCGCCACGATCAGTACGACGGTGGCCAGCAGCGCGGCCGGTAGCAGCCAAGCGATCTGGGACGCGAACTCGCCACCGAACAACCGTTGCAGTCCGGTCGCACCACCCCAGCCCGGGTTGCCGATACCACCACCGACAGATCCGGTCTCGTTGCCGTTCAGTCGCCCGAGTCCGTTGTAGCCCAGTGTCAGCTCGAGAATGCTGTTCGTCGACGACCCGCCGATCCACGGCCGCGCCGACGCCGGGATCAGTTCGACGATCGCGATCCACCAACCGGCACTCACGATCATCGCCACCAGCGCGAGCCCGCTGTGCATGATCCGCTTCCCGAGCGCGGACCTGCCTGCCACCAGATACGCCAGCCCGAACGCGGGCAGGATCAGGAAGGCCTGCATCATCTTCGCCAGGAACCCGAACCCGACCAGCGCACCGGCCAGCATCATCCACCGCGCCGCGTGCTTCTCCGAGTCGATCGCCCGAGTGACCGCCCACGCGCCGGCACACAGCAGCATGATCAGCAGCGCATCGGGGTTGTTGAACCGGAACATCAGTACGGCGACCGGCGTCAGCGCGAGGATGCCGCCAGCAAGCAATCCCGCGTTGGCCGAGAACCAACGCCGTACCGAGACGTAGACGAAGCCGACGCTCGCAACACCCATCAGGGCCTGGGGAACCAGCATGCTCCAGCTGTTGAATCCGAAGATCCGTCCGGACAAACCCATGACCCACAACGAGCCTGGTGTCTTGTCGACGGTGATGAAGCTCGACGAGTCGAACGCCCCGAAGAACCAGGCCTTCCAGCTCGTCGACCCCGCCTGGACTGCGGCTGCGTAGTACTCGTTGGCGTAGCCGTTCTTGGACAGCCCCCACAGATAGGCGATCGCGGTCAGGACCAGCAACCCGCCGTACAGGACTTTGTCCCGACTCAGAGTGAGTGGCCTGGCGACCACTCGGGGTCTGGATTCGGTCAGTGTCGCCATGTCAGTTGCTCCTGAGGTTCGAGAGTGGACTGTGTTCGATTGCCGGGACCGTGGGTGCGTCGTCGTTGAAGACCCAGGCTTGGAAGAGGCTGAACCGGACCACCGTCGCGGCGAGATTCGCCAGCGTCAGCACGGTCACCTCGACTGCTTGATGCGGCGCCGAGACCGCAGTGTGCAGCAGCCACAGCGCGCATGCGGTCAGGCTCCAGCCGATGCCGAACGTGACGAGGCCGCGCAGCTGATGCCGCCATCGGCCCTCGACCCCACGGACTCCGAAGGTGACCCGTCGGTTGAGTGCGGTGTTACCGACCGCGGTGATGAGCAGGGCCAGCACGTTCGCGACCTGTGCCGGCATCCCTTGCCTCAGCACGAGATACAGCAGCGCATAAGCCAGCGTGCTCAGTACGCCGACCGCGCAGAACCGCAGAATCCTTGCAGCCAAGGCGGTTCGTGGATCGAGCACCCGTGGACGCCCGTACGTCGCTCTGATCGGCTCAAGGTCGATCCGGCTCCGAGCCAGCCGCGCGATCCCGCGCAGATCCTCGCCGACCGTCTTCGCGATCGCGACCCGCGAATCCAGGTCGTCGATCCAGTCGACCGGGACCTCGTGGATCCGCAACCCGGCACGTTCTGCCAGCACCAGCAGTTCGGTGTCGAAGAACCAGCTGGTGTCCTCGACGTACGGCAACAGCTCGCGAGCCACATCCGCCCGGATCGCCTTGAATCCACACTGTGCATCGGAGAAGTGCGTGCTCAGAGTTGCCCGTAGCAACAAGTTGTAGGAGCGGCTGATGAACTCACGCTTCGGCCGCCGGACCACCCGCGACCCGTTCGACAACCGGGTGCCGATGGCAACATCACTGTGCCCGGCGAACAGCGGTGCCACCAACGGCAGCAGCGCGTTCAGATTGGTGGACAGGTCCACGTCCATATAGGCGAGCACGTCGGCCGTCGACTCCGACCAGACCTGCTTCAGCGCACGTCCACGCCCCGGCTGCTCGAGCCGGACCACCCGGACCCCGGGCAGCTCGGCCGCCAGCAGCGCGCCGATCTCGTACGTCGCGTCCGTGCTTCCGTTGTCGGCGATGCAGACCTCGGCCGGATACGGAAAGGCGGTGTCCAGGAACTCCCGCAACCGCCGGATATTCGGGCCGAGGTCGTGTTCCTCGTTCTTGACGGGTACGACGATCTCGACCCGCCTCGAATCGCTGGGATGACCTGATGTCTGCATGGCTTCGACTCTGTCCGGCGAACCTGAAACGGTCGTTGGGCGTAGCTGGCAGTTCACTGGGAGTCGCGACATGCGTGCGGCGGCGAGTCACTCACCGAGCCCCTAAAGTGGCAGTTACTTTCACTTTCTGCCTGAATTTCTGCCTGGGGGCTGCTCGTGGCTGAGTCTGTTGCGCAACGTTTTGCCCGGATCACGAGTGCTGACCGACCGCCGAAGCCGAAGGTGCTGATGGAGCGTGCCGTCGTACTGGGCGCGAGCATGGCCGGCCTGATGGCCGCGCGGGTGCTCAGCGAGTACGCCGACGAGGTGCTGATCATCGAGCGCGACACCACCGGCGACTCGACCGAGCCGCGACCCGGCGTACCGCAAGGCAATCAGGTGCACGCCCTGCTGCCCGCCGGGCACGCCCAGCTGGATCGCTGGTTCCCCGGGTTCTCTGCGGAGGCGCTGGCCGCAGGGGCAGTCAACCCGCCACCGGAGCAGAGCCGGACCTACATCAACGGCGAGCTCCGGCCGGGACCGCCGCCGGGATCGCTCGGCGCGGCGCTGATCAGCACCCGGCCGTTCCTGGAGTCGATGGTCCGCCGCCGTACGCTCGAGATCGGCAACGTCCGGCTCGTGCACGGACGCGCCGACGGGATCGAGTTCGCCGACGAGCGGGTCATAGCCGCCCGCTACCAGCCTGACGGCACCGCCGGACAGGAGTCGCTCGTGACCGTGCCTGCCGACCTGGTCGTCGACGCGACCGGACGCTCCAGCCGCCTCAGCGACTGGCTGGGCGCAGCCGGGTGGCCGCAGCCGCCGATGCGTCGGATGCCGATCAAGCTGAACTACGCCAGCGCGCTGTTCCGGCGGGACGACCAGATCTCCGAGATCGGTGTCTCGATCGCGCAGAACCAGCCCGGCAGCGGCCGGCCGCTCCGCCAGGGCGGCATCCTCGCGGTGGAAGGCGACCGCTGGCTGGTGCTCGTCGCCGGGTACGCCGACGATCGGCCGACCCGGGATATCGAGGACTTCCGGAAGCGGTGCCGCTCGGACTACCCGACCGAGTTCGCGCAGATCGCCGAGCACGGCGAACTACTTGGCGAGGTGAACACGTACCACCAGGCCGACAGCCGTCGCCGCGACTATCACGAGCTCGAGCGGATCCCGGCCGGCCTGATCGTGGCCGGTGACGCGGTCGCGTCCTTCAACCCGATCTACGGGCAAGGGATGACCTCGGCGACCCTGCATGCCTCGTGCCTGGCGGCGTACCTGTCCACCGACCCGGACCTGAGGCTGCCTGCCCGCTCGTACTTCGACGACGTCAACGTGGTCGTCGACGTCGCCTGGCAACTCTCGACACTGGCCGACCTCGCGCTACCCCACGTCGACGGGCCGTACCCGCGCGGCTATCGGCTGACGAAGTGGTTCTCCAGCCTGATCTTCGCGGCGACCGCCAAGGACGACGATCTGAACGTCCAGTTCAACCGGGTCACCACCATGCTCGACCACCCGACCGCACTCGCCCGGCCGCAGTTCATCCTGCGCGCACTGCGGTTCGCGCTGCTACCGAGTTCGACGTAGCCAGAGCAGCCCGAGGATCGGGAGCACCAGCGGGACGAACCCGTACCCCTGCCCGAAGTGCGACCACACGGTCGCATCCGGGAAGTCCTCCGGTACGGCGTAACTGAACGCACCGATACCCAGTACGCCGATCAATTCGATGGCGATCGCGATGGTCGCAACGCGCCGGGAGAGCGTGGTGGCCTTGGCCAGCGCGAAGGTCGCAGCGCAGTAGATGACCGCCGCAACCGCCGAGAGCAGGTAGGCGATCGGGGCATCGGAGAACTGCGTCGCGATCTGGACGCCGGCGCGGGCGGTCGCGGCCAGCGCGAACACGCCGTACACGAGCACGAGGATCCGGCCCGGCCCGCGTTTGGTCGCGGACGGGTCCGATCTGGTCGGCGCGCTCATGCCACCCAGATCACGTGCAGGCGCTGTTCGACGACCGGGATCACCAGGCAGGCGAAGGCCAGTGCGCCGGCACCCCAGCGGCTGCGCTCGGCCAGCGCCCACAGGGCGCCGAGTGGCAGCACGAGCAGGGAGCCGATCAGGTAGCCGGCGAAGAACGGACCGGAGACATCCCGGTCGGTGCCGGCCAACTGCACGATCCCGATCACGAGTTGCGCGAGCAGGCCGACCTCGACCACGCCGAGGACACCCAGGATCGACCAGTTGATCTGCTTGTTGCGGGCCGCCAGCACGATGGCATAGACCATCGCGGCGAGGGAGAGCCCGACCAGGGCCCAGGTGAGCGGTGCGAACACGAGTTAGAGAATGTCACCCGGGTTGTACGCCGCGGCTTCGGGGTACCGCTTGGCGAGCTCGTCGATGCGGGCGACGACCGCGCCGACCTGTGCGACGGCCGCGCCGGTGAAGGACAGCGGCTCGCCGACGATGCCGACGATCTGGTCCTCGGTCAGGCCGAGCCGGCCGTCCTCGCCGAGGCGGTGGAACAGGTCGTTCGCGGCCAGGCCCTTGCGCAGGTCCAGCGCGGTCGCGACCGCGTGCTCCTTGATGACCTCGTGCGCGGTCTCGCGGCCGATGCCGTTCTTCACCGCGGCCATCAGGACCTTGGTCGTGGTCAGGAACGGCAGGTACCGCTCGAGCTCGCGGCTCACCACGGCCGGGTAGACCCCGAACTCGTCGAGCACGGTCAGGAACGTCTCGAACAACCCGTCCAGCGCGAAGAACGCGTCCGGCAGGGCGACCCGCCGTACGACGGAACAGAAGACGTCGCCCTCGTTCCACTGGTTGCCGGCCAGTTCACCGGCCATCGAGGCGTAGCCGCGGATGATCACGGCCAGCCCGTTGACCCGCTCACAGGACCGGGTGTTCATTTTGTGCGGCATCGCCGAGGAGCCGACCTGGCCCTCCTTGAAGCCCTCGGTGACCAGCTCGTGCCCGGCCATCAGCCGGATCGTGGTGGCCAGGCTCGACGGGCCGGCGGCGAGCTGCACCAGCGCGGAGACGACGTCGTAGTCCAGCGAGCGCGGATAAACCTGGCCGACGCTGGTCAGGGTGTGACTGAAGCCGAGGTGCTGGGCGATGTCGCTCTCCAGCTTGTCCAGCTTGGCCGGGTCACCGCCGAACAGGTCGAGCATGTCCTGCGACGTACCGACCGGGCCCTTGATGCCGCGCAGCGGGTAGCGCTCGATCAGCTCCTCGAGCCGCCCGATCGCCACCAGCAGCTCATCGGCCGCAGACGCGAACCGCTTGCCGAGCGTCGTCGCCTGCGCGGCCACGTTGTGCGACCGACCGGTCAGCACCAGCGCCGCGTGGTCAGCCGCCTTCTGCCCAAGCCGTACGGCGGTCGCGACCGCCCGATCGCGGACGAGCTCGAGCCCGGCCCGGATCTGCAGCTGCTCGACGTTCTCGGTCAGGTCCCGGCTCGTCATGCCCTTGTGGATGTGCTCGTGCCCGGCGAGCGCGCTGAACTCCTCGATCCGCGCCTTCACGTCGTGCCGCGTGACCCGCTCCCGAGCCGCGATCGACTCCAGGTCGACCTGGTCCACGACCCGCTCGTAGTCCTCGACCACCCCGTCCGGTACGTCGACGCCCAGCTCTTTCTGTGCCTTCAGCACAGCGAGCCACAGCTGCCGCTCCAGCACGATCTTGTGCTCCGGCGACCACAACCGCGCCATCGACAAACTGGCGTAACGGGACGCAAGAACGTTCGGAATCCGGGGCTTCGCAGGGCTCGACACACCCCCATTCTCCCAGATCGTCAGACAGTGATTTCCCCGCGGGCGGCCTTCAGGGCGATGTCGGTGCGGTGCTGGGAACCCTTGATGCGGATCTGGCCGACGCCGGCGTAGGCGCGCTGGCGGGCCTCGTCGAGGTCCTTGCCGGTGGCGCTGACCGCGAGGACGCGGCCGCCGGACGTGACGAGCTCCTCGCCGTCGAGCGCCGTACCGGCGTGGAAGACGTGGATGTCGTCACCCTCGGCCTGGTCGACACCGGCGATCACGTCGCCGCTGCGGGGGCTGGCCGGGTACTTCTTGGCGGCGACCACGACCGCGACCGCAGAACCGTTCTTCCAGCTCAGCTTGTCGTAGGCGCTGAGCTTGCCGGTGGCGGCAGCGAGCAGCAGACCGCCGAGCGGGGTCTTCAGCATCGGCAGCAGGGCCTGGGTTTCCGGGTCGCCGAAGCGGCAGTTGAACTCGATCACGCGCAGACCGCGGGACGTCAGCGCGAGACCGGCGTACAGGAGGCCACTGAACGGCGTACCGCGGCGGCGCATCTCGTCGACGGTCGGCTGCAGGACCTTGTCGGTGATCTCGGCAACCAAACCTTCCGGTGCCCAGGGCAACGGCGTGTAGGCGCCCATCCCACCGGTGTTCGGGCCTTCGTCGTTGTCACCAAGGCGCTTGAAGTCCTGTGCGGGCTGCATCGGCAGGACGGTCGTCCCGTCGGTGATCGCGAACAGCGACACCTCGGGCCCGTCGAGGAACTCCTCGATCAGCACCTGCTCACAACCGGCCGCATGCGCGAGCGCCTCGTCGCGGTCCGACGTGACCACGACGCCCTTACCTGCGGCGAGTCCGTCGTCCTTCACCACGTACGGCGGTCCGAACGCGTCGATCGCCTCCGCGGCCTGCTCGGGCGTCGTACACACGTAGGCCCGGCCAGTCGGCACGCTGGCAGCGGCCATCACGTCCTTGGCGAACGCCTTCGACCCCTCGATCTGGGCGGCGTCCTTGGACGGCCCGAAGACCGCGATCCCGGCGTCGCGGAGCGGATCGGCGAGCCCGGCGACCAGCGGCGCCTCCGGCCCGACAACGACCAGATCCGCACCCATCTCGCTCGCTAGCGCGACAACCGCAGCATGGTCGGACATGTCCACCGGACGGCAAACGATCGTTTGCCCGTCGTACGCCGGGTGCAAGACGGCGATACCCGGGTTACCCGGCGCCGCCACCACCTGTTCGACATCCGCGTCCTGGGCCAAAGCCCACACCAGCGCGTGCTCGCGGCCACCCGTACCGATCACCAAGACCTTCACGGGCGCTCAGCCTAGCGTGCCCCGGGAGGTCCCGGACCCGGCGGTGCAGGACTGCGGACTGATGGCAGGTAGCTGTCGATTCCGGTCCAGCTCCTTCGTGTAGAGGTAGACAAGCCTCGGACGAAGGAGCTGGATCATGACTGAAGTGCTGCTGGACGGACTGGTCATCGGAGAGTCGGCGCGCTGGCACGACGGACGCCTGTGGTGTGCGAACTGGGGCACGCAGGAGATCCTGGCCATCGCTCCGGACGGCAAACGAGAGGTGATGGCGCGGGTCGACACCACGCTGCCCTTCTCGCTCGACTGGCTGCCCGACGGCCGACTGCTGGTGGTCTCCGGTCAGGAAGGCCTGCTGCTGCGCCAGGAACCGTCCGGCGAACTCGTCGTACACGCGGACCTCTCGTCGTACGGCGGTCTGAACGAGCTCGTCGTCGACGGCCGCGGCAACATCTACGTGAACGGTGGCGGCTCGTTCGCTCCGGCGGAGGGCGAGCGGCCGGGGTTCATCCTGCTGATCACGCCGGACGGCACGGTACGACGCGTCGCCGACGAGCTCGCCTTCCCGAACGGCATGGTCATCACGCCGGACAACGGGACGCTCGTGATCGCGGAGTCCTTCGCCCGCACCTTGACGGCGTACGACGTTCTTCCTGACGGCGGGCTGATCAACCGGCGGGTCTGGGCGGCGCACTCCGGCGACGGCATGTGCATGGACGCCGACGGCGCCATCTGGACCCCTGGCTTCACCGAGGCCGGTCCCAGCTGCCTCCGGATCGCCGAAGGCGGCGAAGTCCTCGAAACCGTCCCCCTCGAGCACTTCGGTTTCGCCTGCGCGCTAGGCGGTCAGACGCTCTATATCCTGACCGCCGACTGGAACCTCGAGGAATCCTTCGAGGACAACCTCAACCGGCTGCTCGCCACCCCCACCGGCCGCATCCTCACCCACCCGGCCCCGGTCACTCCGGCCGGCTTTCCCCGGGCCTAGTAGTGCCAGTAGTAGCGGGCGTCGGCGTTCCAGTTCACGGGGACTGTGGTGCGGTTGGTGAAGGCCATGCCTTGGCCTTTGGCCAGTTCGAGGGTGCGGGAGAGCTGGAGGGAGTAGGGGTGGTTGTTGTCGTCCCACCACTGCTCGAACTGGGTGATGCACGTCTGGTTGGTGAAGTACGGGTTGGAGCAGGCGTGCGGGGGTGACCACTTCTGCAGGTGGCGGAAGTTGACGGTGGTGGAGCCGTTCGGGGGCTTGATGGTGCCGGTGGCGTCGAGGCAGTAGCCGGTGGCTGGGATGTTCCACTTCACGTAGTGCTGACGGCCGTCGGCGGACGGGATCGGCTGCAGGTTGTTGCAGTTGGCGTCGCCGATCTGCTCGGACGTGACGCGCTGGATCTGCGTGAGCGGCCGGCCGGCGCCGTCGTTGTAGCCGTCGAGGAGGACCCAGTCGCCGGCGTGGATGAAACGCTCGGCGGACTTCGGCGGCCAGGTCTTCGGGTCGCCCCAGGAGATGTCGGACTCGGTCGCACTCAGCGGGGTCCACGCCCATTGCCCGGCCGCGGTCCCACCCGCCCAGTACTGGCCGGCCGACTTCTCGAACATCAGCGAGTACTCGCCGTACGTCGGTCCCGCGGCGTGCGCCGTACCAGAGCCGGCGATGGTCAGCGCAGCAGCCGCGAACGCCGCAAGAAGTTTTCTCCGCATGGCCCTCGAGGGTAGTCCCGGAGAGGGCGAGGGTGAGAAGCTCCAGTCATGACGGAGCCGGTCACCAGCACAGTCAACATCCCCCACGTCACCCTCACGTACGACGTTCGCGGGAGCCTCACCGATCGCGACCAGCCGGTGCTGCTGCTGATCGGTTGCCCGATGGGCGCGAGTGGCTTCCCGACCCTGGCATCGCACTTCCCTGACCGGACGGTCGTCACCTACGACCCACGTGGCGTCGAGCGCAGCGTGCGGACGGACAGCGGCGAGCTGAACCCACTGATCCATGCCGGCGACCTCGCCGTACTGATCGAGACTCTCGATGTCGGCCCGGTCGACATCTTCGCCAGCAGCGGCGGTGCGGTGAACGCGCTGGCCCTGCTGACCAACCGCCCCGACCTCGTCAACACCCTCGTGGCGCATGAGCCGCCGCTCCTCAAACTCGTCCCGGACAGCGAGGCTGCGCTGGCCGCCAACGACGACATCTACGAGACCTACCAGCGGGACGGTCACGGCGCCGGGATGGCGAAGTTCATCGCGCTGGTCAGCTTCGAGGGTGAGTTCCCGGGCGACTACACCGACCGGCCCGCGCCCGATCCATCGATGTTCGGACTGTCTGCCGACGACGACGGCAGCCGCGACGACGCCCTGCTCGGCCAGAACATCCGCGGTACGACGTCGTACGAGCCCGACTTCGACGCCCTGGCCAAGGTCAAGGACCGGCTCGTGATCGGCGGCGGCGAGGAGTCCGCCCAGCAGCTCGCCGCGCGCTGCGGCCAGGCGCTCGCCGACCGCCTCGGCGTCACCCCGGTCGTCTTCCCGAGCAACCACGGCGGCTTCCTCGGCGACGAGTACGGGATGCCCGGCAAACCTGCCGAGTTCGCCACCAAACTCCATGAGGTCCTGGGTGCCCGCTGAATTACCTAGTGATCAACCGGCTCTCGACAACCTCCGGCCCTGGCGGGCAACCGACGTACCGGCCGTGATCGAGGCGTTCACCAACCCCGAGATCGAGCACTGGCACGTCCTCCGCATCGACACCGCGCCAGCGGCGGAGGCGTGGCTGGCTCAGTGGCGCGAGCGCTGGTCAGCTGCCGAGGCGGCCTCGTGGGCGATCACCAGCGGCGAGACCGCGCTCGGCCAGATCGGGCTTCGGGAGATCAACCTGGCGAGCGCGACCGTCAGCCTGTCGTACTGGATGCTCCCCGCAGCCCGCGGCCAAGGGCTCGCACCACGCGCGATCGCGACCCTCGAGCGCTGGTGCTTCGACCTCGGCTTCCAGCGCATCTCCCTGCAGCACTCGACCCGCAATCACCAGTCCTGCCGAGTCGCGGAGAAGGCGGGCTACCTCCTGGAAGGCACCCTCCGCAGCGTCTGGCAGCTGGCCGACGGCCGCCACGACGCCCACCTGCACGCCCGCATCAGCCTCTAGGACAGCTTGGCGTAGGCGCGGACGGGGAAGGTGCCGAGTCCTTCGATACGCGGCGCGGTTGCGGTGAACAGCGCGCCGGTCGGCGGGACCTCGGCCAGGTTGGTCAGGTGTTCGACGATCGCGACTCCGGCACCGAGCAGCAGGGTGTGGGCGGGCCGGGTTCCGTCGGTCATGTCGTCGATGTTGGCGGCATCGATCCCGACCAGCACCGCTCCGTGCTCGATCAGCCACTCGGCCCCGTCACGCGTGAGGAAGTGCGGCTCGTCGACATATTCCGGCGTACCGAATCGTGCGTCGTCCCCGGTGTGCAGCAGAACCGCCTTGCCACGCACGTCGTACGTCGCCAGCGCGGCCGCATCGATCCCCAGCCGCCCGCTGTCCTCCACCCGGACGACGACCGTCGGCAGATCGGCCGTGCGCTCGAGGCTGAATCCGGTGAGGTCGTGGCCGTCCGGGTAGCGGTGGTAGGGGCTGTCCATGTAGGTGCCCGTGTTCGTCACCATCGTCAGCAGCCCGATCTCGAACTCGGTGCCCGGCGCGTAGACCTCCCGCGATGCTTCCCGGGTCAGCTGCTGGCTGAAGCTCGGGCCGGGCAGGTTCGGGAGCGTGATCATGCCGTCACGGATGACATGACCGAGTTCGATGTACGTCGTCCCCTCGCCGCGCGGCGTACCGTCGGCGGCGGGTCCACCGCGCGTGCCTTTGTGGGCAGCCTCGACGATCTCCAGATTGCTGAGCCGCACGTCGCCCGCCATCAACAAGCCCAGTGAGTCGAGGAAGAGTTCGCCGATCTGCCCGGACGTGACGTCGGCCGACGGAACGTCGACCAGGAACCCTTGCACCTGAAGGCCGCCTCCGTTGGTGAAGGCAACTGTGGCATCGAAACGCGCGCGATAGGTGGGCATGCCCGCCATTCTGGCAGCCGGTAGGTGGGTGAAAGTCCCCCTCGGTGGTGGTTGAAGGACCATCCCTTAATGGGCGCCCGCAGCGTTGGCTGGGGAGATGACCCTGTTCAAACGCGTTGCCGCGATAGTCGCCCTGACCGCCACGGTGGGGGCGAGTGTTCCGGTCGCCGCCACGGCCCACTCGTCCTGGCGTGGTTCGGTGGTGTCGGTCGAGCCCATCGAGCACCTCACGTCCGGCGAGCTGACTCAGTACCTGCAGTCGACCGGTATGAAGACGGAGCCGGCGAAGTACGGCGCCGATGCCTACCGCGTGGTCTATCGGACCATCACCCCGGAAGGCAGGCCGACCACGGCCAGCGGGCTGGTCGCGCTCCCTCGCCGTACCGAGCGCAGCTTGAGCCTGGTCACCTTCCTGCACGGGACCAACGCGACTCGGGCCTCGACGGCGTCGGTCTCGCGGAGCAGTCCGGACCGCGTCCGCAGCCTGATGTTCGCCGGCGCCGGGTTCGCCGTGACTGCGCCTGACCTGCTGGGCCTGGGCACCGGCCCCGGTCGGCATCCGTACGGCGACACTGCCTCCGAGACGAGTGCGTCGGCCGATCAGCTGATCGCGGCCCGGCGCCTCTCCGAGACCCTCGGCAGGTCTGTGCGGAACGACGTACTCGTCACTGGTTTCTCGGAGGGCGGGCGGATCACGCTCAGTCTCGGGCGGGCTCTGCAGCGTGGCGAGGTGCAGGGGTTCGGGCTGCGGGCCATGGCTCCGGTTGCTGGACCTTATGACCTGCTGGGCGTCGAGCTGCCTGCACTGGTCAACGGGCAGGTCAGCCCGTTCGTGGCCACGCTCTACCTCGGCTACTTCATCACTGCGTGGAGCCGGCTGATTCCGCTGTACGACGATCCGTCCGAAGTGTTCCTGCCGCCGTACGACCGGGTCGTCGACTCGATGTTCGACGGCAGCCACACCGTGCAGGAGATCGCGGCCGCACTTCCGGGCAGCCCGGACAAGCTCGTCCGGGCGTCGTTTCTCCAGCAGCTGGTTCAGCCGACTGGGCTGCTGGGCAAGCGGTTGCGGGAGGCTGACCGCATCTGCACGGACTGGACTCCGCGCGTGCCGACGCGGTTCTACACCGGTTCCGCGGACCTCGACGTACCGGCGGCCAACGCGCACAGCTGCCGTAGCGGCCTCGACCCGCGCGGCACCCGGTCCACGGTCACGGACACCGGGCCGGTCGACCACAACCGCACCGCTGAACTCGCCTACCCGCAGATCCTCGGCTGGTTCACGACGCTGACCCGCTGAACCAGGTGGACCGGGGGTCTGGTTAGCCTGGAGGCATGACTGAGAAGCCTGAGGTCGACTTCGTCGACCCCTCAACCCCGCCGACGGAACTCGTGATCACGGACATCACCAAGGGCGACGGCGCCGAAGCTGTGGCCGGGTCGCGGGTGAACGTGCACTACGTGGGCGTTGCGCTCTCGACCGGCGAGGAGTTCGACGCGTCGTACAACCGGGGCGCGCCGCTGGGCTTCCAGCTCGGCGTCGGCCAGGTCATCCAGGGCTGGGACACCGGCGTCCAGGGCATGAAGGTCGGCGGCCGCCGCCAGCTGGTCATCCCGCCGCACCTGGCCTACGGCGACCGCGGCGCCGGCGGCGCGATCAAGCCGGGCGAGACGCTGATCTTCGTCGTCGACCTGCTGAGCGTCGGCTGACATCTGCTCCTCAGAACCCCTGCGGTCCGTCACACTGACGGGATCGCGGGGGTTCTTCGCGTAGATGTACTCATCCGCCTCGCCCAGCGGTCGGTTTGACTGAGAGGCATGACGACGATGGTTGCCACCCCGACAGCCCCGGCCACGCGAGTCCGGTACGCCGCTCTGATCGCGAAGCTGCTGCTGTTCGGATTGTTGCTCACGGCCCTCATCTGGCCGGACCTGAGCGGGATCAAGGGCAAGGCCTCCACCGCCCGCCTGATCGTCTACCCGATCGGCGCGATGGCGCTCCCGCTGTGGTGGTGGGCCTACGGCCGCACCCGCAGCAAACTGCACCAGACCTTCCCCTGGCCCGCCGACCTGCTGCTGACCCTGCCCTGGCTGATCGACCTGATCGGCAACCGCCTCAACCTGTTCGACACCGTCGACTGGTGGGACGACGCCATGCACTTCGTCCTCTGGGGCTTCCTCACCGCCGGCGCCCTCCTCGCCTTCGCCCCGCGCAATCTCTCCCGCGCGGTCACCGCCTTCGTAGCCCTCGGCTTCGGCACCACCGCCGCCGTCATCTGGGAAGTCGGCGAGTACATCGCCTTCGTCCGCAACTCCCCCGAACTCCAGTCCGCCTACACAGACACCCTCGGCGACCTAGCCCTAGGCACCCTAGGAGCCCTCCTAGCCGGCCTCCTCCTCCCCCACCTCAAACC
>NZ_SMKA01000227.1 GCF_004348455.1 Kribbella albertanoniae
GTAGTCGCCGAGTCCCGTGCCCTCCGCGACTGCGCGGCCTTCGACCGCGTAGCCGCCCACGCCCGCCGCGGCACCACCTTCGAAGGCGACGTCCCCAACGTCCCCGTCACCATCGCCTGGGGCACCCACGACCGAGTCCTCCTCCCCATCCAAGCCGCCCGGGCCCACCTCCAACTCCCCCAGGCCCGGATGATCCCCCTCCTCAACTGCGGCCACGTCCCCATGAACGACGCCCCAACCCAAGTAACCCAAACCATCCTCAGCACCACCCACCCCTGAGCGGCATCGATCCTCCGACGGACAGGACGTATACGTCCACTGGACCACCGAACGGTCTGCGGTGAGCGTGGCAGGGGCGTCCGGTAGGCCTATACGTCCTGTGCTTAGGAGGATGACCCAGCTGGTCAGGTCAGCATTCGATGACGTTGACGGCCAGGCCGCCGCGGGAGGTTTCCTTGTACTTGATCTTCATGTCGGCGCCGGTCTCGCGCATGGTTTTGATGACCTTGTCGAGGGTGACGACGTGGACGCCGTCGCCGTGCATCGCCATCCGCGCGGCGTTGATCGCCTTGACCGCGGCCATTGCGTTCCGCTCGATACACGGGATCTGGACGAGCCCGCCGACCGGGTCGCAGGTGAGACCGAGGTTGTGTTCCATCGCGATCTCGGCCGCGTTCTCCACCTGTTCCGGCGTACCGCCGAGGAGTTCACACAACCCGGCCGCGGCCATCGAGCAGGCTGAACCGACCTCGCCCTGGCAACCGACTTCGGCCCCGGAGATGGACGCATTCTCCTTGTACAGAACGCCGATCGCCGCAGCAACCAGCAGGAACCGGACGCACCCGTCGTCGGTCGCACCCGGGATGAACCGCCGGTAGTAATGCAGTACGGCGGGAATGATGCCCGCGGCACCATTCGTCGGAGCGGTGACGATCCGGCCGCCGGACGCGTTCTGCTCGTTGACCGCGAGGGCGAACAGGTTCACCCAGTCCATCACCTTCAGCGGATCGACCGACCACGGATCGCGGGTGAGCTTGCCGTGCAATGCATGCGCCCGCCGCGGCACCTTCAGACCACCGGGCAGCACGCCCTCGGTCTCGCAGCCTTCCTTGACGCAGTCCTGCATCACCTGCCAGATCTTCAGCAGACCGCTGTGGATCTCTTCCTCGGTCCGCCAGGCGAGCTCGTTGGCGAGCATCACCTCACCGATCGACAACCCGGACTCGCGGCAACGATCCAGCAGCTCGGCACCGCTCAGGAACGGGTACTTCAGCACCGTGCTGTCCGGCACGATCCGATCCCCGGCCGCCGCGTTCTCGTCGACCACGAACCCGCCGCCGACCGAGTAGTACGTGCGCTCCCGCAGGACCTCACCATCTGCCCCACGGGCCAGGAAGGACATCCCGTTCGGGTGGTACGGAAGGGCCTTCCGACGATGCATGATCAGGTCGGTGTTGTCGTCGTACGCGATCTCGTGGACGCCGGCCAGCCGCAGCCGGCCGCGCTCGCGGATCGTCTCGACGCGGGCGTCGACGGAGTGCGTCGCCACGGTCTCGGGGTCTTCACCCTCGAGGCCGAGCAGCACCGCCTTGTTGCTGCCGTGGCCGTGCCCGGTCGCCCCGAGCGAGCCGAACAACTGCGATTCGACCCTGGCCGTCGCGGTCAGCAGACCGGCGTCCTGGAGGCCGAGTACGAACGTGCGGGCCGCGCGCATCGGTCCCACGGTATGTGAGCTCGACGGGCCGATCCCGATACTGAACAGGTCGAAGACACTGATCGCCATGATGCGGAGGTCCCTTCCGGTCGACGTTGACCGAGAGTGGTGTCCTCCCCACTCTGTTGGACTGTTGTCCTTCAGAGGTGCCTCGCCCGTACGGTGAAGGTGCCTGAGAGATTCTTGGGGAGAGTTGCTCCTACGGCGCCCGGCTCAAACGGCCGGGTCTCTCCCGCACGGGTTCATGCGGCTGTTGAGTTAGCTTCCGGACGCGACGGTACGGCGGCCTTCGGCCCGGCGTCAATCCGGCCGGTGCGTACTGCCCAGATCTCGAAGAACCAGGTGAACAGCGGCGGAACACTCGCGGCCAGCGCCGCCAGGGTGACCGGCCACGACCAGCGCAGCGGACCCCGGACGATCAGAACCGTCACGACGTACACGACGAAGATGCCGCCGTGGATCGGGCCGAAGATCTTCACGCCGACCTCGTTGTCGGACAGCACGTACTTGAACAGCATCCCGATCAACAGACCGGTCCACGAGATCGCCTCGGCGATCGCCACTGCCCGGAACCACCGTGAGTGTGTCATCGCGCCCGACCCTAACAAGTCCCCCAAAGCCGGTCCGGGGTGGTCCAAGGGGTTCTCCCCGATGTGCGGCAGCAAGCGATTACCGAAGGATCGGGGAGGTGATGAATACGAGAACGCTGCTCAGGACCACCGCGTGGGGTGTGGTCCTGACAGTCACCGCGACCAGTCTCGCCGTACTCCCGGCCTCGGCCGCCGCGCCCACCGTGCGGTGGTCGGCATGCAAGGCCGAGGGCAAGGACGACCCTGAGGAGGTCAAGGGCTCGGAGTGCGCGGCGCTCCAGCTCCCCGTCGACTGGCGGAAGCCGAGCGGTCCGACCTTCACCCTCGAGATCGCCCGCCGTACGGCGAAAGGCCAGCGGGTCGGCGTACTCGTGTTCGGACCCGGCGGTCCGGGTGACTCAGGTGTCGACCGGATCAAGACCGGGATGGAACGCTTCAGCCCCGAACTGCAGAACCGCTTCGACATCGTCAGCTTCGACCCGCGCGGGATCGCCCGCAGCAACCCGATCATGTGCACCGCAAGCCTGTACGCCGAGATGCCGTCACCGATCATCCGCGACCAGGCCGGATTCGACGCGCTGATCGACTACAACCGCCGGCTTGCCGACGACTGCCGCAAGCACACCGGCCCGCTCTACGACCACGTCGACACCTGGCAGACCGTCCGCGACGTCGATGCGATCCGCCGCGCACTGGGCGAGCGGCAGATCACCTTCTACGGCAGCTCGTACGGCACCGTCCTCGGCCCGCAGTACGCCGAGACCTACCCGCACCGGGTGCGCGCGATGGTCCTGGAGAGCGTGCTCGACCACAGTCTCGCGACACCGCGCGAATTCCTCGATCCGCAGGCCGCGTCCGTCCAGGACTCGTTCGACGAGTTCGTCGACTGGTGCGACCGTACGACGACCTGCGCCCTGCACGGCCAGGACGTTCGCGCCCGCTGGGCCAAGCTCCGGAACGAAGCGGCCAACCCGTTCATGGCGTCCTTCGCGGTCTTCCGGATGCTCTACGGCCCCCAGTGGAACGCACTCGCCACGACCCTCCAGAAGGGCGTCATCCCCACCCCGCCACCACCGACCACCGAACTCGTCGCCCATTCCCTGGTCCCGTTCTGCCAGGACTGGAACCTGCGAGTCGGCACCTACCCCGAGTACGCCGCCCTCATGGACCGGCTGGCCCGCAACAACCCGGACATGCCGTACCCCGGCCAGTTCATGGCCATCTCGCTCTGCCTAGGCGCCCCCAAAGCCAACAACCCCCAACACCGCCTGGACGTCGACCACCTCAAGACGCCGATCCTCCTCGCCAACGCCCGCCACGACCCGGCCACGGCGTACTGGATGGCCCAGAACGTCCAACGCCAGCTAGGCCGCCACGGCCTCCTCCTCACCTACGAAGGCTGGGGCCACGGCAGCTACAACAAAACCCCCTGCATGACCACCACCATCGACACCTACCTCATCAACCGCACAGTCCCCACCCCCGGCACAACCTGCCCCGCCGTACCACCGACCGGGTGATGGTCAGTCGCCTTCTTCAGTACGGCGAACTGCCGGCGATACAGCTCCACATCCTCGGGCCGACTGGCCGTGCCGACCACCCACAACCACGCTGTGGGTTTCGCTGAACGATCTACTTGCCATCCACACACGCGACAGCCGGACCACCGTCGAATGGCTCGACTCGAACGACTGGCGTTGTGAGCACATCGAGTGCGTCGAGTACGACGGCGGCGCGATCTGGATCCACTAGCTCGACGAGGCGGGGGGCCGCGATGACGGACGATGGCGGAAGCTGATGCGCATCAGCCGACTGTCAGCCCAGTCCTCGAGTCGTGTCGGCCGGATGGTGCCAGGGTCGTGGGGCTGGTTGAGATCCGCGACGATCTCCGCCAGCACGGCCTGACGTTCAGCTGGGTCGGTGACCGGCGTGGCCCGTGCAGGCAGATCTGCACGGATCCCGTTCTTGAGGTGGAAGGTGAAGGTGGGATTGGCGAGAAGGTTCGCATGCCAGTCGGTCGCGGCACCGCCGGCACCGCTACACAGGTAGGTGGTGCCCGCAGCTCGGTAGAAGAAGATCTCGATGCGGCGCGCCCGGCCGGTGCGGCGCCCCAGCGTCGTGATGTCGATGATCCGTTCGCTGGTGCCCGCAGCGGGGGTGATCTCGATGGCTCGCCGGATGTGGTCGGGCAGGTGCGACAAAGACACGTCCCATCCGGTCACATCTGGACTGCTCACGCGGCCTCGGTCTGCAGGGCGGGCCCTAGCAGGAGCCCACCGTCGATGACGTACTCCGAACCTGTGATGAACGACGCGTCCGATGACGTGAGGAACAAGAGAAGCCGGCTGACGTCCGTCGGCTCTCCAAGCCGGGGGATGGCGAACGGCTCGGGGGAGTAGAAGTCGGCGATTGCCACGGTGGCGCCAACTGCTGGTTCGTGGATGAAGGAGGTCGCGATCACGCCGGGGTGGATGGTGTTCACGCGAATGTTGTCGCGGCCGAGCTCGAGCGCTGCCGTTCGGGTGAGACCGCGCACGGCCCACTTGCTGGCGACGTACGGCGCGTAGTGCGCCGTGCCGCCCAGGCTCATGGTCGAGGCGATGTTGACGATGGCTCCCCCTCCTGCGCGGCGCAGAGCGGGGGCTGCGACCTTGATGCCGAGGAAGGTCCCGGTGAGGTTGATGTCGAGGATCCGCGACCACGTGGCCTGGTCCGTCTTCTCGATCGGCGCCGGCGGGTTCTGCACACCCGCGTTGTTGACGAGCACGTTCAGGGCGCCGAAGGCGCTCTCGGCGGCCAGCACAGCGGCGCACCACGAGCTCTCGTCGGTGACGTCGAGGCGGATGAAGTGAGCGCGGGTCCCGAGCTCGGCGGCGAGGGCGGCGCCACGTTCGGCGTCGATGTCGCCGATCACCACGTTCGCTCCCTCCGCGTGGAAGGCGCGCACGTGGCTCGCTCCCTGCCCGCCGGTCCCACCGGTCACGAGCACAGTCTGGTTGTCGAAGCGGGGCATAGATGTTCCTTCGGTACGTCGGCCAGTGGTGAGCCGGTCGACTCACCACCCTTCGACAGTAGGTCGGCGGGAGTGGTGAGTCAAGCCACTCACCTCGTATGCTCGGCCCATGAGCAGGGTCGTATCGACGTACCACCAGCGCGTCGCCCAGGAGAAGCGCGCGCTGATCGTGGCGGCCGCGACCGCACTGTTTCTCGAGTTGGGCTACGACCGGACGTCGCTGGCGCGGATCGCAGAGCGCTCAGGCGTTTCGCGGGCCACCTTGTTCAAGCAGTTTCCGAGCAAGGCAGCCCTGTTCGACGCCATCGTGACCGAGTCCTGGTCGACCGCTGACGAGGAGGATCCTCCACCGGCAGGCAACATCGTCGACGGGCTCGGCATCATCGGTCGCCGTTACGCCGAGCTGTTGGGCCGTGCCCAGATGACCGACCTGTTCAGGATCGTCATCGCCGAGCTGCCGCGGTTCCCCGAGCTGGCCCATGCGCAGTTCTCGCACGGGAAGATGCCCTACTTCGAGTCCGTCCGCAGCTACCTCCTGGCTGAGCACGAGGCGGGAACGGTGCAGGTCGAGGATGTGGACCTCGCAGCCACCCAGTTCCTGGGCATGATCTCCAACTACGTCTTCTGGCCGACGCTCCTGGTGCCGGGCTGGCAGGTGAGCGCCGAACGCGTCGCTCAGGTGGTCGACGAGGCCGTCCGCACCACCGCCGCCCGGTACGCCGCAACTGGACCAGGGCTTAGACCGCGACGCCGGTGATCTCCAGGACGCGGTACAGGCGGTCGCCTCGGCGGGCTCGGGTCGAGAGGGTGATCAACGCGGCGCAGGCAGCGTCGAGGGCTTGCGTCTGGGTACGGCAGTGGTCGACGTACCAGAAGGGGTCGTCGGGCTGTGGATCGTCGGCATCGTCGATGTCGGCGTACCAGTGCCGCTGGCCGTAGTGGACGACTCGCACTCGCAGATTCATGGCTACTCCCCCGGTGGATCTCCCCTGATCCGGTGTCGGAATTCGGCCGGCGCGTGACCGCGGCCCCCACTGTCACGCGCCAGGCCGAGTTCGACCCTCCCCGACGACTACATCGGGTTCGCGCCGGAATGTGTTACTGCACGTCACCAATAATTTTAAGTGATCGTATGACTACTTATGGTTAAGGTGCTTCTGGGTCCACTTTTCGAGGCCGTGAGTGTCGATCGGCAGACCGTCAGTAAGTATCTCGAGCCGGTCGGAGTGGACGACGACGTTGTCCTCGATCCGCATCCCGATCCCGCGCAGCTCCGGCGGTACGGTCTCGTCGTTCGGGTGGAAGTACAGCCCGGGCTCGACGGCGAGCGCCATACCGGCTTCGATCTCGCCGGCGAAGTACGTCTCCGGCCGGGCCGCGTCGCAGTCGTGGACGTCGAGACCGATGTAGTGACCGGTCCCGCAGACGATGAACCGCCGGTGCTGTTGGCCGTCCGGCCCGAGCAGTTCGTCGAGCGACACGTCGAGCAGACCCCAGTCCCGCAGTCCCTCGGCCAGGACGACCATCGCGGCATGCTGGAAGGCCCGGTACGGCGCTCCTGCCTTGACCGCATCGCGTGAGGCGAGCTGCGCCTTGTGCACGAGGTCGTGAACCTGCCGCTGAGCCGCGGTGTACTCACCGGTGGCCGGGAACGTCCGGGTCACATCCGCCGTGTAGAGCGTGCGGGTCTCGACGCCGGCGTCGAGCAGAATCACGTCGCCCTCGTTCACCGCACCGTCGTTCCGGACCCAGTGCAGCACCGGCGCATGCTTGCCAGCGGCAACGATCGACGCGTAGCCGACGCCGTTGCCGGCAGTCCGTGCGCGCCGGTCGAAGGTGCCCTGCAGCCAGCGCTCGCCGCCGCCACGGATGGCCTCCGGCAGCTCGCGTGCCACATCCTCGAACGCGAGCACACTCGCCGAGACGGCATCGCGCAGCTGGTCCAGCTCCCAGTCGTCCTTGATCCGGCGCAGCTCGGCGATGGACTGCCGCAGCGCGTTCCCGTCGTGCGGCGAGGTCCGCACCAACGCGTCGAGCATCGGGTCGACCCCGGGCACCGAGAGCATGAACGGAACCGCGCCACGCACCGCCGACGGCAGCTCCTCGATCGGGCGGCAGGCAATCTGCAGCGCCTCCGACCAGTCCTTCAGACCCGGCACCGGGCCGATCCACAGCTCGCCGTCGCGCGCGTTCGCGAAGAAGTCCGCCTCCTCCGGCCCGGCCGCCTCCCGCAGGTACAGGGTGGCGTCACCGTCCGCCGACAGCACCAGTACGGCGCCCTGGGCCTGGCAGCCGGTCAGCCAGACGAAGTCGCTGTCGGCGCGGAAGTCGTAGTCGGTGTCGTTGGACCGCACCGGTGCATGTCCGGCACCGAGCGCGATCCGGCGGCCCGGCAGCGCCGCGGAAAGCTTGCGCCGATGCTCGGCAGCCGCTTCGGCCAGCCCGGCCGGCAGGCTGACGGACCGGTCCACCGGCCCCCAGCCCCGCGCGATGGACTCGCGGAAACCCTTGGCGTCGATGGGGCGGTAGGACTTGGGCGTCTGATCGGTCCGCTCGTCGCTCATACAACCATCAACTCAGGTCGCACCGTGGCCGCGCAAGCCTTTATGGATCAACGGGCGCGGAAGGCTTCGAGGATGGCGATTTCGGAGTCGAGCAGGTACTGGTTCAGGTTCGCGGCGGCCTCGTCGTACCGGCGGGCTTCGAGGAGCTCGAAGAGGGCCCGGTTGCGGGCGATGTAGGGCTCGTGCAGCTCACGGGGCGTCGCGATCACATGGAAGAGGAGTCGCAGCTCCGCGAGCAGGCGGCCGGTCATCGCATCCATCCGCGCACTGTCGGCCAGGCCGATCAAGTGCTGGTGGAACCGCATGTTCGCCGTACCGACGGCCGGCCAGCGGTCCGCGAGGGCAGCCGCCTGAGCGGCCTCGACATCATCGGCGAGCGGCTCGAGCCGAGCCGAGGGCAACTCGGGGTCGCGGTCGGCGAGACCGCGCACGACATCGACCTCGAGCACCCGGCGCAACCGGTACAGGTCGACCACATCGGCCTCGTCCAGCTCGGGGACGAAGACGCCGCGGTGCAGTTTGTAGATCAGCAGGCCCTCGTGGGTCAGCAGCCGGAACGCCTCGCGCAGCGTGTTCCGGCTGACCTCCAGGACCTCGGTCAGTTCGACCTCGGACAGCTGGGCACCGGGCGGGAGTGCGCCTTCGGTGATACTGCGACGGAGGATGTCGGCGGCCCGCTCGGCAGAGCTGCTGCGGTCCAGCCGCGCCACATCGGCGGCCACTGTCCGCAACCACGCTTGCCGGTTGCCGTCGGCCTCACCCGTAGTCATGGCGGCATCATCGCGCACCACAGGTCACCAGGGAAAGTAGAACAAGCCTCTTGCAGGATTGTTGAACAATCTCTAGGCTCAGACGCACCAGCTGAGGAGGATGCTCATGGACCTCAATGCAGATCTGGGCGAGGGCTTCGGCTCCTGGCCGATGGGTGATGACAGTGCGCTGCTCGACGTCGTCACGAGCGCCAACGTGGCCTGCGGCTTCCACGCCGGCGACCCCTCGATCATGCGCCGCGTGACCGCCCAGGCGGTCGAGCGCGGGGTCGCCATCGGCGCCCACGTCGGGTACGCCGACAAGGCCGGCTTCGGACGGCGGTTCGTCGATATCGAGCCGGATGCGTTGCGCGACGAGATCGTCTACCAGCTCGGCGCCCTGGACGCGTTCGCACGGATCGCCGGGGACCGCGTCCGCTACGTGAAACCCCACGGCGCCCTCTACAACACGATCGGTCACCACGAGGCCCAGGCCGCAGCCGTCGTCGGCGCGGTCGCCGACTATGACCGCACGCTCCCCGTACTCGGTCTGCCCGGCTCGGCCTGGCTCCGCCTTGCCGCCGAGGCCGGCCTCACCGTGATCCACGAAGCCTTCGCTGACCGCGCCTACACCCCCGAGGGCACGCTGGTGTCCCGTCGCGAGGCCGGATCGGTGCTGCACGACGCCGACGAGATCGCAGCCCGCTGTACGGCGATGGCGACCGGCCGGCCGATCACCGACAGCGCAGGTGGTGAGCTGACAGTCGATGCAGCCTCGATTTGCGTGCACGGCGACACCCCGGGCGCAGTCGGGATCGCGCGCCGGGTTCGGGCCGCACTGGAGGATGCCGGCGTCACGCTGAGCCCGTTCGGTCGCTGATGCGGATCCTGCCCGCGGGCGACCAGGCGCTGCTGGTCGAGCTCGACGACCTCGACCACGTGCTCGGCTACTACGCCGCACTGCTCGCCGACCCGCCACCCAGCACCGTCGACATCGTCCCGGCCGCGCGGACTGTGCTCGTCACGACCACAGGTGGGCTCGATGCCCTGCGCGGTCATCTGCTCGCTGTAGAGCCAACGACCTCCGACCGCAGCGTTGGCGATCTGCTGGAGGTCCCAGTTGTGTACGACGGCGCCGACCTTGCCGATGTGGCCGAGCTGCTCGGATGCGATGCGGCCGAGGTCGTCGAGCGCCATACCGGCGAGGAGTGGACGGTGGCGTTCTGCGGATTCGCTCCCGGCTTCGGCTACCTGACCGGTACGGCGGACTGGAACATCCCCCGTCGTTCGTCACCACGCACCAAGGTCCCGGTCGGGGCGGTCGGGCTGGCCGGTGAGTTCAGCGGGGTCTATCCGCGGGAATCGCCCGGCGGCTGGCAGCTGATCGGGCGTACCGACCTGAAGATCTTCGACCAGCAACGCGATCCCGCCGCCCTGTTCCACCCGGGCCGCCGGGTCCGCTTCGTCGACGCGGGCCGCACGTGATCACCGTCTTGGAAACGGGGCCGTTGGCAACGATCCAGGACGCCGGTCGGATCGGTCAGGCAGCTCTGGGCGTCCCAGCCTCGGGTGCCTGCGACCCGGCCTCATATGCACTATCCAACCGGTTGGTTGGAAACCACGTGGGTGCGGCCGCGCTGGAAATCACCTTCGGCGGACTCGTCCTGCACGCCGACACAGACCTGACGATCGCAGTGACGGGCGCTCCGTGCACCGGCGTGCCGCTCAATGCGCCGTCGATCGTGCGTGCCGGCACGGTACTGCGGTTCGGTCCGCCGCGGTCCGGTCTGCGGACGTACGTCGCGGTTCGCGGCGGAATCGACGTACCGGCTGTGCTCGGTTCCCGCTCGACCGACCTGCTGTCCGGCCTCGGCCCCGCGCCTCTCCAAGCCGGTACGTCGCTCGCGGTCGGCAGCGAGTGCGGACCGATGCCGGGCGTCGACCTCGCCCCGGTCGCGGACCCCGCCGCCGGCTTTGTGCTCGTCCGCGTGACCGCCGGTCCCCGCCGCGACTGGTTCACCGACACCGGCTGGTCGTCGTTCCTCAGCCAGCCCTACGACGTCAGCAGCAACAGCAACCGGGTCGGCGTCCGCCTCGACGGCACCCCGCTGGAGCGCTCCCGCGCAGGCGAACTCTCCAGCGAAGGCATGGCCCTCGGCGCGATCCAGATCCCACCGTCCGGCCTCCCCGTCATCTTCCTCGCCGACCACCCCGTCACCGGCGGCTACCCAGTGATCGCCTACGTCAGTACGGCGTCCCTCCCCGCCTGCGCCCAACTCCGCCCCGGGCAGAGCGTCCGGTTCAGCACCTGATCGCTACGGCCAGGGAAAGGTCGGGCAGACCGGCTCGGGCGGATCCGTCTGCACCACGTTGCCGCGCCGCTTGCCGGTAAAGTCCCAGAGCGACTGGCAGTTCGGGTGCTTGTCGGTGCTCGCGAAGATCTGCTGACCGCCGGCGTCGTAGCCACGGATCACGGCAGTCTTCGCCGCCGGGTCCGCCTTGTCGTACGGACCCCAATTGACGCGGCCTTCGGTGGCCGCGAACCAGAACCCGTCCAGCAGGTGCGCCTCCTGCGCCGGCTCGCCCGCGAGCTCGACCGTCACCCGCACGACCGGAGCGGCGACCACACCCGCGTTCCGGGCGATCGGGCGCACCGGCAGATCCACCAGCTTGTCCGTCTGTGGGGTCCGGACGCTCGATTCGCTGATCACCCCGCCCGCGGTGCGGCTGCAGAGCCAGAAGTACCCCACCGGCTCCCCGTTCAGGCCCATCGGTGCCGTCCCCTTGCCGATCAGCCAGGTGTTGACGACCTTCGGATCCTGGACGCCGGTGATCTCGAAGGTCCGGACAACCGTGTAGTCGCGGAACGGCTGCTTGATGCCGTTCGCCGTGATTCGCTTGGCCTCGGCCAGACATTGGCTCTGCAACTTGTTGGCCGCGTCGGTCGGCAGCTCCTGGATCTGCGCCTGCCCGGCGACCGGCGTACCGGCGTCGTCCTTCTTCAGCGCCGATCCGGCGACGGCCAGGCCTGAGACGACCAGCAGAACCGCGGCAGCTGCGGCAACCGGCACCAGCACGCGGCGCGACGTACCGGCTTGTTCGGTCTCGAGTGCGTCGAGCAGCTCGGCGCGGAGCTGGTCGTGCCGGCCGGGCGGGAGCGGCTGGTCGGGACGACGGTTGAGTAGTTCTCTCATGACAGTTCCTCCCCGGCGACGCTCAGGTCGCGAAGACGTTTGCGGGCGCGCGACATCCGGGACTTCACGGTGCCGAGCGGGATGTCGAGGGCAACAGCGGCGGCCGCCGCGTCGAGCCCCGACCAGAAGCAGAGTTCGACGATCTCGCGCTCGTGCCGCGGCAGCTTGCGCAGCAACGCCCGCAACCGCTTCGCCTCGCGCTCGTCGTCGATCCGGGCGGCGACCCGTTCGGCATGGTCCGGCTCGTCGGCGGCCGGTCCTTGGCGGAGCAGGTTGAGCCGCCGGAAGTGCTGTTTGCGCCACTCGTTGCGCAGCACGTAATCGGCTGTCCGCAACAGCCACGGGAGGGCTGAGTCATGGACCAGAACCACCTCGGCCCGGCGCCGCCAGGCGTGCAGGAACACCAGCGACGTCAGGTCCTCGGCATCACTCCACGAGGCCAGCCGCCGGAAGACGAAGTTGTAGACCGCCTTCGCGTGCCGGTCGAACAGGGCACCGAACGCCTCCGTCTCCCCCTCGACCGCCCGCCGCCAGAGCTCCGCGTCGCTCATCGTCCTCGGCAACCCCTCGGGTATCCCAGCCGGCGCTATCGTCACGTCACCACCTCCAGATCGTCCCCCATCGGGGGTTCTCACTGGGTATGTGTCGTGACGCGCCGACCGGGATCCCTCGGCTCAGTACACGGCTATCTCGTCCACAAAGATCCAGTCGGCGGCGACGCCCTGCGAGTACTTCTCGTACTCGACCCGCACGTACCGCGCCGTGGTCTGCACCGGGATCCGGAACCACTGCGCCGACGAGACGCTCGTGGTGGCGAGCTCGGTCAGCGTGTCCGGGGTGTTGCCGGCCGCGATCCGGACCACGTCCGGCGAGTACTTCGTGACCCCGTCGTAGTTGTCGTGCACCTCGATCCGCCCGATCGACTTCGAGGACCCCAGATCCAGGGTCACCTGCGCACGGCCCGTCGTACCGACCGGGAAGGTGTAGCCGTAGTTGAACGTGTCCTCGTGGTGGCCGGCGATCACGCCGTCGGTCGACTCCTTGTTCCCGCTGTCGGGGTAGTTGGGGTGCGGCTGCGTGCTCTTCGTGTACGGCGCGCCTGCGGCGAGATCGGCCGGCCCGCTACTCGCATAGGCCTCGATCTCGTCGACCAGCATCACCGAAGCGTCGCTGGTGAACGTCTTCTGCAACGTCACCCGGACATAGCGCGCACTGGTCTCCGGGAAGTCGAACTGGAACCAGATCTTCGACTGGTCGTTCGGCGTACCCGGCAGGAAGCCCTTCTGCTTCCAGTTCGTGCCATCCGTACTCGTCGCGATCGTCAGCCGGTCCGGCCGGTACGCCGGATACTCCTCGTACGCGTGCAGCCGAACCTCGTCGATCCTCTGCGCCGACCCGAGATCGAACGTCACGGTCGCAGTCCCCTGCCCGGCCCCGAAACCGTACGTCCGCCCGTCGTCATGCGCGTCGGCCAGCACACCGTCGGTCGACTCGAATCCACTGTCGGGCTTGTTGTTCGGCACCGGACTGACCGTGTAGCTGCGCCCGCCCAGCAGGTTCTGCTTCGCCAGCGCGTTCCCAGCAACCTCCAGACCCTTCAGCCCGGACACCCCACTGCCGAACTCGATCCGGACGAACCGCGCCTTCCCGTTGATCCCGGCAAACGTCCCGCCACCACCCTCGTACGCCGTACTCCAGCGACTGCCGTTGTAGGACACCTTGACCGTGTAATCGGCCGCCGGGGCACCGGACCAGTTCAACCGGATCCCGTCGAGCTGGATCTGCCGACCGAAATCCACCTGGAACCACTGCTCGCCCGAGCCGGCCGGCTGCCAGCTCGTAGCGTCATTGCCGTCAACCGCCTTTGTGGCCTCGTGTCCTGCGGTCGCACTCGACGCGCTCACTGTCTTGCCCGCAGCGAGGTCGGTCACTGGCTTACCGGCCGCGGCATCCAACGCGATCTTCCGGATCCTCGCCTGGTAGCCGGTGTCCGGGCTGTACTTGTCGCCGCGCTGAACCAAGGAAGCCGCCAGATCCCTTGCCAGCTTGGGATCCGTCTTGCCGAGGAGATTCAGCACCTCGTAGTCCTCGATGCCGTCCCGCAGCGACTCGTACCGGATCGAGGACTCGATCGTGTTGTTGGCCTTGTCCGGCCAGACGATGTAGTGGTCGCCCTTCGGCTCCTCCTGGTCCAGCTTGGCCAGCCAGCCGTTCATCGAGTAGTGCAGGTAGCCGTTGGCGCCGCGGGAGTACGCGTACCACGGGGTCAGGCGCTGGTTGAACTGCGGCTGGTCGATGAAGCGGTTGAGGAAGTTCCCGACCGGGATGTTGCAGTTGTAGAAGTACAGATCCTTGCCCTGGGCCCGCAGTTCGTCGTACGCGGCCTGATTGCCGTCGTAGTTGAGCAGGTTCGGGACGACGACCGACATCTCCTTCGAGACACTCGCCGCCACCGGTTCGTGGAACGCCGCGTCACCGACGCGAACAGTCGGCCACTTGGTCCGCATCCGGGCCAGGATCCCGCGCCAGGCCGTCTCTTCCTGACCGCCACCGATCCCCGGCTCGTCGCCGACATGCATCCAGTACTTCAGCCCTTCGGTCCAGCCCTTCGCGTCCAGGTGTGCCTTCAGCTGGGGGATGAACTGGTCGATGAAGTTGTTCGCCTTCGCCGAGTCCCAGTTCACGTAGTTGCGCGTACCCTCGCCACCCGTGCCGTCGACGATCTCGACCTCCCGGATACCGTCCTGCGGGCGTCCCCAGTTGTAGGTGTCGGCCGAGACCCAGAACCCCTCCAGCCGCTTCACCACCCCGCGGTCCAGCATGAACTGGATGACCTCGTCGATCCGGCTCCAGTCGAAGGTGTAGACGCCGGTCCCGGCGCTGTTGTCGGTGACGGTCGTGTTGCCGTCGACCAGCATGTTCACCAGTGGCAGGGTGAGCGTGTTCGTGCGGTGCCGCTTCATCTGGGTGGCGACCTTGTCCAGCATCTCCCAGTACTGCGGGCTGTACCGCGGGTACTCGTACGTCGCCTCGATCGTCTGACCTTCCGGCGCCCACGAGATCTCACCGAAGAACGTGCTCCACAAGGTGGTTTCGAAGGCCTGGTCCTTCGAGTCCGGGAGCGTCACACCCCGGACGTCGACCGAGATCGGCACCTCGAGCGGACCGTTGCTCGTGGCAACCGTCACGGTCCCGGTGTAGACGCCAGCCGCTGTCCCCTTCGGTACGGCAGCCGTCACCCAGATCGACAACGCGGTCCGGGGGCCGACACTCGCCGTACGGGCGTTGGACAGCGGGTCCGGGAAGTCGCCGGGGGCCTTGCGGACCGCCGGATACATCGGCTGGCTGCCGAACTTCGTGTTCGCGTTCAGGTACTTGTAGGTGACGAAGTTGTACGACAGGTTGGCGGCGGCGATCGTGTTCGCGCCACTGGTCAGGTTGCCGAAGCTGACGTTGTCGACGTTCAACGTGGCAGCCGAGCGCAGTACGATCTGCGCGCTCTCCTCCTCGTTGACCGCGGCGTCGAGGGCGATCGAGCGGCCGGATTCCTTGCTGGGCAAGGAGTCCCGGAACACGCTCGTGCTGGACGGCTCGGTCCAGTAGTCGATCCCGGGCGCGGCCTGGACGGTCTGCTTCTGGGGAGGCGACGTACTGGCTTGGGCATTCGGGGCTTGGGCATTCGGAGCGAACGCCAGGGCGGCCACCACGGCAGCGATGGCGAGACGGCGGACTGACGGCATGGCGGGTTCCTCTCGGGGGCGGCCCATCCACGATCTACGGGCACCGCCGAAATGGTCCAGCAACCCGGCTAGACCATTCGACCCACCTCGTATCCCCTGGCCCGGGTGATCACCCCAAGGACAGGACGTATAGACCTACCGCCCACCGATCCCAGGCTCACCGCCGGTGGCCCAGGCGACCATCGGGCGGGCACCTCCTGTCCTTCGGAGGATCCGTCGCCAACGACACGTAGTAGTCGCCCGGCGGAGCGCGGCGCACGCCTGCGGACGGGCAGCCGGACCACTAGTACGTGTCCTTACCGACGCGGGGCTGCTTGTTTGGGGGGATGGGGCGGGTAAAGATGTGCGGTATGACGGAGAGTTCTGGGATCGACAGCACGGTTCCGCCGAGTGGTACCGGGTGTGCGGAGTGTTTGAGCAACGACGGGTGGTGGTTCCACCTGCGGCGGTGCGCGGAGTGCGGCCACATCGGGTGCTGCGACTCGTCGCCGGCGCAGCATGCCTCGGCTCACTTCACCGAGACCGGCCACCCCATCGTCCGCAGCTTCGAGCCCGGCGAGGACTGGTTCTGGCACTACGGCGAGTCCCAGTACTACGACGGCCCCGCCCTCGCCGACCC
>NZ_SMKA01000228.1 GCF_004348455.1 Kribbella albertanoniae
GGAAGGGGGTACGGGGGCGCCAGGGTGTGGGACGGGTGTCTCGGATGGTGGGACGAGGTGGGGTCGAACTTGACCTGGTGACGGTTCGCGGGCGAATAATGCCTACATGCGATCGATTCTCCTCGTACTTGTGCGGCGCGCCGACTGACGCGACCTCTGAGTCGAGCGCGCCCCTTCAGCCAACCAGGCCGAAGGGGTTTTTTGTTGCCAATGCGACTATCTGTGACCCGGATGCCCAGCGGCAACGGCCACGAGCGAGGATGGATCGGTCGCGAAAAGCAAGGCACACAACGTGACCAGGATTAAGGGAAGGCACTCATGAGCGAGCAGCTGACCGGGGCACAGGCTCTGATCCGCGCACTGGAAAATGCCGGAGTGGACACGGTCTTCGGCATCCCGGGCGGCGCGATCCTCCCGGCGTACGACCCGATGCTCGACTCGACCCAGATCCGCCACATCCTGGTACGCCACGAGCAGGGTGCCGGCCACGCGGCCCAGGGCTACGCCGCGGCCTCCGGCAAGGTGGGGGTCTGTATGGCGACCTCCGGCCCCGGAGCGACCAACCTGGTGACGCCGATCGCGGACGCGTACATGGACTCCGTCCCGCTGGTCGCGATCACCGGCCAGGTGGCGAGCGCCGCGATCGGGACGGACGCCTTCCAGGAGGCCGACATCCGCGGCATCACGATGCCGATCACCAAGCACAACTTCCTGGTCAACGACCCGAACGACATCGCGATCACGATCGCCGAGGCGTTCCACATCGCCTCCACCGGCCGGCCCGGTCCGGTCCTGGTGGACGTGACCAAGGACGCGATGCAGGCGAAGGTCGACTTCCAGTGGCCGACCGAGCTGTCGTTGCCCGGGTACCGTCCGGTCACCCGCCCGCACCCCAAGCAGGTGCGCGAGGCGGCCCGCCTGATCGTCGCCGCGGAGAAGCCGGTCCTGTACGTCGGTGGTGGCGTGATCCGCGCGCAGGCCGAGGTGGAGCTGAAGGAGCTCGCCGAGCTGCTCGGCATCCCCGTTGTCACCACGCTGATGGCCCGTGGCGCGCTGCCCGACACGCACGAGCTGCACTTCGGGATGCCGGGGATGCACGGCTCGGTCTCCGCGGTCGGTGCACTGCAGCGTTCGGACCTGCTGATCACCCTCGGCGCGCGGTTCGACGACCGGGTGACCGGCAAGCTGGACTCGTTCGCGCCTGAGGCGAAGGTCATCCATGCGGACATCGACCCGGCCGAGATCGGCAAGAACCGGGCCGCCGACGTACCGATCGTTGGTGACTGCAAGGAGGTCATCAGCGACCTCATCGCGGCCCTGCGCACCGAGATCGCGACCAGCGGCCGGACCCCGTCGTACGACGTCTGGCGCAACCAGCTGGTGTCGGTCCGGGAGAAGTACCCGCTCGGGTACGACGAGCCGGAGGACGGCAGCCTGTCCCCGCAGTACGTGATCCAGCGGATCGGTCAGATCGCCGGCCCCGACACGATCTACACCGCGGGAGTCGGGCAGCACCAGATGTGGTCCGCGCACTACCTGCCGTTCGAGAAGCCGCGGCACTGGCTGAACTCCGGCGGCCTCGGCACCATGGGCTACTCGGTGCCGGCCGCGATGGGCGCCAAGGTGGCCCGGCCGGACAAGACCGTGTGGGCGATCGACGGTGACGGCTGCTTCCAGATGACCAACCAGGAGCTCGTCACCTGTGCGCTGGAGGGCATCCCGATCAAGGTTGCCGTGATCAACAACCAGTCGCTGGGCATGGTCCGGCAGTGGCAGACGCTGTTCTACGACAAGCGCTACTCCAACACCGACCTGCACTCGAACCGGATCCCGGACTTCGCCAAGCTGGCTGAAGCGATGGGCGGGGTCGGGCTGCGCTGTGCCGACAAGGCGTCGGTGGACGCGACGATCGACAAGGCGATGTCGGTGACCGACCAGCCGGTCGTCGTCGACTTCGTGGTGCACCGCGACGCGATGGTCTGGCCGATGGTCGCCGCCGGCGTCAGCAACGACGAGATCCAGATCGCCCGCGACATGGCGCCCAAGTGGGACACCGAGGAGCTGTGATGTCGAAGCACACGTTGAGCATTCTGGTCGAGAACAAGCACGGTGTGCTGGCCCGGGTGGCTGCGCTCATCTCGCGGCGGGGCTTCAACATCGATTCCCTCGCGGTCGGCCCGACCGAGCACCCGGAGGTGTCCCGGATGACCATCGCGGTCAGCGTGGACGAGCAGCCTTTGGAGCAGATCACCAAGCAGCTGAACAAGCTGGTGAACGTGATCAAGATCGTCGAACTCGAGCCCACGCAGACAGTTCAGCGAGAATTGCTGCTGGTGAAGGTGAAGGCCGACACCCTGACCAGGGGACAGGTGCTGGAGACCGTCCAGCTGTTCCGTGCGAAGGTGGTGGACGTGGCACCGGACGCGATCACCATCGAGGCGACCGGCAATCCCGAGAAACTCGAGGCCATGCTCCGGGTGCTGGAACCCTTCGGCGTCCGCGAGCTGGTGCAGTCCGGCATGGTGGCGATCGGACGGGGCAGCCGCTCCATCTCCGACCGCACCCTCCGGCCGGTTCCGGTGCCGCCGCCGCACGTGCAGTCGGGGACCCCGACCGTGCAGGCTCAACCCCCACAACGTCACCACCCGGTGCCGGCGCCGCCACCGGGCCGTCCCGTGGCCCGGCAGAGCTGACCCTCCGCCGTACAGACGCCGTACACACTCAAAGCAACTACCAAGGAGAAGGCTCCCAGTGGCAGCAGAAATGTTCTACGACGACAACGCCGACCTGTCGGTGATCCAGGGCAAGAGCGTGGCCGTTCTCGGCTACGGCTCGCAGGGCCACGCGCACGCGCTCTCGCTGCGTGACTCCGGCGTCGACGTCCGCGTCGGCCTGCTCGAGGGCTCGAAGAGCCGGGCGAAGGCCGAGGCCGAGGGTCTGCGTGTCGTCACCCCGGCCGAGGCCGTCGAAGAGGCCAACGTCATCGTCGTGCTCGCCCCGGACCCGGCGCAGCGCAAGCTGTACGCCGAGGCGATCGAGCCGAACCTGGCCGACGGCGACGCGCTCGTCTTCGGGCACGGCTTCAACATCCGGTTCGGCTACATCAAGCCGCCGGCCGGGGTCGACGTCTTCATGGTCGCCCCGAAGGGCCCGGGCCACCTGGTACGGCGTGAGTACACCGAGGGCCGTGGTGTCCCGGTGCTCGTCGCGGTCGAGCAGGACGCCTCCGGCAAGGCCTGGGACCTGGCGCTGTCGTACGCCAAGGGCATCGGCGGCCTGCGCGCCGGCGGGATCAAGACCACCTTCACCGAGGAGACCGAGACCGACCTGTTCGGTGAGCAGGCCGTCCTCTGTGGTGGCGTGTCGGCGCTGATCCAGTCCGGCTTCGAGGTGCTGACCGAGGCCGGCTACCAGCCCGAGGTCGCGTACTTCGAGTGCCTGCACGAGCTGAAGCTGATCGTCGACCTGATCTACGAAGGCGGGATCGCCAAGCAGCGCTGGTCGGTCTCCGACACCGCCGAGTACGGCGACTACGTGTCCGGCCCGCGGATCATCGACGCGTCGGTGAAGGCGCGGATGAAGGAGGTCCTCGGTGACATCACCGACGGCACCTTCGCCGCCCGCTTCATTGCCGACCAGGACGCCGGTGCGCCGGAGTTCGCCGAGTTCCGCAAGAAGAGCCAGGAGCACCCGATCGAGGCCGTCGGCAAGGAGCTGCGCGGTCTGATGGCGTGGGTCAAGTCGCACGACGACGACTACGTCGAGGGCTCGTCCGCGCGCTGATCCAGCAGTCATGAAGGGCCCGGACCGTTCAGGTGGACGGTCCGGGCCCTTCTGCGTCCCGGCTTTGCCCGTCCGAGCTGGCAGAATCATCGCCATCGGTTCGCGCAGGGTGACGAGGAGGACGATTCGGTGGTGCACGACGGCAGGCAGGCGCCGCCGCGACCGCCCCGGCGGGTCCCCGCCGGAGCGCCCCCGCTCACTCAGTTGCAACCCCCGGTACGCCGTACGCCGCCGCCCGCGCGCCGCCCGTGGCTCTTCGGCCGCTTCCTGGTCGGTCTCGTGGTCCTCCTGCTCGTCGTGGCGGGTGGCGTCGCTGCCGGCTGGTTCATCCGCGAGGACCGGCTGTCGATCGACCCGGCCAAGACCCGGGCCGCGCATTCGGCGAGTGTCGTCCGGGTGCTCGCGACGACCTGCTCGGGTACGGGCGAGGGCACCGGCACGATCGTCGGCAACGGTCTGGTCCTGACTGCCGGAGTTGTCGTCCAAGAACCCCGGGGCGTCGCGGTCGTGACCTCGGACGGCGCCGTGCGGCGGGCCAACGTGCTCAGGTCGGGCAACGGAGTAGCGCTGCTGCAGGTGATCGGCCGGATGAGTCAGCCGGTGTTGCCACTCGCGACCGGTACGCCGGATCCGCAGGCCGAGCGCGCTCTGTTCGGCTACACGCAGTCCGGCGAGCTCGTCGTACAGCAGGTTGGTTCCGCACGCCATCCGCGGGCCCTGGGCGAGGTGATGAACTCCGCGAAGCTCGGGGGACCGGTGGTCGCCAAGTCCGGCCAGCTGGTCGGGATGGTGACCGGCACCTCGGCAGCCGACAGCCGGATCGCTACGGTCGCGGATCTGCGCCCGTTCGTCGCCGGAGTTGGCGGAGTGGCGGAGGAGGGCGGGGACTGTGCCGAGTCGCGTGGCCCGCAGGGTGCCGTCAACCCGAAGCTCCAGGTGGCGGCGACCGCGCTCGCGACGCAGGCTCAGAAGCTGCTCGCCAACTACCTGGTGCTGCAGAACCGGCACGACTTCGTGGGCGTCCGGAAGTTCTACTCGCCGCGCCTGGTCAGCACCCTGTCGACCGAACAGGACAGGCTCAGCCACCAGACGACGTACTTCTTCGACCCGACGATCACCGAGGTCACGCAGAACGCCGACACCAGCGTGAACGTGCGGGTGTCGATGGTGGTCCTGTTCGCCTCGACTGCCCACCAGGCGAACGGCCAGACCTGCAACCGGCTCGACACCCGCTACACCCTGGTCCGGTCGGGCACCACGCTCCTGCTCGACCGGTCCAAGCAGCAGACCTCGCCCACTCCCTGTGACGGCACCTGAGGTACGATCAAGTCAGCGGGCACAGCGCGGTGCTCTGAACCTTACGAGCCCCTACCGCTTTCGCAGGAGATATCTCCCATGACTGATGCGACTCGTCCCGTCGTCCTGATCGCCGAAGAGCTGAGCCCGGCCACCGTCGAGGCGCTCGGACCCGATTTCGAGATCCGGCACGCGAACGGCGCCGACCGCGCCGCGCTGATTCCCGCGATCGCCGATGTCGACGCGATCCTGATCCGCAGCGCCACCAAGGTGGACGCCGAGGCGCTGGCCGCGGCGAAGAAGCTGAAGGTCGTCGCCCGGGCCGGGGTCGGCCTGGACAACGTCGACGTGAAGGCCGCCACCCAGGCCGGCGTGATGGTGGTCAACGCGCCGACCTCCAACATCGTCAGCGCCGCCGAGCTCGCGGTCGCGCTGCTGCTGGCCGCCGCGCGCCGCGTCCCGGCCGCCGACCAGTCGCTGAAGAACGGCGAGTGGAAGCGCAGCAAGTACTCGGGTGTCGAGCTGTTCGAGAAGACCGTCGGCATCGTCGGCCTGGGCAAGATCGGTGTCCTGGTCGCGCAGCGGCTGGCCGCCTTCGGCATGAACGTGATCGCCTACGACCCGTACGTGCAGGCCGGCCGGGCCGCGCAGATGGGCGTCCGGCTCGCCACGCTCGACGAGCTGCTGGCCGCGTCGGACTTCATCTCGGTGCACCTGCCGAAGACCCCGGAGACGATCGGGCTGATCGGCGACGAGCAGCTGCACAAGGTCAAGCCCGAGGTCATCATCGTGAACGCGGCCCGCGGCGGCATCGTCGACGAGACCGCGCTGTACTCGGCGCTCAAGGAGGGCCGGGTCGCCGCGGCCGGGCTCGACGTCTTCGCCAAGGAGCCGTGCACCGACTCGCCGCTGTTCGAGTTCGAGAACGTCGTCGCCACGCCGCACCTGGGCGCGTCCACCGACGAGGCGCAGGAGAAGGCCGGTATCGCGGTCGCCAAGTCGGTCCGCCTCGCCCTGTCGGGTGAGCTGGTTCCGGACGCGGTCAACGTCCAGGGCGGCGTGATCGCCGAGGACGTCCGGCCGGGCATCGCCCTGACCGAGAAGCTCGGCCGGATCTTCACCGCACTGGCCGGCGGCGTCGCGCAGCAGCTCGACGTCGAGGTCCGCGGCGAAATCACCCAGTACGACGTCAAGGTGCTCGAGCTGGCCGCCCTCAAGGGGGTCTTCGCCGACGTGGTCGAGGACAACGTCTCCTACGTGAACGCCCCCCTGCTCGCGGCCGAGCGGGGCCTCGAGGTCCGGCTCGTCACCGACCACGAGAGCCCCGAGCACCGCAACCTGATCACGCTCCGCGGCACCCTCGCCGACGGCGCCCAGGTCTCGGTCAGCGGCACGCTGGTCGGCGTCCGGCAGTCCGAGCGCCTGGTCGAGATCGACGGCTTCGACCTCGAGGTCGAGCTGGCCGCCCACCTGGCCTTCTTCACCTACGAGGACCGCCCCGGCATCGTCGGCCAGATCGGCCGGATCCTCGGCGAGGCCGACATCAACATCGCCGGCATGCAGGTCAGCCGCGACCGCAAGGGCGGCAAGGCCCTGGTCGCCCTCTCGGTCGACTCGGCCGTCGCCCCCGCCGTACTGGACGACATCTCGTCGGTCGTCCAGGCCGACACTGCCCGCACTGTGGACCTTGACGCCTGACTAGACCTGATCGCTGTTTAACTGAAGGTAGCCAGCCACCCGCAGGCGCATGGTGGCTGGTCAGGGCCCGGACCCAAGTGTCCGGGCCCGACCTCTGTCCCTAGCTGTACGCCGGGACGCCGTTCGGGAACTGGGTCGTGGACTTCTCCGTCAGGGGTGGCGCGAACGCGGTGAGGGCCACGGTGCAGCTGACGTCGACGGACTTGATCGAGCAGTTCAGCAGATCGAGGCGGGCGGCCTCGTCCGGGCGGAAGCCGATCGCGTAGAAGGTGCGCTCGTCCGTCCACTGGGTCGGGACGATCAGCGGGTAGCCGGGGATCGTGACCGGCGACGTCTTGCCGCTGCGGATGTCGACCACGCCGACGTCGTCCGCAACGTCGGTCAGGAGATAGCGGGCCTTGGGGGACAGGTTGGCGTGCCAGCCGGGGTAGTGCGCCGGGTCGGAGGCGTTGACGTCCGGGCCCACGCCCAGGTCCTGCTCGCCGTCCCCCCGGTGTTCCCAGACGAGCTGCCCAGATTCGGCAGCCAGCAGGAACGCCGTCGAGGCCTTCGGCTTGAGTAGTTCGTCGGCGCCGGTGGCGATGGTCCAGCGGTGCAGGCCGTCCGTGGCGCCGAAGTACGCGATGCCGTTGTCGATCGCGGCGACGCGCAGCGTCCGGTCGGCGGTCGGTGAGCCGGCCTTGTTACCGGTTGCCGTCCGGGCGAGCTCGCGCCCGGCCGCGACGTCGTACAGGACGAACTGCGGCACGGACGGACTGGTGTCGACCCAGCCGACCACTGAGCGGTCGTCGTCCGCGGCGAGCCGATGGTTCGTGCTGCCTTTGCCGACCTTGACGGCCGCTTCGCCGGGGCGGATCTGATAGACGCTGCCGTCGGCGCTGGTGAAGACGAAGGCGGCGTTGGTCTGCACGAACGACGAGATCGCGACGGGTACCGGGATCGCCTCGGAGCCGTAGTGGATCGTCTTGCCGTCGGCCCACGTCGCCCGCCGCTCGGCGAGCGGGCCGCTGCCGGCGACCTCGGCGTCCGGGCCGACGTGCTGCAGCACGGTCAGTCCGCCACCGACCACGGCAGCAGTCGCGGCCACTGCGGTGATCACTGTGACCACCCGGCGCCGCTTGATCCGGCGCGTGCCGGTCGCGGCGATCGCAGCCAGGTCGAGGTTCGGGTCACCGATCGACTCGGCCTCTTCGGTGAACGTTTCCTTCAGCAGACCAGTCATGCGGTCACCACCTTCTCCAGCAGCGGGAGCGCTTCGGGAGCGAGTCCGGCGCGCAGTTTCTTCAGGGCACGGGAGGCTTGGCTCTTCACGGTGCCTTCGCTACAGCCGAGGACGCTCGCGGTCTCGGCCTGCGTCAGGTCCTCGTAATAGCGCAGCACCAGTACGGCGCGTTGCTGCGGCGGCAGTTTGCGCACCTCGGCCCAGAGCCAGATCCGTGCGGACGCGTCGTCGGCGCGCGCCGGTACGCCGGACGGCAGGTCGTCGTTGGGCCGTTCGTGCCACGATCGGCGCCGGAACCAGCTGATCGCCGTATTCGTCATCACCTTGCGCGTGTACGCCTCGGCGTTGGCCGAGTCGCGCAACTTGTGCCAGCGGACGTAGGTCTTGGTGAGGGACTCCTGGAGCAAATCCTCGGCGAGTCCCCGGTCGCCGATCAGCAGATACGCGTAGCGAAACAGCGCCCGCTGTCTGCTGATCGTGAACTCCTCGAATTCACGATTGACGGCCATCTGTGTCCTCTCAGCACCCGGTGCTCTCCGCACCGGCTGCCCCCTTGACGCTTCGGGACCGCCGAAGTGTTGGCAAGGGCTGTGCAGAGAATCAGTGCCGGGTGGCGAGCAGTACGGCGGCGTCGGGAGCGACCATCACCTCGACGGTGGTGAAGCGGGAGTCCATCAGCCATTCCTGGCGGAGGGTGTCGACGCGGCCCTCGTACATCGGGGGCCAGACCGCGGACGGGGTGAAGTCGTCCAGTACGACGAAGCCGCCGGGCTCGACCACGTCGGCGATCACGTCGCGGGCCGAGAGCTTGGCCTCGCGGGCGTCCACGAAGAGCAGGGCGAACGGGCCGCGCTCGATCAGTGCGGTCCAGTCGGCCGAGACGACCTCGATGCGCTCGTCGTCGGCGAAAAGCTCCGCCACGACCTTGGCCAACTGTGGGTCGCTCTCCGCGGTGACGATCTTCGTCCCCTCGTTCGCGCCGCTGCGCAGCCAGGCTGAACCGACACCGCAGCCCGTACCGAGCTCGCCGAGCAGGCCGGTCTTGGACGCGGCCAGGCTGGCCAGCAGCCGGCCGGTCTCGTTCCGGGTGGAGCTGACGAAGCCACGCCGTCCGGAGAGGCTGAGGGCCGCGGAAACCAGCGGCGGTAGTTCTGGAGGAGCACTCACCGGTTGAGAGTTGCACAGCAGTGGTCCAGTCCCCGCACCGACATCTCACATATCGGGATGAGATGCCCGCATTGTGGCGAAATAGTCGCATGCCAGAGTAAATTCGGACCCATCCTGCCGCCCATGTCCAACCGGGGAGAGTGCAGCATGTACGACATGTATCCAGCCAACTGGCCCGCGATCGACGGCCGGGAGCGGAAGGCGGCGCGCCGTCGCCGGCCCGCGCGCCCCGCCGGTGACGAGGTCAAGGCTGTCCAAGAGGCCATGAACCGCCGCGACAACGGGGGAGAACCCAAGAAGTGAGCGACAACAAGAACTTCACGCTGGCCGTCGTTCCCGGAGACGGGATCGGACCGGAGGTCATCACCGAGGCGCTCAAGGTCCTCGATGCGGTCTCCGCGCAGCACGGCGTGACGTTCGAGCGGACCGAGTTCGACCTGGGCGCGAAGCGCTGGCACGCCACCGGTGAGACCCTGCCGGACGCCGAGCTCGAGGAGATTCGCAAGCACGACGCGATCCTGCTCGGCGCGGTCGGCGACCCCACCGTCCCGTCCGGTGTCCTCGAGCGTGGTCTGCTGCTCAAGCTCCGCTTCACCCTCGATCACTACGTGAACCTGCGGCCGTCGAAGATCTACCCCTCCGTCGGCTCCCCGCTGGCGAACCCGGGCGAGGTCGACTTCGTCGTCGTCCGCGAGGGCACCGAGGGCCCGTACGTCGGCAACGGCGGAGCGCTCCGGGTCGGGACACCGGCCGAGATCGCCACCGAGGTCTCCGTCAACACGGCGTACGGGGTGGAGCGGGTCGTCCGGGACGCGTTCGCGCGGGCCCAGGCGCGGCCGCGCAAGAAGCTCACGCTGGTGCACAAGAACAACGTCCTCGTGTACGCCGGTCACCTGTGGACCCGGACCGTGGACGCGGTGAAGGCCGACTTCCCCGACATCACCGTCGACTACCTGCACGTGGACGCGGCGACCATCTTCCTGGTCACCGACCCGGCCCGGTTCGACGTGATCGTCACCGACAACCTGTTCGGCGACATCATCACCGACCTGGCCGCGGCGATCTCCGGCGGGATCGGGCTGGCCGCGAGCGGCAACATCAACCCGGACCGGACCGCACCGAGCATGTTCGAGCCGGTGCACGGCTCCGCCCCGGACATCGCCGGTCAGCAGAAGGCCGACCCGACCGCGGCGATCCTGTCCACCGCGCTGCTGCTCGACCACCTCGGGCTGACCGAGGCCGCCGCGGCGATCGAGGCGGCCGTCACAGCCGATATCGAGGAGCGCACGGACAGTGTCCGGAGCACCTCCGAGATCGGTGACGCGATCGCCAAGCGCGCGGCCGGCTGAGCGTGGCATGACCACTCGACCAAGAGGTACGGTGCGGCTATGAGCAGCGACCTGCAGTTCACCGTTGAGCCCAACACCCAACCGGCCAGCGACGACCAGCGTGCCGACATCCTGGCGAACCCGGGATTCGGGCAGTACTTCTCCGACCACATGGCGATCGCCACCTGGACGAAGAACGACGGCTGGCACGACGCACGGATCACCGCCTTCGGACCGCTGGAGCTGTCTCCGGCGACCTCGGTGTTCCACTACGCCCAGACCATCTTCGAGGGGATGAAGGCCTACCGTCATCCCGACGACTCGATCCACATGTTCCGCCCCGAGGCCAACGCGGCCCGGTTCGCGAAGTCGGCCCGCCGGCTCGCGCTCCCGGAGCTGCCCGAGTCCGCGTTCCTGGACTCGATCAAGGCACTCGTCGAGCTGGACCAGGCCTGGGTGCCCACCGGTGGTGAGACCTCGCTGTACCTGCGCCCGTTCATGTTCGGATCGGACCCGTTCCTCGGCGTCCGCCCGTCCGCCCAGGTGACGTACTGCGCGATCGCATCCCCGGCCGGCTCGTACTTCAGCGGCGGCGTGAAGCCGGTCCGGATCTGGCTGAGCGAGGAGTACACGCGCGCAGCCCCCGGTGGCACGGGTGCCGCCAAGACCGGTGGCAACTACGCCGCGTCGCTGCTGGCCCAGGCCGAGGCGATCGAGAACGGCTGCGACCAGGTCGCCTTCCTTGACGCGATCGAGAAGAAGTGGGTCGAAGAGCTCGGCGGGATGAACCTGTACTTCGTCCTCGACGACAACTCGGTCGTCACCCCGGAGCTGTCCGGCACCATCCTCGAGGGCGTCACCCGGGACTCGATCCTGAAGCTCGTCACCGACCTCGGCCACCCCGTCACCGAGCGGAAGATCTCCGTCGACGAGTGGCGCGAAGGGGCCGCGTCCGGCCGGATCCGCGAGGTCTTCGCCTGCGGCACCGCCGCGGTGATCACCCCTGTCGCCTCCCTGAAGTGGAAGGACGGCGAGGTCCAGGTTGCCGACGGCAACGGTGGCCCTGTCACCGCCGCCATCCGCAGCGCCCTGCTGGACCTCCAGTACGGCCGCACCGAAGACCCCCACAACTGGATGACCAAGGTCTGCTGACCCCAACCACCTAACGTCCGAAGGATCGGAGGGCCCTCCTCCGGTTCTTCGGACGTTGTGGGTTCTTGGGAAGCCTTCAGGACGGAAGGATAGGGTCGGATGGCATGAGTAGCCTTCCGGACGATGTCCAGGCCTATTACACGGACCTCGCTCAGCGGCGGGACTGGTCGTACGAGACGATCATCGCGGTGCGGACGACCGTGGACCTGATCCGGGAGCTGGACCGCGGGACGGCTTCGCGGACGTACGGCGCGGTGGCGGGTGACGACGGGACCGACTGGCTGTTCGAGGCGGTCTGGCACGAGCGGGAGTGGGTCGTCGTCCGGCAGCTCGGGGTGGGGGAGGACGGCGAGGTCGCGCGGTACTGGTGGCAGCGCATCGAGGACGACGAGGGCATGCTCACCGACAAGGCCCTCGAACGCGAGGAGTGGGGACTGCGGGAGCTGTCCCGCGAGGACTTCTACACCGCCTGGGACGATCCGGGCTGGTCGCTGGGCGCACTCACCGCATGAACCCACAGCTACCTGAACTGACAGCTACTCCGCAGTACTGGAACGAGTACCGGATGTTCGTGATGCGAGACAGTTTCGCCAGTGGGCGGACTTTGTGTGGCAGACTGAAAAATGTCATGAACAACCACCGGGTGATTATTACCTAGGCGCGCTCAGCCGGCAGTACCTGAGCGCGCGGACCTCTCGCACCTTGCGGGAGGTTTTTTGTTTGCCCCGAATTCAGCCAGCCCCCACTTCAGACAGCCCTCACTTCAGACAGCGCAGTCCGACTCGCCAGCCCCACCGGAAGGCCTCGATCATGAGCATCTCCGACGAGTTCCACGTATACGACACGACCCTGCGCGACGGTGCGCAGCAGGAGGGGCTCGCGCTGTCCGTGGCGGACAAGATTGCCATTGCGCAGCACCTGGACGACCTGGGCGTCGGATTCATCGAGGGTGGCTGGCCGGGCGCCGTACCGAAGGACACCGAGTTCTTCCTGCGGGCGCGGACCGAGCTGGACCTGCGGAACGCGACCTTCGCCGCCTTCGGTGCGACCTGCAGGCCGCAAACCGCCGCGGCTGACGACCCGCAGGTCGCAGCACTGCGCGAGTCCGGGGCCTCGGTCGTCACACTCGTTGCCAAGAGCCACGATGCGCACGTCGAGCGGGCGCTGCGGACCACGTTGGACGAGAACCTGCGGATGGTCGCCGACACCATCAAGCACCTGCGTGAGCACGGGCAGCGGGTCTTCCTCGACACCGAGCACTTCTTCGACGGCTACCGCGCGAACCGTGCGTACGCGCTCGAAGTCGTCCGGGTCTCGGCCGAGGCCGGCGCCGAGGTGGTCGCGCTCTGCGACACGAACGGCGGCACGCTGCCGCGCGAGCTGCAGGACATCGTCCGCGACGTACTCGAAAGCACAGGCGCCCGGCTCGGCATCCACGCCCACAACGACGGCGGCTGCGCGGTGGCGAACTCGATCGCCGCCGTCGAGGCCGGCGTCACGCACGTCCAGGGCACGATCAACGGGTACGGCGAACGCACCGGGAACGCCGATCTCCTCGCCGTCGTGGCCAACCTCGAACTCAAGCGCGGGATGGAACTGCTGCCGGCCGGCAACCTGGCCGACTCGTTCCGGATCGCGCACGCGATCGCCGAAGTGACGAACGTGCCGCCGTCGACCCGGCAGCCGTACGTCGGCCTGTCCGCCTTCGCCCACAAGGCGGGGCTGCACGCCAGCGCGATCAAGGTCGACCCGGACCTCTACCAGCACACGGATCCGGCGCTGGTCGGCAATGACATGCGGATGCTCGTCTCGGAGATGGCCGGCCGGGCCAGCGTCGAGCTCAAGGGCCGTGAGCTCGGCTTCGACCTCGGCAACGACCGCGAACTCGTCAGCCGGGTCGCCGACCGGGTCAAGGAGATGGAGGCGCGCGGCTACACCTTCGAGTCCGCCGACGCGTCCTTCTCGCTACTCCTCACCGAAGAGGTCACCGGCACGCGGGCGTCGTTCTTCGACGTCGAGTCCTGGCGGGTGATCACCGAGTCCCGCGCCGACGGTGAGGCGGTCTCGGAATCGACGGTGAAGCTGGTCGCCGGGGGAGAGCGCGAGATCGTCACCGGTGAAGGCAACGGCCCGGTGAACGCGCTCGACCACGCATTGCGGACGGCGATCGAGCGGGCCTATCCAGTGGTGAACAAGTTCGAGCTCGTCGACTACAAGGTCCGCATCCTCGACCAGGGGCACGGGACCGACGCCGTGATCAGAGTCCTCATCCAGACCGCGGACGGCGAAGGTTCCTGGGTCACGGTCGGAGTCGGCCACAACATCGTCGAGGCCAGCTGGGAGGCCCTCGTCGACGGCTTCACCTTCGGCCTCCTGCGCCACAAGGAGGAAGCCCGATGACCACCGTCCTCGACGCGCCCGTCGTCGCTCCGGCCGTCACCACGGTCTTCACTGCCGACATCGTCGAGACCGAGGGCATGTTCGCGCGCATCGCCGTACTCCTCAACCCGTACGACGTCCGCCGCCTCGCCCTCTGCCTCGAGGCCGGCACCCTGGAGATCGTTGTCGCCGGCAACGGTTTCGACGCCGGCCGGGTCGCCGCCCGCTTGGAGAAGGTGATCGGCGTCCTGGACGTCACCGTCAGCTGATCCCGGCGTGATGGGCGAGGATCGCGGCCTGCACGCGATTCGTCAGCTGGAGTTTGGCGAGGATCCGGCTGACGTGCGTCTTGACCGTTGCTTCGCTCAGGTACAGCCGGGTGGCGATCTCGCTGTTCGCGAGTCCGTCACCGATCGCGCTCAGCACCTTGCGTTCCTGGTTGGTCAGCACCGCGATCCGTCGTACGGCGTCCTCCCGGCGCGGATCGGCGGGAGCCGTGAACCGGTCGAGCAGCCGCCGGGTGACCTGCGGGGACAGCAGCGCGTCACCGGCTGCCGCGCTGCGGACGGCGAGCGCCATCTGATCCGCGCTCGCATCCTTGAGCAGGAACCCGGCAGCCCCGTTGCGGAGCGCGCTGACGACGTACTCGTCCAGGTCGAACGTGGTCAGCACCACCACCTTGGGTGCCTTGGGCAACCGCATCAGCTCGGCCGTCGCGGTCAGGCCGTCACCGTGTGGCATCCGGATGTCCATCAGTACGACGTCGGGCCGGAGCTCACGGGCCTCGGCCACCGCTTGGCGGCCGTCCTCGGCCTCACCGACCACCTGGAGATCGTCGTACCCATCGAGGATCCGGCGTACCATCGCCCGCACCATCCACTCGTCGTCGACGACGAGCACGCGAATCATCGGGTGGTCCCGGGGATCCGTGCGGCGACCTCGAACGTGTCGTCGGTCCGGCGGGTGGTCAGCTCGCCACCGACGAGTCGCACTCGTTCGCTGATGCCGAGCAGGCCGTAGCCCGGCGTACCGGCGTTCTGTTGCGCTTGGCCGCCTTGGTTGCGAATCAGCAGACCGAGCTCGCCCTCTGCGTGCGTCACCTCGACACGCACCTTCGCGCCGGGTGCGTGGCGGTGTGCGTTGGTCAGGGCTTCCTGCACGACTCGGTAGACCGCGTGCTCGACCAGTGCCGAGACCTGGATGCTGCTGGGCAGATCCAGGGTGATGTCGAGGCCGGCCTGTTGCCAGGTGGTCACGAGCTCGGGCAGGTCTGACAGTCCTGGTTGCGGCGCTAGGGGTGCGTCGGACTCGTCCCGCAGTACGCCGACCAGGGTGCGCAGCTCGTCCAGTGCGGACCGGCCGATGTCCTGGATCCGGTGAGCCAGCTCGGCCCGGTCGCGGTCGTCGGCTTCCAGTGCGGTCGCGTGCAACACCATCAGCGACACCCGGTGCGTGACCACGTCGTGCATGTCGCGGGCGATCTGTGCCCGCTCCTGCGACCTGGCCTGGTCGATGCGCAGTTGCTGCTCACGTTCGTTGCGCTGGGCCCGTTCTTCGAGGCCGGCGACGACGGCGCGACGTGAGGTCAGGTACAGCCCGACAACAGCCGGCAGTACACACAGCATCACGCTGAGCGGCAGGCTCCCGTCCGCACCGGCCACCCGCCACAGCGGCCACGCCACTGCGCCGACGGTGAGCACGGACAGCCCGACCTGGATCCGCACGGAGCGCAGGTACGCACCAACGCCGTACTGCGCAATCAGGATCGGAGGCCACCCAGTCGCCAGTCCCCACGTCCCCAACGCCGCCACCGACAGCAACGCCGGCCACCGCCGCCGCAACGGCACCACGGCAGCCGTAATAACCCCCATCGCGATCTGCACGGTGTCCGGTACCCGCCACTCCAGCCACGGCGAGAACCCGTCGAACAACCCCGACTGCAGTCCGGGCCAGAGGGCAGCCGCGAGGCACACCACCATCAGCACCCCGTCCACCACCCGCGCCCGCATCCCCGGAGTCTAAGCAGCCCTCACCCCACCAGTCGTCCCCCTTTCGATGTAACCGAAAGGCCCCCAGCCACACCCACATCACCCCCAAACAGCCGACGCCCGCACCCCATCTCGCTCCCTAGGTTCGAG
>NZ_SMKA01000229.1 GCF_004348455.1 Kribbella albertanoniae
GAGCTCGGGCGGGCCCGGGAGCAGTTGGCGGATGGTGGTGGCGCCGGGGGCGTACGCGGCGTCGGGGAGGGCGCCGAGGACGTCTGCATAAACGGAGCGCAGGACCTCGGCTTGGGCGGCCCAGGAGAAGCGGTGCTGGAGCTCGGGGTCGGTCGTGATGCGGCGGGAGATGCGGTCGCGGTCGGCCAGGACTTTGCCGACTGCTGCGACGAAGCCGTCGACATCGCCGGCTGGGTAGACCGCGCCTAGATCGAGCTCGGTGACCAGGTCGGCCTGGGCTGGGGTGTCGCTGGTGATGATGGGGAGGCCGGCCGCGATGTACTCGCAGAACTTGTTGGTGACGGCGATGTCGTGGTTGGGCGCGTGCAGCAGCGGGCTGACGCCGATGGTGGCGGAGCGGACGTAGAGCGGGACGAGTTCGGCGTCGACGAACGGCAGGACGTGGACACGGTCGCCGACACCCAATTCAGCAGCGCGGGTGCGCAGTTCGGTGGTGAAGGAGTTGAGCCGCGCGACGACCGCCAAATGCACACCAGGCAACTGCGGCAGCGCCTCGACAATCGTCCCGACACCGCGCGCCCGGTGCACACCACCGAGATACACCAGCAACGGCACATCCTCGGCCAGCTGCAACTGCTGACGCAGCCCTTGAACCTCAGCGTCCTCCGGCGGCTCGATCGGCGCATTCAGTACGACGTCAGGCCGCTCAGCCAGCTTGTGATCGCGCTGCAGCCACTCGGCCAGCGGCTCGGACACCGTGATGATGCGGTCGACATCTCCGAGGAACTCGCGCTCAAGATCGCTGTACGCCGCAACCCGGCGCGGCGGCACATTCGGCACCCCCGGGACGTACTCGTGCGCGTCGTAGATGATCTTCACGGTCCGCCCATCCAGGGCCGCCCGATGCGCAGCACGCGCAGCGATCCCCAGCATGTAGACGTCATGTACGTGGATGAGCTCCATCTGCATGCGGTCGAGCAGCGGGCCGAGCGTGAGCTCCTGATCGACCACCTCGGGCAGCACGCTCCGCCAGCGCCCGGACGGCAGGGTCCGATGGAGAGCAATCCGCCGCGCACGTCGTTTGCCGTTCCCCAACCCGGCCTTGCTACTGGCGCGCCGGACAAGGAACGCACGGGCGTCGAGGACAGCGCTGTGGAGTCGCAACGACCGCCAGCGCGCGGCCCGCCGTACCCGATCAAGAGGGGACCGCCGAGCCGCGCCCGAACGCTCGCTGTCGCGCTTGTCGCGACCACGGTCGCCACGCAACTCGCGGGTCGCGTACTGCCAGCGGCCCTTGGCCAACGTGTACTCGGCCTCGGTACTGAACCACGGCCTCAGGCTGGCCAACCGCTTGCGCCACCCCGTCAGCGTCGCCTTCGACGGGACCCGCGGCGCCACCACCTGCACCTTGCCGAGCGCGCGGGAACCCCGGTGGTGCCGCCCGGCGATCCCGACACAGGTGACGTCGAGATCCCAGTTCGCCACCGTCTGCGCGTACTTCAGCACGCGGGCGTCGATGACGATGTCGTTCCCGGCCATCATCACGACCTTGCGCCGTACCCACGGCGGCTTCCAATCAGCCGGTACGGCGTTCGCCCGCTCGACGAGCGCGGTCATCGCCTGGCCGGAGCGGCGACCGTCATGAACCTCCGCCACGAACGCCGGGCCGAGCGCAGCAATCGCGCGCCCGCGGTCCCGATCCGCGATGAGGTCCAGCAGGACCTGCTCCAGCGTGTCCGGTGTCGCGTCGACGATCGGCAGTTCGAGCCCGGTCGCATCGACCACCCGGCCGCGCACCGACTCGGACACGTACGACACGACGATCCGCCCGGCCGCCATCGCCTCGCAGGCGGCGACCCCGTAGTTGCCGATCCGGAACTGGTCGATCACGATGTCCGCATCGCCGTACACGGCCGGCATCTCCGACGGGTCGACACCCTGCACCCGGCGATACGTGATGAGGCCGCGGCGGTCCAGGTCCACCATGATCGGGTCGATCAGATCGGACCCCTTGATCGCTGCCTTGCTGGGCGCGTGGGCCACCACCGGCTTCTTGCGCTCCAGCACCGGCGCATCGCTACGCCAGGTATCGACATCGACCACGACCGGGCACCAGATTGCCTTGGGCACGTAGTCGAGCAGATCGGGTGTGGAGACGAAGACCGGACCCGGGTACGACGTGAACAGCTCGACCGTGCGAGTGGCCTTCCGCTCCATCACCTCGACGGTCGTGTCCTCCATATCGGGGAACGGCGACCAGCGCTCGGTCTCGACGTGCCGACTGGGGATGCGGACGTCGGTGCCGTGGGCAAGCAACCCGACCTGAACGCCCTTGCCCAGCAGATGCAGAAGGTCACCCGTGGAGTCCGGACCGTGCACCACGCCGAACATCGGCCGCCCTGCCTCGATCAGCACGTGCGTGTAGTTCTGTACGACGTAGTGGTAGAACTCCAGTTGCCACGGTCGATGCCGCCGGTACGTGGTCCACGACACCCTGTAGTCGACCGGGTAGTCCAGAACCCCGTTGGTAAAGGCGAACGCGGTCACCTTCGTCGTCGGCGACTGCCCCTCGAGCGCGCGGGCCCACTGCGTCGCCTGCCCGGCGAAGTTGACCGGCCCGATCAGCAGGCGTGCTTCGGCATCGAGCCGCGCCGGCATCCCCGCCCCCGGCGCCTCGTCTTCCGGTCTCTTGTCTGTATTCCCCACCACGGTGTCGTCTTCCGCCCCTCACAACGTCGCACAACCCGGCATCGGGGCGGATGCCAGGCCGGTTGGTGACTGTGTCTGCCTCCATACACGCTTCGCCGGCACGGAGTGGTTGCTTTTGGCCGAGAAGTGGTTCTCGGCACTCCGCAACCGCTAACCTCACCGAAAGAGTCGAGGATGTGAGGAGCCCGGAATGGCTGACAGCACCACGACGGACCACGGCAAGTTCGCGTTGCCGACCAAGAACCTGCCCGCCCCACAGGTCCGGGACCTGCCCGAACCACCGACCAAGACCTGGAAGGTGATCGGACCGGGGATGGTCGGGGCGGGAGTGGGGCTCGCTTCGGGAGAGTTCATCCTGTGGCCCTACATCTCCAGCCAGGTCGGGCTGGTGTTCCTCTGGGGCGCGCTGGTCGGAGTCGGGATCCAGTGGTTCCTGAACATGGAGATCGAGCGGTACACGCTGGCCACTGGTGAGACAGCGTTGACCGGCTTCAACAGGTTCGGCAAACACTGGGGCCTGTTCTTCGCGATCATGACCTACTTCGCGAACATGTGGCCCGGCTGGGCGACCAGCTCGGCCACGATGCTGACCTACCTGTTCGGCGGCGGCGACGCGGCCTGGATCGCGATCGGGATCCTGCTCGCGATCGGCCTGATCCTGACGTTCGCCCCGGTCGTCTACGTGATGCTCGAGCGGCTGATCTTCGTCAAGATCCTGGCCGTCGCACTCCTCGTCGTACTGGCGCTGATCTTCGCGATCCGCGCCAAGACGTACAGCGCCCTCGGCGACGCCGCCACGCACCCCGAGTTCCCGGTCGAGCAGCTCGGCTTCGCGCTGATGATGGGCGCGATCGCGTACGCCGGAGCAGGTGGCGGGCAGAATCTCGTCCAGAGCAACTGGATCCGGGACAAGGGCTTCGGCCAAGGTCTGCACGTCCCGCGCCTGACCTCACCGATCACCGGCGAACCCACGGCCGACCCGACCGCGAACGGCTACGTCTTCCCCCCGGACGACGTCAACATGGCCCGCTGGAAGCGCTGGTGGAAGTTCGCCAACATCGAGCAGGGCATGACCTTCGTCGCGATCACCGTGGCGACCATCGTCTTCACCTCGATGCTCGCGCACGCGACCCTGTTCGGCGACGACACCGTCAAGAACAACATCAGCTTCCTCAAGATCGAGGGCGTCACCCTGCAGACCCTGGTCGGCGGCTGGTTCGGCTACCTGTTCTGGGCGATCGGCGCGTTCTCCCTGTTCGCCGCCGCGGCCGGCATCGTCGACTACACCTCCCGCCTGACCGCCGACATGATCAAGGCCCGCTACCTGCGCACCTCCAAGATCACCGAGTCCAAGCTGTACTTCGGCCTCGTCTGGGGACTGGTTGCCTTCGGCATCATCGTCCTCCTGTCCGGCCTCACCCAGCCCCTGGTCCTGCTGGTCATCTCGGCCTGCACCGCCGGCACCATGATGTTCGTCTACTCCGGCCTGCTCTGGTACATGAACTCCCGAGCCCTCCCCAAGGCCATCCGCATCACCCCGGTCCGCACCGCCGTCCTGGCCTTCGCCTTCCTGGCCTTCGGCTTCCTAGCCGTCTTCACCATCATCGACCAACTCAAGAAGCTCTGACACCTGCGGCACGGCTCCAACGCCAACCACCACTGGTGCTGAGCGGGCTCGGTCTCCCCGAGCCCGCTCAGTCATGCAGAAGTCCCCGTACCTTGTCCGCGCGATGAGAGCCGTGCCGGACCAGGAGATCCAGAGCGAGTTCCCACTCGGCTTCGGCTTCGGTCCGGCGGTTCGCCGCCGCGAGCACCTGCCCGAGGAGTTCGCGGACGCGGGCTTCGGGCTGCCAGGTCCCCTGGATGATCTCGAGGGCCGCGCGCAGCTGGGATTCGGCGGCAGAAAGGTTGCCTCGGGCAAGCTCTACCTGGCCGAGGCCTTCCAGTGCTTCGGCGACCGCGTGGTCATAGCCGACGGCGAGGGCCGCCGTACGACACGTCTCGAAGTAGGCCGCGGCCTCCAGGAGGTGACCGCTGTCGCGGTAGGAGATGCCGACGTGCAGAAGGATGTAGTGCGCCGCTGGTGGGTCGACCTGCCGGACGACTTCGACGGCGCGCCCGAACTCCCGATCCTGCACGGCGGGCAGGCCTTGGCGACCGGCGATCGTGCCGAGGATCAAGCGGCCGGCGGCCTCGGTGCGCTCCGCCCCGATGCGCACAGCGCGTGCAACGCCGCTGCGGGCCGAGGCTGCGGCCTCGTCGAGGCGGCCGAGCTCCATCAGGAACTCGCCGAGGCGGATCTCCCCCCAGGCATGCTGGTCGGCGTACTCGATCGTCTTCGGCGCCTGCAGCGCAACCGTCATGTAGTCAATGGCCTGCTCGTACAGACCGGCCGAACCACACTGCTGAGCCAACGAGTACGGCACGAGTGCGGTCGCGAACGGGTCCGTCCCGACCGTGGACAGCGCGATGGTCGCGAGCGCGACGGCCTCGGAATGGCGACGGTGGATACCGAAGTACGGGATCAGGCCGAGCACGATCTTCGCGACCAGCGCCTGTTCGGCGGGCGATCCGTCGGCAGCTCGCCGGACAGCGGCCGCGATCTCATCGATCTCGGTGTCGAACCAGGCGAAGATCTCGTCCATCGACAGCCTGCCCGCAGCCGCGGTCCAGCCGGCGGCCCCCCAGTCCGTGGTCTGCTGCGTCTGGAAGCGCTCGCGGCTTCGCCAGGCCATCGCCAGGTAGAGCCGTAGTAGCCGCAGACGAGCAGCCTCGCGGGCCGCCGCGTCGGTACGGCGGGCGGTGGTTTCCTGGACGTAGTTGCGGATCAGGTCGTGCAGGCGATAGCGGTGTGGGCCGAGGGACTCGACGAGTTGCAGGTCGACCAGGCGTTCCAGGTGCTGCTCGGCTTCAGCCACTCCGAGGTCGAGCAGCGCAGCGGCGACCTGGACGTCGAGTTCGTCGCCCTCGTGCAGGCCGAGCAGCTTGAACGTGTCCACGGTGGCGGTGTCGTCGCCTTGCGCAGCAGCCAGCGAGAACTCGATGCTCGCCCGGACATCGCGGTCTCCGGTCGACAACTCGCCGAGCCGGTGCCGGCTGTCCGCCAGCCGATCGTTCAGGTCGGCGACGGTCCAGGACGGTTCGTCGGCGAGGCGGCCACCGGCGATGTGCAGCGCCAGCGGGAGAGCACCGCACGACCGCACGATCGACAACGCATTGACCGGATCGTTCGCGACCCGGTCGTCGCCGACCACCGTTCCCAGCATCCGTACGGCGTCCTCATCGGGGAGCACGTCGAGCATCAGGTGCGTCGCACCCGGCAGCGTAATCAGCGTCCGGCGACTGGTGATCAGCACCGCGCAGGTCGATGCCCCCGGCAACAATGGAGTCACCTGGGCCGCATCGGCCGCGTTGTCCAGCACCACCAGCACGCGGCGCCGGGCAAGGGCCGACCGATACCGCGCGGCCGCCTCGTGAACGTCGCCCGGATCGTCGGGAACCTGCAGCCCCAGACTGTCCATCAACCGACCCAGCGCCTCACCGACCGGCATCGGCTCACCAGGACCGAAGCCCCGTAGATTCAGATACAGCTGACCACCTGGATACCAATCAGCCACCCGATGCGCGACGTGAGTTGCCAGCGCAGTCTTCCCGATACCACCCATCCCGGCGATCACCGCGATCACCACAGCCCCGGGCTGCTCCGGCCCGGCGGTGAACATCTTCTCGAGCTGCGCCGCCTCCTGCTCGCGTCCATTGAAATCGGCGAGATCGTCCGGCAACCGACGCGGCGTACCGGCACGCGTTGCTGACCTGGAACCTGCAGTCAGCAGGTCGGCCTGCTCCGCATCGCTCAGCCCGAGTCCAGCACTCAGCAGCTTCACCGTGTCCGAACGGGGATGCCGACGACGGCCCGCCTCAAGAGACTTGATGGCCTCGACACTGACACCGGACTCCATCGCGAGCCGCTCCTGCGTCAGACCGGCCGCCTTGCGGAACCCCCGCAGCAGCGGGCCGAGCTCAGACATCGGGTCCCAGCAATCTGCGAACCTCATCTGCCTGCGGCGACCCATGCCGCACCAGGAGGTCCAGAGCGGATCGCCATTGGGCGTTGGCCTCGGCTGGGCGGGCGGCGGCCAGGAGGACGTGGCCGAGGCGTTCGCGGACGCGGGCTTCGGCTTGCCAGGTTCCTTGGACTACTTGGAGGGAGGCTCGGAGGTGTTGTTCGGCGAGGTCTAGGTGGCCGCGGGCCGACTCGACGCGGCCGAGGCCTTCGAGAGCCTCGGCGACCGCGAACTCGTCGCCGTCCTCGGTCGCCGCTGCGCGGGCCTCTTCCAGGTACGCCGAGGACTCGTCGAGCCGGCCGGCTTCGTAGTACGACAGGCCGGCGAGGCAGAGCAGCCAGTAGCGTTCGTGGGCTGTGCCCAGCCGACGGATCACCTCGACGGCACGGTCGAATTCGCGGTCCTGCGCGGCGGTTCGGCCTTGTCTGCCGGCGGCTAGGCCGAGGATCAGCCGGCCCTCGGCCTCGGCGACCTCATCGCCGCTGCGCAGCGCTACCTCGACCCCGCGTCCGGCCGAGGCGATCGCTTCGTCGAGCCGGCCGAGCTCCACGAGGTAGTGGCCGAGGAAGACCTCGGCTTCGATGTAGGCCCGGTCGTACGCGCGGATCTTGGGTGCGGCCAGCGCGGTGGTCATGTACTCGACCGCCCGCACATGCTGGCCGGCCGATCCACACTGTTGCGCGACCTCGAACGGCAGCAGGGCTGCGGCGAACGGCTCCTCGGCCGATTCCTTGACGCCAATCGCCAAGGTGCCCAGGAGCACCCCGTCGGAGTGCCGGCGCCGGACATAGCAGTACGGCAGCAGACCCAGGACGAGCCGGGCCAGCATCGCGCGCTGCTGCGGGCCTCCGGCGGCAGCACGCCGTACGGCGCTGATGACTTCCTCGATCTCCTCGTCGAACCACGCGAAGATCTCGTCAACGGTGAACTGCGCGGCCCCGGTCGTCCAGCTGGCGTCGTACCAGGCTTCGGACAGGTCGTCGCTGAATCGGGTCATCCGGGTCTGCCAGCCCATCGCGAGGCACAGCTGGAGGACTCGCAGTTGTGCGGCCTCGCGGGCTCGTTCGTCGGTCAGCGCGGCGGTCGTTTCCTTGACGTAGCTGCGGACCAAGTCGTGCATGCGGTAGCGGTGCGGGCCGACGGACTCGATCAGGTACAGGTCGACGAGGCGCTCCAGCCGAAGGCTCACGTCGTCGACGGGCAGGTCGAGCAGAGCCGCGGCGACGCGTACGTTGAGTTCGTCGCCCTCATGAAGCCCGAGGAGCTTGAACGCCTCGACGGCCTCGGTATCGCGGTCGGTCGCCGCGGCCAGGGAGAACTCGATACTTGCCCGTACGTCGCGATCCGTGGTCGAGAGTTCGTCCAGCCGGTTCCTGCTGGTCTCCAAACGGTGGACCAGGTCGGCGAGGCCCCAGGACGGCTCGTCGGCGAGCCGGGCCCCCGCAAGATGCAGAGCGAGCGGAAGACCACCGCACAACCGGACGATCGCCAGTGCGTTGACCGGGTCGGCCGCGATCCGGTCGTCGTCGACGATCCGGGTCAGCATCTCGATACCGTCCTGGTCCGGCAGGACGTCGAGCAGCACGTGCGCGACGCCGGGCAGGGCGGTCAGCGTCCGGCGGCTGGTGATCAGCACCGCGCAGGTCGATGCCCCCGGCAACAAAGGCGCGACCTGCGCCGCGTCGGCGGCGTTGTCGAGTACCACCAGGACCCGACGGCCGGCCAACGCCGACCGGTAGCGGGCGGCGGCCTCGTGGGAGTCGCCGGGATCATCCGGCCCCTGAACCCCGAGGCTGTCCATCAACCGGCCGAGCGCCTCCGTCACCGTCAGCGGCCGGCCGGGCCCGAATCCGCCCAGGTTCAGATACAGCTGGCCGTCCGGGTAGCGATCGGCGACCAGATGCGCCAGGTGGATGGCTAGGGCGGTCTTGCCGATACCGCCCATCCCGCCGATGGCGGACGTCACCACGACTCCGGGCCGCGGCTCCTGGGCGGTGAAGGTCTTCTCGAGTTCGGCGACCTGATCCTCGCGGCCCACGAAGGAGTAGACGTCATCCGGCAGCTCCCGCGGGATGGTCACCCGGGCCTTCGTCCGGGCGCCGGCCGCGAGTAACTGCGACCGCTGCGTCTCGGTCAAGCCGAGCCCGTCCGCGAGGAGTTTCAGCGTGCCCGATCGGGGGTGCCGGCGCCGACCGGATTCCAGGGTCTTGATGGCCTCGACGCTCACTCCGGCCACCGCCGCGAGCCGTTCCTGCGACAAACCGGCCGTCTTGCGGAACTTCCGCAGTACCGGGCCGAACTCAGACATGGGGGTCATACGGCTGGGCGGCGCCATTGACCGTGGTGAAGAGGGAGTAGACGGACGTGGTGGCGGTGATGAAGAGGCGGTTCCGCTTGGCGCCGCCGAAGGTCAGGTTGGAGACGGTCTCCGGGACCAGCAGCTTGCCCAGCAGGGTGCCGTCCGGGTGATAGACGTGCACGCCGTCCGCGGCCGACGCCCAGACCCGGCCGACGGTGTCGATCCGGATGCCGTCGAACGCGCCGTTCCCACACTCCGCGAAGACCTCGCCACCGCTGATCCGGTCGCCCTCGACGGTGAAGACGCGCATGTGCGCACGCTCGGTGTCGGTGATGTAGATCAGCGACTCGTCCGGCGAGAACGCGATCCCGTTCGGCCCATCGAAGTCGTCCGCGACCCGGGTCAGCCCACCGTCCGCCGACACGCGGTAGACATGGCAGCCCTCAGTCTCGATCTCACCTTTGTACCCCTCGTAGTCGCTGGAGATCCCGTACGACGGATCGGTGAACCAGATCGAACCGTCGCGCTTGACCACGACGTCGTTCGGGCTGTTGAACCGGTGTCCCTCGTAGTTGTCGGCGAGCACGCTGATCCGCCCGTTGTGCTCGGTCCGCGTCACCCGCCGGTTGCCGTGCTCACAGCTGACAAGCCGGCCCTGCTGGTCGAGGGTGTGACCGTTCGTGTTCCCGGCCGGTGCCCGGAAGGCCGAAACCTGGTACGACGTCTCGTCCCAGCGCAGGATCCGGTCGTTCGGGATATCGCTCCAGAGCAGGTAGCGCCCCGCCGGGGAGTACACCGGGCCCTCGACCCACCGCCCGCCGGTCCACAGCCGCTCCAGGTGCTGGTCGCCCCGGATCCCGTCGAACCGGTCGTCGAACTTCTCCCACTCCGCCGGAACGGTCCCTGCCAACGGTTCGAGGATGGTCATCCGCACACACTCCCAGATCGAGGCTCCGTCGGAAGCCTAGGGCGGACCGCCACCACTGACCAACCTCCGCGCGACACGCCCGCCCACGCTCAGCGCAGCGGCGACTCGGGCCGCTGAACGGGGTTGGTCAGTGGCGCAGGTCCGCCGACTGTGACCAACAACCTCCCCCAGGCCCAGAGTTTGGACTCTAGAGTGGCTCCCAGGCTTGAAGGGAGTCACGCTGTGTCGAACAAGCAGATCACCAAGGTGCTGGTCGCCAACCGGGGCGAGATCGCGGTCCGGGTCGTCCGGGCGGCGGCCGACGCCGGCCTGGGCAGCGTCGCCGTGTACGCCGACCAGGACCGGGACGCGCTGTTCGTCCGGCTGGCCGACGAGGCGTACGCGCTGGACGGGTCGACCCCGGCCGACTCCTACCTGAACATCACCAAGATCCTGGACCTCGCGGCCCGCTCCGGCGCGGACGCGGTGCACCCGGGGTACGGCTTCCTGGCCGAGAACGCCGAGTTCGCCCAGGCCGTGATCGACGCCGGGCTGATCTGGATCGGCCCGCCGCCGGCCGCGATCGACTCCCTCGGCGACAAGGTGAAGGCCCGGCACATCGCCGAGAAGGTCGGCGCCCCGCAGGTCCCCGGTACGCCGAACCCGGTGGCCGGCGCCGACGAGGTGGTCGCGTTCGCCCAGGAGTTCGGCCTGCCGATCGCGATCAAAGCGGCGTACGGCGGTGGCGGCCGGGGGATGAAGGTCGCCCGCACCCTGGAGGAGGTCCCGGAGCTGTTCGAGTCCGCGACCCGCGAGGCGGTCAGCGCGTTCGGCCGCGGTGAGTGCTTCGTCGAGCGCTACCTGGACAAGCCGCGGCACGTCGAGACCCAGTGCCTGGCCGATGCCCACGGCAACGTTGTGGTCGTCTCCACCCGGGACTGCTCGCTGCAGCGCCGGTACCAGAAGCTGGTCGAGGAGGCGCCCGCGCCGTTCCTCACCCCGTCGCAACTCGAGACGCTCTATACGTCATCCAAGGCGATCCTGCGCGAGGCCGGGTACGTCGGCGCCGGGACCTGCGAGTTCCTGGTCGGCCAGGACGGGCTGATCTCGTTCCTCGAGGTCAACACCCGGCTGCAGGTCGAGCACCCGGTCTCCGAGGAGGTCACCGGACTGGACCTGGTCCGCGAGATGTTCCGGATCGCCAACGGTGAAGAGCTCGGGTACGACGACCCGGTGGTGACCGGCCACTCGATCGAGTTCCGGATCAACGCCGAGGACGGCGGCCGCGGCTTCCTGCCCGCACCCGGCACCCTGACCCGCTGGAAGCCCCCGAGCGGTCCGGGCGTCCGGATCGACGGCGGGTACGACGAGGGTGAGACCGTGCCCGGCGCGTTCGACTCGCTGGTCGCCAAGCTGATCGTGACCGGTCACGACCGCACTCAGGCGCTCGAGCGGTCCCGGCGGGCACTGCGTGAGTTCGTCGTCGAGGGCATGCCGACCGTGATCCCGTTCCACGCGACGGTCGTGTCGGACCCGGCGTTCGTCGGCGAGGATGGGTTCACCGTGCACACCCGGTGGATCGAGACCGAGTTCGACAACCAGCTCACGCCGTACGACGGCCCGACCGCGGAGGCGCCTTCGGATGCCGAGCGGGAGAAGGTCGTCGTCGAGGTCGGCGGTAAGCGGCTCGAGGTCGCACTGCCGGCCGGGTTCGGGGTGTCGGTCGGCGGCGGCGCTGCGGCAGGCGCCTCGAAGAAGAAGCCGGCTCGCCGGAGTGGCGGTTCGGGCAAGGCAGCCGCCTCTGGTGACTCGCTGACTTCCCCGATGCAGGGCACGATCGTGAAGCTGGCCGTCGAGGAAGGCGCCACCGTCGCCGAGGGCGACCTGATCGTGGTCCTCGAGGCAATGAAGATGGAGCAGCCGCTGAACGCGCACAAGGCCGGCACCGTGACCGGCCTGTCCGCAGAGGTCGGCGCCACCGTCTCGGCCGGCGCCGTCCTCTGCGAGATCAAGGACTAGTAGGCCAGAGATCCCTTGACGAAGTAGCCACCCTTGCCGGTCGCCGGCGAGAGCAGGACGATGAAGCATTCGCCCTTCTCGACGCCGGTGGCCAGCGTGTGGCTCGGCTTCGCCTTGGTGAAGGTCTGGACGTCGCCCAGATCCGCACCCTCACACCGCTCCACGAAGACCTTGGTGCTCTTCTCCAGCGTGGTCAGCTTCAGCTTGATGTCCCCACCGGTGGCGACATACGTACCCCCGGTCGACCAGCCGTTGCTGTCGACCGTCACCAGGTGCTGATACGGCTGCGTCGTCTGTGCTTGCACCGGCGCCGCCTGCGCCGCCACCGGAACCCCAGCCAACGCCACCACACCCAGAGCCGTCCCCAGCATCCGAACCTTCATGTCGTTCTCCCTCAGATCGATGTGCATACCGAGTATCTAGATACCCAGTATGCCCACCAGAGGGTCACTACTTGGTGACAGGGGCCGAGTAGGCGTACCAAACCGTCGCCGACGACGCGACGTACGCGCGATACGCCCGGCTGCGGTTGGTGGTGATCGTGTAGACGGCGGCGCCGGTGGAGTTCGGCACCACGTAGCCGAGGTCCTTCCAGGTCGAGGAACCCGGATCCTTGGACTGGAAGAGCACGCGCCCGTGGTGCCGCACGAAGCCCTTGGTCTTGGCGCTGTAGTACGTCGGCCGCGCGCTCAACGTGGTCTTCGTCCCCACCCGACCCGCGGTCAGCTTCACCGCCGCGCCGTACTTCGTGATCGAGGTCGCCGACCGCAACTCGGCAACCTTCCGCCCGTTCGCATCCTTGCCGTAGCCCTGCGGAATCCAGTGCATGGTGTGACCGGGATAGGAGAGGTCGACCACAAACCCGCACGGCGGGTTCCCCCAGGTGCAGTGCACGGTATAGCTCGAACCGTCGATGCCCTCTGCCCGTCCCATCCAGGTGGCATCGACCATGGTCTTCGGGCAAGCGGCTCCGTAGCCGAAGTCGACCATCGTGTCCGGCGCAGTGATCGTCAACTTGGCCGGCACCCCGAACCGGCACACCGGCGCCGTCGCGGCAGGCGCAGCTTGCGCCGTCCCCGGCACCCCCACCAGCCCAGCCGCAACAATCCCGACCGCCGGCACCAATCCCCAACCCCGCATGAACCCTCCCCAGCTCGAACGAATCGCCGCAGCATACCGGTCTACACCTCAACCGCAACCGCCGAACGCGGACGCCCAGGCCATCACAATCGCTCGCATCACCACCAGTCACGCGTGGATCCGCCGCGGAACCGCAGTTGTGATGGCGTGGCGGTCCGCACCACCCACCACCGCTTATAGTCACCGGGTTCACGTGAGGATGAGGAGTGCGTATGTGGCGGGCGCGGGCTCGGTATTGGTTCGACAGCACGATGTCCCGGGGGACGCCGGCGTTGGTGGGGTGGCTGGGGCTGGCGTCGACGTTGCTGGTGCTGATCGTTTCGGTGCTGGTGATCTGGCTGGTACCGGATGACGTGCAGCAGCACGGCGGGTGGCCGGATGTCTTCTGGTTGACGTTGATGCGGGCGATCGATGCCGGGACGGTGAGCGGGGACTCCGGGAGTCCGGTGTTCATGTTCCTGATGCTGGCGATCACGGTCGGCGGGATCTTCGTGGTGAGTGCGTTCATCGGCGTGCTCACCGCCGGTCTGGAAGGCAAGATCGCCGACCTGCGGAAGGGCCGGTCGAAGGTCGTCGAGCGCGGGCACACCGTCGTACTGGGGTGGTCCGAGCAGGTGTTCACGGTGGTGACCGAGCTGGTGCAGGCCAACCACAGCAAGCGGCGTTCGTGTATCGCGATCCTGGCCGACAAGGACAAGGTCGAGATGGAGGACGCACTCCGCGCCCGCGTCGGCGACCTCGGGCGGACGGTCGTCGTCTGCCGGACCGGGAACCCGTTGCGGCCGGCCGATCTGGACCTGGTCAACCTGGCCGAGGCGCGGTCGGTGATGGTGCTGCCGCCGCCGGCCGGGGACGCCGACATCCAGGTGATCAAGATCCTGCTCGCTCTGGGCAATCGGACCGCTGGTGGTCCGCAGGTTGTGGCCGCGGTCAACGATTCCGACAACCTCGCCGCGGCGCAGCTTGCCGGTGGTCCGCGGACCCAGCTGGTCGGCGCCGACGACCTCGCGGTCCGACTGATCGTCCAGGCGCACCGGCAGTCGGGGCTGTCTGCGGTGTGCACCGATCTGCTCGCGTTCGCGGGGACCGAGTTCTACCTGCGATCCGATCCCACCACTGCCAACCAACCGTTTGGTGACATCGCGCGGAGCTTCAACCGCGGTGTCCTGGTCGGTCTCCGGACCGCCACCGGCCGGGTCGACCTCAACCCGGTCGAGGCTCGGATCATCGATGCGACCGACGAGCTGATCCTGCTCGCGGACGACGACAGCCTGATCCACCGGGCACCCACGCCACTCCCGGTCGTCGCCGAAGCGATCGCTCCGGAAGTTCGCCGTACGGCGGATCCTGCGCGCACGCTGATGATCGGCTGGAACAAGCGCGCCCCGAAGATCGTCGCGCTGCTCGACGAGTTCGCCGCCCCGGGATCACACCTGCAGGTGGCCGGCCCGGACGAGGTCCTGCTCGGCGAATACGACCACCTCACGGTTGGTACGACGTACTGCGACCCGACGAACCGGGCGCAGCTGGAAGGGCTCGACGTGGGCAGCTATCAGCATGTGATCGTGCTGTCGGCGGATGCACGTGGTGAGCAGGAGGCCGACGCGCGGACCCTGCTGACGCTGCTGCACCTGCGGGACCTCGGGCAGCGGCTCGGCGATCCGTACTCGATCGTCAGCGAGATCAACGACGAGGCGAACCGCGAGATCGCGCAGGTCACGCGGGCCGACGACTTCGTGGTCAGCGAGAAGCTGATCAGTCTGCTGCTCACCCAGCTGACCGAGAACCGGCACGTGGCCGGGGTGTTCGCCGAGCTGCTCAGCCCGGACGGGGCCGAGATCTACCTGAACCCGGCGACCGACTACCTGCTGCCCGGGCAGACGGCCGATTTCGCGACGTTGGCCGAGGCTGCGCGACGCCGTGGGGAGACCGCGATCGGGTACCGGCTGCACGAGCAGTTCCACCGGGCGCCGGCGTACGGGGTGGTGCTGAACCCGGCTCCGAACGCGCCCTTGACGCTCGGTCCGGCCGACCGGGTCGTCGTACTGGCTGATCACAGTTCAGGTGGTTTAACAGACAGTTCTCAGGTTGACGCTGTAAGTTCCCTCCAGACATCTCGGTGAGGGAGGGTTTGCATGTCCAAGAGGACCCACGAGCAGCAGCTCGCGGCGCGGAAGGCCAAACGGCAGGCCGAGCGGCAGGCTGAGCAGGCCAGGCAGCGGCGGAATCTGGCCGTCACGGTCACGGCTGTGGTGGCCGTCGTCGCAGTCCTGGTCGGAGTCTTCGTGATCTTCGGTCCGAAGGGCAGCGACACCCCGGCGGCCTCGGACACGCCGTCGGCGCCGGCCGACGCCGGACCGGACGGCAAGCCGAAGAGCATCCCGACCGCACTGGCCGCGCCGCTGAAGCGGCCGGCGCCGCTGCCGGCCGAGGTCGACTGCAGCTACAAGAAGGGCGCCGAGCCGGCCAGCAAGAAGGTCGACCCGCCGGCCGACGGCAAGGTCAAGTCGTCCGGTACGTCGAAGGTCAGCCTGAACACGTCCATCGGCGACCTCCAGGTCACCCTGGACAGCGCCCTGGCCCCCTGCACGGTGAAGAGCTTCCTGAACCTGGTCGGCCAGAAGTACTTCGACAACACCTCCTGCCACCGGCTCACCGTCGGTGAGGGCCTCCAAGTCCTCCAGTGCGGCGACCCGAGCGGCAGCGGCAGCGGCGGTCCCGGCTACAGCTTCGCCGACGAGGTCTACCCGACCCTGAAGTACGGTCGCGGCATCCTCGCCATGGCCAACTCCGGCCCGAACACCAACGGCAGCCAGTTCTTCGTCGTGTACGGCGACGCCTCCGGTCTCGGCCCGCAGTACACCGCCTTCGGCACCCTCGACGAGCCCAGCCTCAAACTCATCGACAAGGTCGCCCAAGCCGGCGTCAAGCCCCAGAACGGCCCCACCGACGGAGCCCCCATCACCCCCGTCAAGATCAACACCGCAACCGCCGCAGCC
>NZ_SMKA01000022.1 GCF_004348455.1 Kribbella albertanoniae
CTGTCGGGGGAGGGTGGGAACGCGTTCCTGCGGTTCTTGCGAGTGCTTCGGTCTTGACGGTGGGAGTTGGTGCGTTGATAGTCGAAGCGCTTCGACACTTCGTGGAGGGGACCGCCGTGAGCTATCGCCGTCGAGTTGGGAGCGCCCTGGTGGCGCTGTTGCTTGTTCCTGCGTTTCTGGTGGGGCAACCCGCGCGGGCTGAGGGGGTGCTGCCGTTTCGGGATCCGGAGCTTCCGCTCGCAACCCGGTTGGGGGATCTGACTGGGCGGTTGACGCTGGATGAGAAGGTTTCGCTGCTGCATCAGTACCAGCCGGCGATTCCGCGGCTGGGGATCGCGTCGTTCAAGACTGGTACCGAGGCACTGCACGGGGTGGCTTGGTTGGGGAAGGCGACGGTGTTTCCGCAGGCTGTGGGGCTTGGCAGTACGTGGGATCCGGGGTTGATCAAGCGGGTCGGTGCGGCTGTCGGCGATGAGGCGCGCGGGTTCAACAAGCTCGATCCGGCGAAGAACGGGCTGAATCTGTGGGCCCCGGTGGTGAACCAGCTGCGCGATCCCCGGTGGGGGCGCAACGAGGAGGGGTACGCCGAGGATCCGTTGCTGACGAGTGAGATCGCGACGGCGTACGGGCGTGGTCTGCAAGGTGACGACCCGCGGTATCTCAAGACGGCGCCGACCCTGAAGCACTTTGCCGCGTACAACGTCGAGGCGGATCGGAGCCGGGTGTCGGCGAGTGTGCCGCCCCGGGTGCTGCATGAGTATGAGTACAAGGCGTTCCAGCCGGCGCTGACCGCAAGAGCGGCCACTGGCGTGATGGCGTCCTACAACCTGGTCAACGGGCGCCCGACCCACGTGTCACCCGAGCTGAACGAGACGGTGCGGTCGTGGTCGGCCGATGAGCTGATGATCGTCGGCGACGCCTCGGGTGCTGGGAACATCAGTGGCTCGCAGAAGTATTATCCGACGCCGGTCGAGGCCAACGCCGCGGCGATCAAGGCCGGTCTCGACAGCTTCACCGAGAACGACGCCAACGGTGGTCCGACGGTCGCTGCGGTGAAGCAGGCGTTGGCTCAAGGGCTGCTCACCGAGGCTGACATCGACAATGCGGTCCGACACCTGCTCTCGGTGCGTTTCCGGTTGGGCGAATTCGATCCGGCGGGGCGGAACCCGTACGAGAAGATCGGGCCGGACACCATCGACAACCCCGCCCACCGTGCACTGGCCCGCGAGGCTGCGCGCAAGCAGATGGTTCTGCTCGAGAACAAGAATCAGGCCCTGCCGCTCAAGCCCGCCCGCACCAAGAACGTCGCGGTGATCGGCCAGTTGGCCGACTCCATCTACGAAGACTGGTACTCCGGGACGATGCCGTACCGGATCACCCCGCGGGCCGGTATCGCCGAGCGACTCGGCGCGGGCAGTACGGTCACGGCGACCGAAGGTGTGGACCGGATCGCACTGCGGTCCGTTGCCAACGGCAAGTATGTGACCGCTCCGGCCGGTGCTGCTGGTGGCGCCCTGGCCGCCGACGCGGACACCGCTGGATCGGCGCAGGGGCTGGATGTCTTCGACTGGGGTGGCGACACCCTCGCGCTGCGTGCGGCGGCCAACGGCAAGTACGTCTCGCGGAGCGGCAGCGAGTTGGTGAACAACCAGGACAAGCCGAACGGCTGGTTCGTCCAGCAGCAGTTCCGCCTGGTGAAGGTGGCCAATGGCAACTATGTTCTGCATTACCGCGGCAACGAGATCAAGGAACCGTGGAACGGCCCTAACCAGTACATCGTGGTCCAGCCCGACGGGAAGCTCGCCATCGGCGCGGCCACGCCGGACACCGCGGCGCAGTTCACGCGAGAGGTTCTCGTCAGCGGTACGGCGGCCGCCGTGGAAGCCGCGAAGAAAGCGGACACCGCGGTCGTCGTGGTCGGCAGCAACCCGTTCGTCAACGGGCGCGAGGACGACGACCGTCAGGACACCGCGTTGGCGGCCGGCCAGCAGGCGATCGTGAAGGCCGTCACTGCTGCGAACCCCAGAACCGTTGTGGTGCTGGAGAGCAGCTACCCGTTGACCGGAGATTGGTCGGGGGCCAAGGCGGTCTTGTGGACCTCGCATGCGGGCCAGGAGACCGGCCGAGCGCTCGCCGATGTCTTGTACGGCGACTATGCGCCGTCGGGCCGGCTTCCGCAGACGTGGTACCGCACGGACGAGGAACTGCCGGATCCGCTCGACTTCGACGTGATCAAGGCAGGCTGGACCTACCAGTACCACCGGCCGCGCGCGCTCTACCCGTTCGGCCACGGCCTGACCTACGGCAAGTTCCGGTACGACGGTCTCCAAGCCTCACCGGTTGTCGCGGCGAACGGACGACTCAAGGTCAGCGTCGACGTCACCAACACCAGCCGCACGGCGAGCGAGGAAGTCGTCCAGCTCTACACCGCGCAGCGCACCTCACGAGTGGCCCAGCCGATCAAGACACTGCGCGGGTTCCAGCGACTCACGTTCGCGCCCGGCCAACGGCGTACCGTCTCCTTCGACGTCAAGGCGAGCGACCTGGCCTTCTGGGACGTGACCCGCAACAAGTGGACGGTCGAGTCGGCCTTGCAGGGCGTGCAGGTCGGCAGTTCGTCGGCCGACATCAGAGCCCGTACGACGGTTCTGGTCCGCGGCGAGGTCATCCCGCCCAGGGACCTGAGTCGCCGTACCGCGGCGTCGGACTTCGACGACTACTCGGGTGTCGAGTTCATCGACGCAGCCAAGGTTCGCGGCGATGCGGTCGGCAAGATCGCAGCAGGCGACTGGATTGCCTTCCACGACGTCCAGCTGAACCGCGGTGCCACCCGCCTGGAAGCCACCGTGTCCCGATCCGCGGCAGGAACTGCCAAGGCAGAGATTCGCCTCGGCAGTCCCACAGGTCCCCTCGCAGGCACCCTGACCGTGCCCGCGACCGCAGACCACTACAGCTGGACCACGACAACGGCCCAGCTGGACCGCCGGCTGACCCGCGGTGTCCGTGACGTCTACCTCGTCTTCACCGACGCCGGCACGAACATCCGCGACCTCACCATCACTTGACCAGCGGGACTTTCGACCAGTCGGTGTCGGAGCCTAGGTAGAAGCTGGTGTACGACGGCTGGTTGTAGGCGGTGTTCTGGCGTGCGACCTCTACGCGGTACTGGGGGTCGTGCATCAGGGTGTAGAGCTTGCGGTCGGTGACCTCGGTGCTGAGGTAGATGCGGATTGCGCTGCTGTCGGTGGTGCGGACGAGTAGCTCCTCGCGCCAGTCGCCGAGGATGTCCGCCACCAGGGACGGATTGCCCTTGGTGTGGTTGTTGGTTTGGGTGCCGTCGGCGGTCAGGAGGGTGCCGCGGCGCCAGTCCTTGATGGTCGGGGTGACGGCGAGGGCGCCGTCGACGATCTGCGTGGTCATGTCGGCGGCCCAACGGATACTCGCGTTCGTGCCCGGGGACGTCGTACCGAGGGCGTCGCCGTCCGCGGTGCGGAGTCGCATGGCCCAGGTCTCGTGGCCGGGCTGCGACGGGTCGATGTCGCCGATCATGCCGCGCCCGGTGTCCTTCCCGGAGTACTCGCCGTAGATGGTCTTGCCGGTGGCCGCGTCTCGCAGGGCATAGCCGTACGGCGCATAGGTGCCGCCCTCGTGGACCGTGAAGATCTCCTGGCCGGGGCGCTGCGGGTCGATATCCGTTACATGCATGGCGTCGCCGTGCCCGAGCCGTGCGATCGAACCAGGGTTCACGCTGCCCGGCGGCATCACGTCCGTCGAGCTGTAGAGCAGGCTGCCGTCGTCGTCGATGGTGGCTGAGCCGTAGACGATCTCCTGCTTCCCATCGCCGTCGACGTCGGCCGCACTCAGCGAGTGGAATCCCTGTGTAGTAATGGATCCGTACGTCGGGTCGGTGCCGTCACGCCCATGCGGGCCGTCGTTGAAGGGGTTCGTCATCGGGGTCCAGCCGCTGTCGACGGACCAGCCCTTGGTGATCCGCCGGCCGTTCCAGCCGTAGGTGGCGAGCGTCGTACGGGTGTAGTAGCCGCGCGCGAAGACTGCGGAGGGACGGGATCCGTCCAGGTAGGCGACGCCGGCCAGGAAGCGGTCGACCCGGTTGCCAGGTTCGATCCGGGCCATCGCGTAGTCACCCCAGCGGAGGCCGTCGTCGGTTCGTCCGGGTTCGTAGCGGGTTGTCTGGAGTTCGCGGCCGGTCAGGCCGTCGAAGACGGTCAGGTACTCCGGACCCTTCAGGATGAAGCCCTCGAAGTTGCGGAGCAGATTGCGCGTGCTCCGGCTGGGCGCATAGACGTCCATGAAGTAGTCGACGAGCGCCACGGCGTCCGCACGGTTGAGCGGATACTGATACTTCGGCGCGATGCCGAACGCGGCCTCCAACGTCGCAGGCCACTGCCCGCTCTTCACGTCGGGCTGGTCCTGCCACTGCTGGAACATGCCGACCAGGTGCTCGTGGTACCCGCTCTTGCTGACCCGGTAGTCGTCCTGATGGCTATAGCCGGTACGGCGATCCGCCGCCGGCATGGTGATGTAGCGCTCGGACTGGATCTCCCCCGACTTCGCATACCTGGTCGTCTTGGTACCGGGCGCAGTCTTCAGCATCATCTCCGAGCGACCGTCGCCGTCGAAGTCGTAGACCAGGAACTGCGTGTAGTGCGCGCCGGCCCGGATGTTCACGCCCAGGTCCAGCCGGTGCAGCAGTTGGCCGTCAGCCTTGTACGTGTCGAGGTAGACGTTGCCGGTGTAGCCGATCTGGGAGACGTCCTTGGCGTTCGACGGGTTCCAGAGCACGACGTACTCGTACTCCCCATCGCCGTCCACGTCGCCGACGCTCAGGTCGTTGGCGTGGTACGTGTACGCCTCACCTGCCGGCGTGACGCCGTCGGCGGGCTTGCGGAGCGGCAGTTCGCGGTACCCACCGGACCACGGGGTGACGTAGTCGCTGCGGTCCCGCTCGCGACCGTTCACCAACGAGACAACCCGGTACTGCGAGGTCGGCGTACCTGCCTTGTCGAGGTAGTTGGTGCTGTCGGTGACTGTGGCCAGCCGCTTGCCGTCGCGGTAGACGGCGAAGTCGGTCCCGGCCAGGCCGTGGTCGGTCCGGCTCGTCGCCTCCTTGCCGAGCAGTCGCCAGCTCAGGAAGACGCCCTCGCTGGTGGTGGTCGCGACCAGACCGCGATCGAGCTTCTCGAGGCGGGGACCGGGTTTGGAGGCGATGTCGGCCGAGGAGGGCGGCCGCGCGTACGTCGTACTGGTGGTGGCTGTGGCCGCGAGCAGGGCGGCGAGAACAAGAGTGGCAGCTCGTCGGAAGGTCATGGCGGATCCTTCGGTGCGAGAGTGGCGGCAAGCGTTTTCCAGGAAGCTAGCGTGCTGCCGCCACCCTGTCGACGATCCTGTCCGCAATCGGTCGCGCGGTGCCCGGGCTAGGCGGACCAGGACTCCAGCGGGAGTGGGCACTCCGGCTCGGTGGCGGCGTCGGCGAGGTCGTAGGCGACCATCGGGCACTGGGTGCAGTAGAGCAGGCCGTCACCCGGATCGGTGACGAAGTCATGACCGGAGGTGGTGCCGGTCCGCTTCGGCTCATTGGTCTCGTTGAACAAGTCAATCCCGAACTGCCGTTGGGGGTTTCCGCTTGCACCATCGCTGGAGTTCAAGCGTTCGTTACAGCGACTCCGCATCTTCACGCGACCGCAATGAAGCTCAGCACTCCTGCGACCGCCGGTACCCAGGCCGAATCACGCATGGGCCCGGGTACCGGATCTGCGATCTCGGGGACGCCGGTAGAAGGTCTGCCGGCTTGAACGAAGGGATATCTGATGGACTTCGTGTTGTGGCTCATCGCAGCGATCCTGGTGATCTCCGGAATCGTTTCGATCGTCCGGGGCGCCTTGACCTGGGGAATCGTGCTCATCGTGGTCGGCCTGCTGGTCGGGCCGGGCGGCGTCAGCCTGTTCACCTAGAAGAGCTTGAAGCCGGTACGGCGGATCGCAGCGCCGGGCCGAGTTCGTCGGTGAAGAAGCCGAAGAACCCGTCCATGTCCGGCCCGGCGTTGATCAGCGCGAGGTGGTCGTAGCCGGCCTCAGCGAACTGCCGTGCGACCTCGACGTGCCGGTCCACATCGGGGCCGCAGGCAAATTGTTCGCGCAGGTGGTCTGCGGTCACCAACGTGGTCGCGGCGTCGAAGTTCACCGGGTTGGGGAGTTCGGCCTGAACCTTCCAGCCAGTGAGTCCGAAGCGGAACAACCGCCGGGCGGACTCGGCCGCGTCGTCGGCGGAAGGCGCCCAGGCGAGCGGGACCTCGGCGTACTTGGGCCCGCTGCCACCAGCCTTCTCGTACGCCGTGATCAGCTCGCCCTTGGGCTCGGTCACGAACAGCGCATCGCCAAGCTCACCGGCGATGCGCGCGGCCGACGGACCACCCGCAGCCACGGCGATCTGCGGCAGAACGTCCGGCAGATCGAACACCCGCGCGTCTTCCAGCTGTAGGTGCTTGCCGCTGTATGACTGGTAGCCGCCTGCCCAGAGCAGACGAATGATCTCCAGCGCCTCGCGAAGCATCTCGTGCCGAGTCGCAACGGCCGGCCACCCAGCGCCGACCACATGCTCGTTCAGTCGCTCACCCGCGCCGACGCCGAGCGTGAACCGCCCGCCCGACAGGATCGCTGTGGTGGCAGCCATCTGGGCGACCACGGCCGGGTGATACCTGATGAACGGACACGTCACGCCGGTCGCCAGCTCGAGCTGCGTGGTCCGCGCGGCGATCGCGGCCAGCATCGAGAACGCGAACCCGGAGTGCTCGTGCTCACTCACCCACGGATGGAAGTGGTCGCTGACCTCGACGAAGTCGAAGCCGGCCGCCTCCGCCCGCACGGCTTGCTCGACGATCTCCAGCGGCCCGTAGGCCTCGGCAATCAGTTTGAATCCCAGTTTCATGACCCCGCCGGTTACCGGCTGCCACAGCGGACAAACCGATCGTTTCAGCGGCCGCCGGCCGGGAACCGGCGGAGGCATGCCGGATCAGATGCCTTCTGCCTCGTTACTGGATGCGAGTCGCGCGATCGGCGACGTACTCCTGCCTGTGGTGGCACGTGGTGCCATCCTGCGACGGCCGCGGCTCATGCACCTTGCCGAGCGGTTGCAGGTGGATGAGCGGGCGTTGCGGGAGGTACGGCGGCTGCGCAAGCGGTACGACGGCGGTCCGGTCCCGATCCGGATTGCCGGGCGGACCGTTGCCCTGGTCACCGAACCCGAGGACGTGCACCGTGTGCTGAGCATGACGCCGACACCGTTCTCGGCGGCAACTACCGAGAAGGTGGGTGCACTCAGGCACTTCCAGCCGCATGCGGTGCTCGCCTCCGATCCGCCGGACCGCTGGCCGCGCCGGAAGCTCAACGAGGAGGCGCTCCAAACCAGCCAGCCGGTTCATCGGCACGCGGAGCGCATGCAGGCGGTTGTTCACGAAGAGATGGACCGCCTGCAGGAAACCCTTGGATGGAACGAATTCCGGGAGGTCTGGTCGCAACTCGTCCGGCGGATCGTCCTCGGCGATGCCGCCCGCGACGACACCACGGTGACCGACGAGCTGGACAAGCTCCGAGCGGCCGCGAACTGGGCCGAGTTCGCCCCGCGACAGCACGCCGTACGGCGACGCTTCGCTCAAGCCATCAGCCGGTACGTCGATGCCGCCGAACCCGGAAGTCTGGTCGCGATGCTGCCTCGGAAGGACGGTGACGCCGATCCCGCAGGCCAGGTCCCGCACTGGCTGTTCGCGTACGACGCCGCCGGGATCGCGGTCTGGCGTGCCCTGGCCGTGCTGGCGACCCGGCCGGACTTGGTCGAGCGCATCACCACCGAAGCCCGGCACCCGGAGTCGTCGCCGCTACTCGCAGTCGCGGGAGGCGCCGTACAGGAATCGCTTCGGCTCTGGCCGACCACCCTCGTCGTACTGCGGGAGTCGCGGACCGACACCGAGTGGCGCGGCCACACCCTGCCTGCGGGGACCGAGTTCGCCATCGTCAGCTCGGTGTTCCACCGTGACGACGAAGCGCTGGAGTTCGCCGACCGCTTCGAACCGGACGTCTGGCTCGACGGGCGCGCCGAAGGCGACTGGCCGATCATCCCGTTCAGCGAGGGACCTGCCCGCTGCCCCGGGGAGAACGTCGTACTGCTCACGACCAGCAGCGCGGTCAGCCACCTGCTCGACCGGAACACGCTCGACCTCGATCCCCAGACCCGCCACCTGCTGGCCGGCCCGATGCCGAAGACGTTCGACCACACCCACCCCCGCCTGGCTTTCTGGAGGAAGGCATGACTGCACGCCCGGCCGAGATCGGCGACCTCCGGCTCGCGACGGTCTGCGTCAACGCCACCGACCTGAAGCGGGCCGCTGAGTTCTGGGCGGCCGCCCTCGGCTACACCCACGAGAAGGAGATCGGCGACACCGACCACTTCGCGCGCCTGAACGACCCGGCCCGCACCGGGCCCGAGGTACTGCTCCAGCAGACCGACGCCATCCCGGACCCGCCCACGCCGGTGCACCTGGACCTCTACACCTCCGAGCGCGATCACCACATCGAGCGGCTGCTGAAGCTCGGTGCCACCAAGGTCGACGACTGGCCGTACCCCGACGAACACGATTTCATCGTGCTGCGTGACACCGAAGGCAACGAATTCTGCGTCATCATGGTCGAGTGATGCGTTGGGCGCGGTTGCGCGCGTTGCTGCTGGTGAATCTGGGACTGTTCGCCGTGTTCCTGATCGGCGTACTGCTGACCGGACACGCGCATGAGAACGAGGAGCTGGCCGACCACGGGCAGCCGGCGCAGTCGCTGGTCGAGTACGCCGGTTCGTCGGCGTTCGGGGAGACCGTCTTCGAGAACTGGGAGTCGGAGTTCCTGCAGATGGGGATGTACGTGCTGCTCACGACCTTCCTGGTGCAGAAGGGTTCCGCGGAGTCGCGGCCGATCGACGAGGCCGTGCCGCAGGACGAGGATCCACGCAAGCACCGCGACGATCCGAAGGCGCCGTGGCCGGTGCGCCACGGCTCCGAGCTGGTACTGAAGCTGTACGAGAACTCGCTGGCGATTGCCTTCGGCATCGTGTTCCTGCTGTCGTTCTGGCTGCATGCTGTGACCGGCGCGGGTGCGTACAGCGAGGATCAGCAGCTCCACGGTGGTGAGGCGGTCAGTGCCTGGCAGTACGTCGGTACGTCGCAGTTCTGGTTCGAGTCGTTCCAGAACTGGCAGAGCGAGTTCCTCGCGGTCGCCGCGATCGTCGGCGGATCCATCTACCTGCGGCAGCGGAAGTCGGCGCAGTCCAAGCCGGTCCACGCCCCGAACAGCGAAACCGGTAGCTGACTTCGCCAGGATCGGGTACCGGGTGGCATGCGACTTCGCCGTAGCCATCCCGACAAACCCGGCTTCACCCGCCGGGGCCGCGGGCGTGGCTTCAGCTATTTGGATGCCAAGGGCAACGTCATCGGCGATGCCGATGTCATCGAGCGGATCCGGGCACTGGCGATCCCGCCGGCCTGGACGGACGTGTGGATCTGCCCCTACCCGAACGGCCACATCCAGGCGCTCGGTACCGACGAGGCCGGGCGGCGGCAGTACCTGTACCACGACGACTGGCGGACGGCGCAGGATGCCGACAAGCACGATCGGGTCCGCCAGCTGTCCCGGCGGCTGCCGGCCTTCCGGGAGACCGTGGACGCGGATCTGTGCGCTCGCGGTCTGGGCCGGCAGAAGGTCCTGGCCGTCGCGTTGCGGATGCTCGATCACGGCGTCTTCCGGACCGGCAACACCGAGTACGCCGACGACTCCGGGAGCCGCGCGGCGGCCACGCTGCTGCGCGACGACGTACGGGTCAGCAAGGGCAAAGTGGTCTTCGATTTCGTCGCCAAGGGCGGTGTGCAGCGCACGATCGAACTCGAGGACGACCGCCTCGCCACCGCCTTGCGCTCGCTGAAGCGCGCCCGGTCGAAGAGCTCGCGGCTGCTGGTCTACCGCGACAAGGCCGGCTATCACGAGATCGATGCCGACGATGTCAACGAACGCTTCCAGGAGCTGGTCGGCGAGGAGTACACCGTCAAGGATCTGCGGACCTGGACAGCCACCGTGCACGCCGCCGTCGACCTGGCCGAGGCCGACAACTCGATCGGCGACATGCTGGAGGAAGTTTCGGAGCATCTCGGCAATACCCCGGCCGTGGCCAGAGCGTCGTACGTCGATCCTCGGGTGATCGAGCAGTACGAACACGGTCACACCATCACTGCCGCCGTCCGCCGCGCCGGAGAGGACCTGGACGACCCCGAGACCCGAGCCAGCCTCGAACGCGCCACCAACCGCCTCCTCGACCGCGACCGCCGCTGACAAAACGCTGATTGCGCCCGCCCGGTGTGGGTACCGGCAAACGACTCGTCAGGCAGGGGCGGGTTCGGCATGCAATGGCGGAGGTCGGGGTCCATGACGGTTCTTGAGCACGAGACGTACGAGCCAGCGAATGATCCGGGGGTGCGCCTGGAGCGCGTCGGCTCCCAGGTCCGGATCATCATCGATGCGCAGCTGAGCGAGGCGGTGTCGGCTGCGGTGCGCGAGCTACTGGTTGATGTCTGCGACCGGCGGACCCGCCGCGTGGTGATCGCTCTGGAGGCCGGGCTGGGTCCGGTTGATCACGAGGTGCTGCCGCATCTCCTTGATGTGGCTGAGCGCCGCTGCTGGTCGGCCAGCTGCCATCTGGATGTGACGGCGTCGACCCCCGAGGTACTGGAACTGCTGGCCACCCTGGGCTTCTGACGGAAGGAGCAGTTGTATGACGACCACGGTCGCGGACGTGATGCTGCAACGACTGCGGGAGTGGGGTGTCGACCACGTCTTCGGGTACGCCGGGGACGGGATCAACGGGCTGTTGTCGGCCTGGGAACGGGCCGGTGACCAGCCCCGGTTCGTGCAGGCCCGGCACGAGGAGATGTCGGCCTTCGAAGCGGTCGGGTACGCGAAGTTCACCGGCCGGGTCGGCGTCTGTACGGCGACCAGCGGCCCCGGCGCGATCCACCTGCTGAACGGCCTGTACGACGCCAAACTCGACCACGTGCCCGTCGTGGCGATCGTCGGGCAGACCGCGCGATCCGCGCTCGGTGGGAACTACCAGCAGGAAGTCGACCTGATGTCCCTGTTCAAGGACGTCGCGAACGAATACTGCCAGCAGGTCCTGGTCCCCGAGCAGTTGCCGAACGTGCTGGACCGCGCGATCCGGATCGCGGCCTCCCGCCGTACCGTCACAGCGGTCGTGGTGCCGGCCGACGTACAGGAGCTCGAGTACGTCGCCCCTTCGCACGAGTTCAAGATGGTGCCGTCGAGCCTCGACCTGACCTGGTCGGCCGCGGTGCCCTCCGACGACGGTCTGCACCGGGCGGCCGAGGTGCTGAACGCCGGCGAGAAGGTCGCGATCCTGATCGGGCAAGGCGCTCGGGAGGCGCGTGCCGAGGTCACCACGGTCGCCGACCTGCTGGGTGCGGGTGTGGCGAAGGCCTTGCTGGGTAAGGACGTGCTGTCCGATGAGCATCCGTGGGTCACCGGATCGATCGGCCTGCTCGGGACCAGGCCGTCGTACGAGTTGATGCGGGACTGCGACACCTTGCTGGTGGTCGGGTCGAACTTCCCGTACAGCCAGTTCCTGCCCGAGTACGGGAAGGCGCGGGCGGTCCAGATCGACCAGGACCCGACGATGATCGGGATGCGGTACCCGTTCGAGGTCAACCTCGTCGGCGACTCGGCCGCGACGCTTCGGCGGTTGATTCCGCTGCTGGAACGGAAGGTCGACCGCTCCTGGCGCGAAACCGTCGAGAGCAACGTCGGCCGCTGGTGGGAGGTGATGGAACGGCGGGCCAAGACCTCGGCGGATCCGGTGAATCCCGAGCTCGTCTTCCACGAGCTGTCGTCCCGCCTGCCCGCGGATGCGATCGTGACGGCCGACTCCGGTTCGGCCGCGAACTGGTACGCGCGGCACCTCCGCTTCGGTGACGACATGCGCGGCTCGTTGTCCGGCACGCTGGCCACGATGGGACCGGGCGTCCCGTATGTGATCGGCGCGAAGTTCGGCCGGCTCGGTCGTCCGTGTATCGCGCTGGTCGGTGACGGTGCGATGCAGATGAACGGCATCAACGAGCTGATCACGATCGCGAAGTACTGGCAGGACTGGGATGACCCGCGGCTGATCGTCGCCGTACTGCACAACAACGATCTCAACCAGGTGACCTGGGAGCTGCGGGCGATGGGCGGCTCACCACAGTTCCTCCCGTCGCAGGAGCTGCCGGACTTCCCGTACGCCGATTACGCGCGCAGTCTCGGACTTCGGGGCGTCCTGGCGGCCAAACCGGAGGAGGTGGCGCCGGCCTGGGAGGAGGCGCTGGCTGCGGACCGGCCGTGCGTGGTCGAGTTCGTGACCGATCCCGCCGTACCGCCGATTCCGCCGCACGCGACGTGGGACCAGCTGGAGAAGTCCTTGGAGTCGATCGTCCGCGGTGACTCGGATCGCGTCGATGTGATCAAGGAAGGCGTGAAGTCGAAGATCCAGGAGTTCCTGCCCGGTCGAGGAGGAGATTCGTGACGATGCCGCAGGTCGAGGCCCGGCCGCTGAGCGACGACGAACTGCAGGGGATCGACGCCTATTGGCGGGCTGCCAACTACCTGTCGGTGGGGCAGATCTACCTGCTGGCGAACCCGCTGCTCAAGGAGCCGTTGCGGCCCGAGCACATCAAGCCACGACTGCTCGGCCACTGGGGTACGACGCCTGGCCTGAACCTGGTCTACACCCATCTGAACCGGGTGATCCGGCAACGGAACCGGGACTTCATGATGGTGACCGGGCCCGGGCACGGTGGCCCGGCGATCGTTGCGCACACCTGGCTCGAAGGCAGTTGGACGGAGGCGTATCCGAACACCGGCCAGGACGAGCAGGGGATGGCTCGGTTGTTCAAGCAGTTCTCCTTCCCCGGCGGCATCCCCAGTCATGTCGCGGCCGACGTCCCCGGGTCGATCAACGAGGGCGGTGAGCTGGGCTACTCGCTGAGTCACGCGTACGGCGCTGCCGCGGATAGCCCGGAGTTGGTCGTGGCGTGTGTAGTTGGTGACGGCGAGGCGGAGACTGGCCCGTTGGCGGCCTCGTGGCACTCGAACAAGTTCCTCAACCCGGCGCGGGATGGGGCCGTACTGCCGATCCTGCATCTGAACGGCTACAAGATTGCCAACCCGACGGTGCTGGCGCGGATCGGCGATGAGGAGCTGACCTCGCTGTTGCGCGGGTACGGTCACGAGCCGTATCTGGTCGAGGGATCGGATCCGGCGGAGGTGCATCAGGCGCTGGCGGCCGCGCTGGATGCTTGCCTGGATCGGATTGACGAGATCCAGCACGAGGCGCGAGCAACTTCACCGACGCGGGTGGCCTGGCCGATGATCGTGCTGCGGACGCCGAAGGGCTGGACCGGGCCGGCGACTGTGGACGGTGATCCGATCGAGGACACCTGGCGGTCGCATCAGGTGCCGTTGTCCGGGGTTAGGACGAACGAGGATCACCTGCGTCAGTTGGAGTCCTGGCTGCGCAGCTACCGGCCGGAGGAGTTGTTCGACGATGCCGGTCGACCGGTTGCCAGCGTGCTCGACCTCGCGCCGGGTCCGCAGCTGCGAATGGGCTCGTCGCCGCACGCGAACGGTGGGCTGGTGGCGCGTGATCTGATGCTACCGCGGGTCGCGGACTACGCCGTACCGGTGAAGGCGCCGGGGGCTGAGGACGGTGATCCGACGAAGGTGTTCGGCGCCTTCCTCCGGGACACCTTTGTGCTGAATCCCAGTAATTTAAGGCTGTTCGGGCCGGATGAGACCGAGTCGAATCGGCTGAACGCGGTCTACGAGGTGACGGACAAGACCTGGCTGGCCAACCGCCGGGACACCGATGAGAACCTCTCTCCGGAAGGCCGGGTTCTCGAGATCCTCAGCGAGCACACGTGTCAGGGCTGGTTGGAGGGCTACCTGCTGACTGGCCGGCACGGGGTCTTCTCGTCGTACGAGGCCTTTGTGCACATCGTGGATTCGATGGTGAACCAGCACGCGAAGTGGCTGAAGACGATCAACCGGGTGGGCTGGCGGCGGCCGATCCCGTCGCTGAACTACCTGCTCACCTCGCATGTCTGGCGGCAGGACCACAACGGTTTCTCGCATCAGGATCCAGGGTTCATCGACCATGTGGTGAACAAGAAGGCCGAGGTCGTGCGCGTCTACCTGCCACCGGACGCGAACACGTTGCTCTCGACCATGGACCACTGCCTGCGGACGCGGAACTACATCAATGTCGTTGTCGCAGGCAAGCAACCGCAGCCGAACTGGCTGGACTGGGAGTCGGCCGCGCTGCATTGCGCACGCGGGATCGGGGTCTGGGACTTCGCCAGCAACGACAACGGCGATCCGGATGTCGTGATGGCCTGCGCGGGCGACGTACCGACGATGGAGACGCTGGCCGCGGTCAGCCTGCTGCGGGAACACCTGCCAGAGCTGCGGATTCGCGTCGTGAACGTGGTAGACCTGATGCGGTTGCAGGACGCGACCGAGCATCCGCACGGGTTGCCGGACCGTGAGTTCGATGCGTTGTTCACGACCGACAAGCCGGTGATCTTCGCGTACCACGGCTACCCGTGGCTGATCCACCGGCTGACCTACCGCCGGAACGGTCACGACAACCTGCACGTCCGCGGCTACATCGAGGAGGGTACGACGACCACGCCGTTCGACATGGTTGTCCTGAACAACCTCGACCGCTATCACCTGGCGATGGATGTGATCGACCGGGTGCCGTCGCTCGGGACGCGGGCGGTGTCGACCCGGCAGTACTTCGCGGACCAGCGCACCCGGCACCGCGTGCATGTCACCGAGTACGGCGAGGATCTGCCGGAGGTTCGGGACTGGCGATGGACCTTCTGATCGTCAACGCCGGGTCCTCGAGTCTCAAGCTGCGGGTCCTCGGGCCGAACGACGCCGTGCTGGACGAGCGGTCCATCTCGGATTGGGACGGGTCCGGCGACGCGCTGTCCGAGCTGAGTGCTGATGCGATCGTCCACCGAGTCGTCCATGGCGGTTCGCGGTTCGAGGGCGCGGTGCTGGTGGATGACGAGGTGGAAGCGGCGATCGAGGAATTGGTGCCGTTGGCCCCTTTGCATCAACCGCGAGCACTCGAACTGATCCGGGCGTCCCGACAGGGTGATCGGCCGGTGCTCGCCTGCTTCGACACGTCGTACCATCGCAGTCTCCCGGCGGCTGCGGCGACGTACGCGCTGCCGGTGGAGTGGCGGGAGCGCTTCGGCCTGCGGAAGTACGGCTTCCACGGCCTTTCCCACGAGTACGTCGCTCGCTCGGTCGACGCAGCGCGGATCGTGAGCTGCCACCTCGGCGCGGGTGCGTCGCTGTGCGCCATCGACCACGGGGTATCCGTGGACACCACGATGGGGTTCACCCCGGTCGACGGGTTGGTGATGGCGACGCGGTCGGGCTCGGTGGATCCCGGCCTGCTGCTCTGGCTGCAGACCGCCGGTGGGCTCGAGGCGGACGAGATCGCGGACGCCCTCGAGCACAAGTCCGGTCTGCTCGGGCTAAGCGGCTCCGGTGATCTGGAGAAGGTCCTGGCTGGGCTGGACGACGACCGCAACCGGCTCGCGTACGACGTCTACCTGCATCGGCTCGTCGGCGAGATCGCCCGGATGGTCGCCGCCCTCGGTGGCATCGACGCGCTGGTCTTCACCGGTGGCGTCGGTGAGCACTCCGCGCCGGTTCGCGCTGCCGCCTGCCGCGCACTCGACTGGCTCGGGATCGTCCTCGATGCCGAAGCGAACGAGAGCGCCGCCCACCTCATCACGGCAACCGGCTCTCCTGTCCGGGCGTACGTCGTACCGGCGCGTGAAGACCTCACCATGGCCGCGCAGGCCCGCCAACTGCTCAGTGGGTGATTGTCTGGAACGCGACTGACTGGGTACCTGCCGGTTCATGAGCTACCTGAGCCGGCGCCTAGCGGCTGCGGTGCTGATCATCGTGCTGAGCGGATGCTTCCTCAGCGCGGGCGTCGCGGCGGCGGCCCCCACGCCGACGCCAACCGTGACAGCGACCCCGAACTCCCCGCAGGACGCCGATCCCGACGACTACAACCAGGCCCCCTGGGTGGTGATCGCGGTCGGCGCGGTCGCAGTGATCATCGGCGTCGGCACGTTCTGGCTCGTGCGCTCCCGACGCATCGACCTGAGCCCCGAAGACGATCAGTAGGACTCGTCCGGCGTCAGGTCGTGGTGTAGCCGGAGGCCTGGAGCTCGAAGAGACGGGCGTAGGTGCCGTCGTGGGCGATCAGGGTTGCGTGAGTGCCCAGCTCGGCGATTCGGCCGTCTACCAGGACAGCGATGTGGTCGGCGGAGCGGACGGCGCCCAGCCGGTGCGAGATCAGCACGCTGGTCCGGCCGCTGCGATGAGCAGCGAGGCCGGTGTGGATCTCGTGCTCCGCTTCGGCGTCGAGTCCGGACGTCGGCTCGTCCAGGATCAGCAGGTCGCGGCGATCCCGGAGGAAGGCGCGGGCCAGCGCGACCCGCTGCCACTGGCCGCCGGACAGCAGCACGCCGGTGGCCGGATCGTCTTTGTCCGCCTGGTCGAAGAACATCCGCGACAGCATCGTGTCGTAGCCGTGCGGTAGCTCCGCGAGCACCTCGCCGATCCCGGCCCGGCCGGCCGCGGCCTCCACCCGCGGGCGGCTGTCCGCACGCAGTTCGTCGGTGCCGTCAACCTCGCCGAGCGCGATGTTCTCGGCAGCGCTGAGCTCGTAACACATGAAGTCCTGGAAGACCGCGCCGATCCGGCGGCGCAGCTCGGTGACGTCGAGCTCCCGCAGATCGACACCGTCCCAGAGGATTGCGCCCCGCGTCGGGTCGTAGAACCGGCAGAGCAGCTTGACCATCGTGCTCTTGCCGGCGCCGTTGTGCCCGACGAGTGCGGTCGACCGGCCGAACGGAACGAACAGGTCAACGCCCTGCAGAGCCCAGGCATGCTCGTCGCTGTACCGGAACCAGACGTCCCGGAACTCGATGCCGTGCCGCAGTTCGGGCGCTGCGATCGGCTCGCCGGCGACAACCAGCTCAGCGGGTTCCTCGGTCACCGCCTGGTAGTGCTCGAACATCAGCAGCGCGTTGTGCGCCATCCCGAACCGTGCGATCAGTGCCGACAACGCCACCTGCACGCCGCCCACGGCCGCGACGAACACCGCGACGTCGCCCAGGCTGATCCGCCCGGCACCGGCGGCCATGATCGCCCAGATCAGGCCGGCCCCGGCGATGACAGCACCCAGCGCGGCGAGCACGCCCTGGACAAGCAGGTCGCGCCGGTCGATCCGGCGCTTGGCTGCGTTCGTGGTCCGGAGCTCGCTGAGCATCCGCCGCCGGAGCAGCCGGCCCAGACCGAGCAGGCGAATCTCCTTGGCGGCTTCGAGCCCGGTCATCAGCTCGGAGTAGAAGTACTGCCGACGCTCGGTCGGACTCAATCCGGTCATCAGCGCGGCCCGGCGACGGCTGAGTTGCCACTCGGCGTAGAGCCCGGGGACCGAAGCCACCAGTACGACGATCGCCATCCAGGGGCTGATCGCGATCAGGGTGACGGTGAAGCCGGCCAGCGTCAGGATCGACTGCAGGCCGCCGATCAACGCATCGAGGATGGTCACCGGACCGGATTGACTGTGCTGCTCGGCCAGCCGCATCCGGTCGCGGAAGACCGGGTCCTCGAGATTCGCCAGACCAGTCATCCGATCCGTGGCGCCGTACAGGCGATCGCGCGAAAGCACGGTGACCTGACGGGAGACCTCCGCCGACAGGTAGCGGATCAGTTCGCCCAGCACAGCGACAGCGAGGCCGGCCGCCGCCAGCCCGATCGCGAGTAGCACCAGGCCTCCGTCGCCGGTGGCCAGCCGGTCCAGCACCAACTTCGTCAGCCAGGCCGCCGCGACCGGTGCGAGCCCACTGCCGACACTTGCGAGCACGTATCCGGCGAACGCTGCAGGGGATGCCCGCCAGGCCAGGGCGAGTGAAGCGACTGCGCCCGAGCGCATGCTCATGACGTCAGCTGGGCGGCCTGGTATCCGCTCGACACCACCCGCAGGTTGTCGTCGAGGATCACGAGGGTCGGCGTAGCGCTCACTCCGACCGCGCGTGCGACCGGTCCGTCCTCGGCCTCGATCACCACCTGAGCCACCTTGGACAACTTCTCGGTCAGCTCGGTCAAGGCCGGCTCGTAGCCCGCTGCGATCGCGATCACCCGTTCGCGGCCGAGTGGTTCGGCGTACGTCAGGAAACCAGGCAGGCTCTCGGCGCAGGTCGAGCATGTGGTGGAGAAGAACCCGAGCAGCATGTCACCGGCCGGTGAGACCTCCAGGCCGTCGACCGTCGTGGCGGTGAAGGAAGCGATCGGCGTGCCGATCGGAACCCCGGCCACGTCGCGGCCGGGGCCCTGGTTGTTGACGAGCTTGGTGAGGTGGTCGGCGTGAACACGGAGCCGTTTGACCAGCCCCAGATTGATCACGAGGTTGAGCAACGCCAGCGCCGCGACCAGCACGACGGCGACCGTCAGGATGACCAACGCCTTCTCCTTCTAACCGATGGCTTGGGAACCGAACAGCTCGACGAGATCGTCGAAGCGCGTGACGAGCAAGCCGCCGACGAGGCCGGCGACAGCAGCGATGGCGACTCCGGCCGGCTCGGCCGACGCAGTACTCGTTGCTCCTGCGACGAGTCCGGCGACAGCGGCTGCCAGCAACAGAACGTTCCGTACGACGTGGGCGCGGCCCAGCGGGGTGGTCGCGGCGCCGAAGCACTTGCAGGGCTTGCGAATCCCGCGGCGCAGAGTCACCACGATGGCGGCGGTGAAGGCCAGGAGGAGAAGCACGGCCAGGAGGAAGCCGGCCGTCGCGACGAACCTCAGGGAGAAGAAGGCTCCGACAAGCAGTGCCACGGTCAGTGTCACCTCGGCCACGACAACGCCTGCGGCAGCCGGAACACGCAGACCGGTCGGCAGAATCTCCAGCGGACCGGCCGATCCGGCGAAGTCCCGGAACGCCTTGGAGCCTGTCTTGCTCGCGGCGGACTGTCCGAAGACGAAGGCGAGACAGAGACAGCAACCGAGCAAGAGGTAGATCATCGCCGTCCCTTGGAGTTCAGAGCGGTGCCGGTGCGTCCACCGGCACCACGATCAGCTGGAACTAGCAGGGGCCGACGACGTAACAGGCACCGCAGGCACTTCCTACGCAACTCTTGTGCTTCCGGACGTAGCCGGGCGAGTCCCAGAAGCAGCCGCAGTCCCGGGTCGTGTCCTGAACGCCGGCCTCCGCCGTCACCTCCGGCACCAGCCGGCCGATGATTCGATCGCCCAACCGCTGGATTGCATTCAGCATGAATCCTCATTTCGGAGACGGATAATTCGCTGGATATTACTGACGGCGATCCGCTCAAGCGAGGGGTAATTATCATTCGGTCTGGCAGCAACCGGCCATGGCAGTGGTTTTCCTGGATCCTGCTCCACGAGCGTTTATGGTGTCGGCCATGGTCCCGGCAGTCGTCGTCACGATCGTCCTCGCGGCCGTGGGACTGTTCGCCGCGAGCAGGCGGCCCGCCCTGGTGCGTGTGGCCGGGCAGAGCATGACGCCGACGTTGGCCGACGGCGACCGGCTGCTCGCGTGGCGTAGGTCGCGACCACTCCGGGTCGGCGACATCGTCGTACTGGAAGCGCCTTATCCAGTGGGGGTTGTGCCGCACTCCGTAGCGGGTGCGCTCGACCCGCCGCCCTGGCAGACCCGACCGGCATCGGCGGGTGAGCTGGACCGTCGCTGGATCGTCAAGCGAATCGTCGCGCTGCCCGCGGACGTCGTACCGCCCGAGGGCGCCGGACGGCTCGTGGCCGGAACGGAGGTGCCGCCAGGATGCCTGGTGGTCGTCGGTGACAACCCGGCGCAAAGCTATGACTCACGGCAGGCCGGATTCGTCCCCGCCGACCGAGTGCTCGGCCTGGTCATTCGTCGACTGAAATGATTTGCAATTCGAGTCGAATTGTCAAGCGCTAATTGTCAAGCACTTCGATCCGGGTCGAATCGGGCCGCGAAACTTTTTCGGAGCGCGGAAATGGGCCTCGCCTGACCTCGGGGCTACGGAGGTCAGGCGAGGAGTCTGGCGGTTAGGTCAGCTGGTGGTGCAGGTTTGGCCGCTGACGGTGAAGGTGGTTGGTGGGTTGTTGGTGCCGGTGTGGGTGCCGTTGAAGCCGATGTCGACGGTTGCTCCGGGGGCGATGGTGGCGTTCCAGGAGCCGGCTACCGGGGTTGCTGTGACCTTGGGACCGGACTGGGTCCAGGTTGCGTTCCAGCCGTTCCCGACGGTCTGGCCGTTGGCGAAGTCGAACGAGAGCGCCCAGTTGGTGAGCGGCGACGTGGAAGTGTTGGTCAGTTTCACGGAGCCGGTGAAGCCCGTGTTCCAGCTGTTCGCCGAGTAGATGACCTTGCAGCCGCCTGGTGGGATGCCGGTGCCGGTCGTCGTCACCGACAGGGCCGCCGACGGGGTCGAAATGTTGCCTGCGGCATCTTTCGCCCGGACGGTGAACGAGTACGCCGTACTGGCGGTGAGGCCGGTCGCGGTGAAGCTCGTGGTCGCGGAGCTACCGGCCAGGGTGGAACCGCGGTAGATGTCGTAGCCCGTCACGCCGACGTTGTCGGTCGAGGCGGTCCAGGTCAGCGCGACCGACGTGTTCGAGACCGTGCCGGCCGTCAGTCCGGTCGGTGCCGAGGGGGCTGTCGGGTCGGTCGGGTTGGGGCCGCCGCCGATGACCGGGTAGGCGTTCCGGACCAGCTGGACGAACTGTGCTTCGAACCAGTGACCGGACAGTGGCGAGTCCGGTAGTGCGCCGGTGAGCTGGTTGTCCAGCTTCGGTGCGACGAATGTCGGGTCGCACATCCGGTCGAACCGCTTGCCCTCGTTGTTCGGGATGTCGCTCGACGCACCGTCGGACTCGCCCGGCGGCTTGATCCACACGAACGCGTCGAGATGCGATCCCGGGTACCCACTGGGCGTGGACTGCGGGCGCTCGCCGATACCGGCACCCGACGGGTTGCACCAGGCTCCCCGGTGGACACGACGGTCGACGCGAGACTCGTTGACATAGGTGTTCAGGTCCGTGCTCGTCGACGTGGCCGTCGGGCGAGCGGCACCACCCCAGCCGTTGCGGGACGTGTCGATGAGCATGCCGGTACTGGCCGGGAAGCCTTCGGCGACCAGCAGGTTGTAGAGGTGCGCGGTCCAGTCGACCTCGTCGAAGTCGAAGTTCCACTCGTAGTACTTGGCGGACCGGACCGGGTTCCCACCGACGGTCAACGACGAGTTCGGCAGGTACGGCTCGACCAGCGGTGTCGTGTTCGCCGTGTTGGTGACGAAGCCGTCGATCGACGCGAAGCCGGCCACGGTCGACCGGGCCACCTCGGCGAAGAGCTTCGCGGCCGGTTCGGAGTTGCTGTCCCAGCCGAGCCAGCCCGAGTGCGCGGCGTCGATGTAGTTGTAGACGTTCGGGATCGCGTGCAGCTTGTCCAGCGCGTACTTGACGCCGGCCCGGTAGTACGGCGCGGCCTGCGCGCAGGGCGCATGGGACATGTTGGTGATCAGGTTCGGCAGTGAGTCCGGTTCGATGGTGGCCGCGATCCGGAGGTTCTGGTACTTCGGATCGGCCAGGATCGCCGCGATCGGGTCGATGTACTCGGCCTTGTAGCGCGCCAGTCCGGCATCCGTCGCCGGGAGTTCGCCGTTCGACGCCAGGGCGAAGCAGTCCCGGCCGGGCAGGTCGTAAATCACCAGGTTCACGACCAACGGCGTACCGGATTGCTTCTGCAGCAGGGCCTGATCCAGATGGAAGCGCAACCCGTTGCCGGCGGTGTTACCGGCGATGGCGCTGATCTGGTCCATCCAGACCGCGGTCGGCTGCCCCTTGATGGCTCGCATCTTGGTGGCGAGCGCGGCATCGGCTCGGGTGGCAGCCCCCTCGACGGACGCGGCCCAGCTGGGGTTCACATATTGGGTCGCCCCGGCATAGGGGTTGTCGACGTGCGGTTCGGCAGCACTGGCGCTCAGGGCGGTGAGCGGCAGTGCCACCAGAGCGGCTGCCAGAGCGGTGGTTGCGGCGATCAGCCGCGGTGGAGTTCTGGACACGCGGTCCTCCTCGAGGATCAGTCCGGCGTACCGGTCCGGGCGGAATCCGGTACGAGTCACCGTGGGCGCCGGTGGCTGACCTGAACCTCACATGGCGGGCCTCAAGCCAGGGATGGTCCGAAACGTTTAAGGTCGTGGCGCGTTACCGGTTCGTGACCTGATTTCAGCGGGCCAGCGGGCCCGTGCTGCCGCGAATCGCGAGCCCTCCGACCGGTACGACCTGGCTGGTCCCGGTCTGCCCGTTGAGCACCGCCAGCACGGCCTCTCCGACGGCTGTGCCCAGGTCCCGCAGTGGTGAGGGCAGTGCGGTGATTGCCGGTGTGCTGAGCCGGCAGAGCGCCGAGTCACTCGCGGCGAGGATCGACAGGTCCCACGGCACGTCAAGACCGAGCCGCCGCGCCACATCGAGCGCGGCCAGCGCCATCTGGTCCGAGTCGTACACGATGACGGACGGCGGCACCGGACCGGTGAGCAGTTGCCGGGTTGCCGCGGCTGCCTCTTCCGGTCCGGCATCGGTCGTCATCCGGACCAGCGAACCTCCGGCGGCCCCGAGTGTCCGTGCAAGCGCCGCGACTCGCACCTGCGTGCGATGCAGCTCGGGCGGTCCCGTCACGGCCGCCACCTCGCGATGCCCCAAGCCGATCAGGTACGTCGCCACCCGCGTATACGCCTCCTCGTCGTCGAGGTGGACCGAGGGCAACCCTTGAGCGGCGGCAGGCGGTCCCACCACGACTGCCGGTGCCCGGAGCCGCCGCAACGCCTCGACGCGCGGGTCCTGGCTGAGTACGTCGGTCACGATCATCACGTCGAACCGGCGCTCGGCCCACCAGGTCCGGTACGTCGCCACGGCCGCGTCGACGGACTCCACAACCTTCAGGAGTAACGCGTACCCTCTCTCCGCGAACACGTCCTGGATCGCGGTGACGAGGCCGAGGAACGAGGTCGCCGACGACACCCCACCGGCGGCGGTGCTGACCACCAGCCCGACCGCTCGTGGACCGGTGTGCATCGACCGGGCCGCCGCACTCGGTTGCCAGCGGTACTCCTCGGCGATCCGCAGCACGCGCTCACGAGTGGCCGCCGAGACGCCCGGTCGCCCGTTGACGGCGTACGAGACAACAGCGATCGACACACCTGCGGCGCGGGCGATGTCGGCGATCGTGGCGCGGCGCGCGGGCGAGCTGGGGCGGTCGGGGGGCGGTGAGACCACAATGACCAGTGTGTCGCCTGGCGGCCCGAAATACATCAGCTCGGCCCTTGCCGGGTAGGGAGTACGAATGGGGACAGTACGGCGCAATACCGCGAACGGGATCCCGAGACGAACGATCGGCGTGCTCTCGCCGGTGGTCGGCGGGTTCTACTTCGGCGCTCTGATCGCGGGGATCGCCCGGGCCGCGCGCAATGCCGGGCACCGGGTGGTCGCCGTACAGACCTATCCGGCCGGTCTCGATCGCGAGCGTTATCCCGACGAACCGTTGCTCGAGGTGCCGGTGGCGCTCGGTGCGGTGGACGGTCTGATCATCCTGGCCAGCGCTGTTCGGCAGGATCGGCTCGCGGCGGTGCAGGAGTGGGGCTGCCCGGTCGTCGTGCTGAGTACGGACGCAGTCGGCCCGGCCGTGCCGGTCGTGGTTCCGGACAACGCCGGCGGTGTGCGGGCCGCCGTACGGCATCTGATCGACCACGGGCACACGCGGATCGGGTTCATCGGCAATCCGGCGCAGCGCGATATCCGGGAGCGCTACGAGGCGTATCTCGCGGCGCTCGCCGAGCATCGGATCGACCAGGAGTGGTTCGAGGAAACCGCTGACAACCATGAGCAGACGGGGGCCGACGCCGCCTCGCGCTTGCTCGCCGCAGGTATGCCGACCACGGCGACCGTCGCCGCGACGGATCGCAACGCTGTCGGATTCCTGCGTGCGTTACGAACGGCGGGACTGGTGCTGCCGCGGGACCACGCCGTCATCGGTTTCGATCACACCGACAGCGGCGCCCGATTCCAGCCCAGGCTGTCGACAGTCGATCCGCACAATGATCGGGTTGGCGCGTTGGCCGTCGATCTCCTGCTGGCGCAGCTGCGCGGGGAGACCGTGGCCAGCGGCGTCCATCGTGCTCCATCGACCCTGGTGATTCGCGAGTCCTGCGGGTGCGGCGAAGCGGCGATCGGCGCTGTGGACAAGCGCGACGAGCCTGGTACGACGCCCGCGGAGGCACGGCTGCGGCACCTGGCTGACACCGGATTCGCCGCCCCGGCGTCGGTCACGGACAGCCGGCAGATCGATGACGAGGCCCGCGACCGCTGGCTCCAAGCGGTGGTCGACCCGATCACCGCCGCCGCTGAGCTGGGCCGGATGCCGACCGGTCCCGCGCTGACCAACCTCGCCCGGCTGACCTCGGCCCGGCGACCACATCCGGAGACCCTCGAACAACTGATCTCGGTCGTCCGCGATCTCGAGTGGGAGCTCGCCGGCACGCTGTTTCCCGCCGGAACCGAGCGACTGTCCGCGCTGTACCGCACTGGCACCGACATCACGTTGGCTCTGACGAAAGGCTGCACGCAGCCGCTGCTCGCTCGCAGCGGCTATCTGGAACGCGCGATCGCCGACCAGTACGAGGTCGACCTGGATCTGTTGCGTGGCAACGGCGGCGGCCCGCGAACGCTGACCTGGTTGCCACGGGACGGTCGTGGTGTCGCCTGCCTCGGTCTCTGGACCGGACCGGCGGTGGGCGACCGGGAGCTCGAGATCGTCGGTGTGGACGACACCTCCGGTGCACTCTCCCGTCTGGTTGGATCGAGATCACGAGCCAGCCAGTTCCCGCCCGCAACGATGACCCGGGCCGGGGCGGCCGGTAGCAGCCGGCTCACGTTGGTCCTGCCGGTCACGTCCCGCGGCAGCGACTGGGGTCTGCTCGCCATCGAGGGCACGGTCGACACCCGGATGACCAGCGGCCGCGACAAGTACAACCACTGGGCCACGCTGCTGGCCGTCGCGCTGGATCACGAGCGCCTGCTGGCCTCTCTGCACGATCAGCGACAGGCGCTGGCGGAGGCGGCCAACCGCGAGCGGTCGCTGGCGGACACGTTGCGGGCCAGCGAGGAGCGGTACGCCCTGGCCTCGATGGCGGCCCAGGACGGTACGTGGGACTGGGATGTCTCGGCCGGGACGGTCTACTACTCGCCGCGCTGGAAGCAGACGCTCGGGTACGGCGAGGACGAGATCGGCGGTACGCCGTCGGAGTGGCTCGACCGGGTACATCCCGACGACCGCCTCGACCTGTCCGCGGCGATCGCAGCGCAGCTGGGCGGCTCCCGGGCTCCGCTCGAGATCGAGCATCGGGTGCGTACGTCCTCGGGGGACTACCGATGGATGATGTGCAAGGCCGTGGCGGTTCTCGACGACGCCGGTTGCCCGGCCCGCCTGGTCGGAGCGTTCGTCGACATGACCGAGCGCAAGGAGGCAGAACTCGCTCTCCGCCGCAACACGCTGCGGGACCCCGAGACCGGTCTGGCCGGCCGAGTGCTCTTCCTCGACAGACTGGGCGAGGCGCTCGACCGAGCCCGGAATCGCGCTGGAGACTACGACTGCGCCGTACTGCTCGCGCGCGTCGTCGACCCGTCGCCTCCGGTACGGGCCGACGTACGGCGTGAGGTGGTCCGGCGGCTGCAGGTGATCCTGCGCGACGGCGATTCGGCCGCCCGGCTTCGGCAGGACGAGTTCGTCGTACTGCTCGAAGGTGTCCGGCCGGATCAGTCCCGCATGCAGGAAGTCCTTGCCACGTTGACGGCTGAGCCCGCACTGGGAATCGCGGTCGGAGTGCTGCCGGGCATCCAGCAGTTCAAGGACGCTGACGACGCGCTGCGTGCAGCGGACATCGCGCTCCTCCGCGCTCAGACCAAAGCCTCGGTGCCTCCCCGCTGAGGGAGAGGCACCGAGCCTTAGTTCAGGAGCAGGCAACGCCGTTCAGAGTCGGAGCGGAGAACGGCGGATTGGAGCCGTTGTAGTTCGCGTTGTAGCCGACCGTCGCGGTAGCACCAGTACCGAGATTGCCGTTCCAGGACGCGTTGACGACCCGTACGGCGTCGCCCGTGTCGGTCCACGTTCCGTTCCAGCCCTGGGTCACCGTCACACCCGGTGCCGAGTAGGTGAGCGTCCACCCGTTGATGGGCGCTCCGCGGTTCTCGATGACCACCTCACCGGTGTAGCCGGTGCTCCACGTGCTGGTCACCCGGTGCGTCACCTTGCAGCCGCCCGGCGGCGGTGTGGGAGTCGGCGTTGAGTTGCCGGCGGCTGCCAATTCGTAGGCGCGCTGAGGCACGAACTGACCTGCCGAGGCGATACATCCGTCGGCCTCGCCCGGGGGCTTGACCCACAAGTACGCGGCCAGCTGACCGTCACCCGTCTGGTCGGTGCTCGCCGTACCGATAGCGCGGCCTGCCGGGTCACACCACTCGCTGCCCAACGGTCCGTTGCCGTTGCGGCTGGTGTCGATGACCGCACGCAGCCGCGAGTCTCCGACCGAGTTCAGGACGGCCTTGGCGAAGTTCGCCTCGTCGGTGGTGGTCCGGTAGTTCGACACGTTGGTGGAGATTCCGTCGGCGCTGTTGGAGATGTCCGCGCCGCGCAGCCGTGCCGCGGCCTCCGCCGGTGCCAGCCAGGCGGAGTGGCCGATGTCGAAGTACACCTTGGCCTGGGCCGAGCCGGACTTGAGCTTCTTGCCGGCGTAGGCCATCGACGCCTTCGTCTGGTTCTGCTGGTCGGCCGACTGGCAGCTCGTCATGATCGGCAGTACGTCGGGCTCGAGGATGATCGCTGCCGGACGACCGGCCAGCCCCGCGGCCACCTGGTCGATCCAGGCCCGGTAGGCCTCGTGCGACGGTGCTCCGCCGCTGCTGGCGCCACCGCAGTCGCGGTTCGGGACGTTGTAGACGACCATGATCGGCACCTTGCCGGCTGCTGCCGCGGCGCCGACGTAGGCCTCGACCTCGCCGCGGACCGTGCTGGTGTTGGTGGTCGTGAACCACTTGCCTTGGGGCGTGGCCGCGATCCGGTCCCGGATCATCGGCGTCCGTGAGTCACCCGGATTGGCCGCGACCCACTTGGCCGCGCTGGTGTTCGGATCCACGTAGAACGGCGAGACAGCAGCCTGGGCGCTACCCCCGGTGGTCATCACGACCACTAGGCCTGAAACAAGCGTGAGGGCGGCGATCAGGCCGCCGTACGCCGGATGTCTTGAGCGCATGAAACGCACCTTCCAATGTCGGGGACGGACATCGGAAGCACTCCCATCGCGATGGAATGTAGCCAGCCCGGCGCACTCCCGCATCTGAAACGTTTAGGTGCGCACCGCGGTCTTCTCACCGCCTCCTCGCCCTCTTACGCTGCCGCAACTGGGAGCGCTCCCATCCAGCGTCAGCCCAGACCACCTGGTCCCTCGATGGAGGAAAGAACTATGAGGCTTCGAACAAAAGCAGGGCGGTTGCGGGGCAGACCGCTCGTCCTGGGGATCGCGATCGCCGGCCTGGCCGGGCTGCTGCAGCTCGTCGCGCCGACCGCCCAGGCCGCGGTGGCCTGCTCGGTGAACTACACCGTGGCGAGCGACTGGAACAGCGGTTTCGTCGCCGACGTGACGATCAAGAACGAAGGCGACCCGATCGCCGGCTGGACCCTCACCTGGACCTTCCCGAACGGCCAGCAGGTGACGAACCTGTGGAACGGCAGCTTTACGCAGTCCGGCGCCAAGGTCACCGTCCTGCCGGTGGACCACAACCGGAACATCGGCACCGGTGGTACCGCGACCTTCGGCTTCCAGGGCACCCGAGGAGCAGCGAACGGCAAGCCCACGGACTTCGCGGTCAACGGCACGTCCTGCACCGGTGGCAACAAGGCGCCGACGGTGGCGGTGACCTCGCCGACAGCGGCGCAGACGTTCCAGACCGGGCAGGCGATCCCGCTGGCAGCCACCGCGTCCGACACCGACGGCACCGTGGCGAAGGTCGATTTCCTGGCCGACGGCGTCGTGGTCGCCACCGACACGACGGCTCCCTACCAAGGCTCGTGGACCGGCGCGTCCGTCGGTGATCATGCTGTCTCGGCGCGCGCGACCGACAATCTCGGCCTCGCGGCCTCGACGACACCGGTGCCGATCAAGGTGCTGGCCGGGGCAACGATCGTTGCCACGCCGTCGACGGTGAACGTCAAGCAGGGCGGTACGGCGAAGTTCGGGGTGACGCTGGCTAGTCAGCCGTCGGCCTCGGTGACTGTCGCGGTGGCCCGGTCATCGGGCAGTACTGACCTGACTGCGACACCGACCTCGCTGACGTTCACGACGGCGAACTGGAATACGCCGCAGAACGTGACTGTGAACTCGGCGGCAAACGGCGGCGACCTGGTGACTGCCGCCTTCTCCGCGACCTCCACGGGCTACACCGCAGCGTCGGTGACCGTAAAGGAGACGTCGGCAACGACTTCTCCCTTCGAGGAAGCGTTTCTCACGCAGTACAACAAGATCAAGGACCCGGCCAGCGGCTACTTCCGCAAGTTCGGTGACCTGCTGGTGCCGTACCACGCGGTCGAGACGCTGATGGTCGAAGCGCCGGACCACGGGCATCAGACGACCTCGGAGGCGTTCAGCTACTACCTCTGGCTGGAAGCGAGCTACGGCAAGCTCAGCGGTGACTGGGCTCCGTTCAAGTCGGCCTGGGCCTCGATGGAGAAGTTCATCATCCCGGCCAAGGCGGACCAGCCCACCAACGACAAGTACAACGCCTCCAAGCCGGCGACGTACGCGCCTGAGCACGCCACGATGGACGCGTATCCGTCCCAGCTGGACACGTCCGTCGCGGTCGGTTCCGACCCGATCGCCGCCGAGCTGAAGTCGGCGTACGGCACCGATGACATCTACGGCATGCACTGGCTGCTCGACGTCGACAACACGCTCGGCTTCGGCCGCTGCGGCGACGGTACGACGGCGCCGTCGTACATCAACACGTACCAGCGCGGGTCGTCGGAGTCGGTGTTCGAGACCATCCCGCAGCCGTCGTGCGACACGTTCAAGCACGGTGGACCCAACGGCTATCTGGACCTGTTCACCAAGGACAGCTCGTATGCCAAGCAGTGGAAGTACACCAACGCTCCGGACGCGGACGCCCGCGCCGTACAGGTGGCACTGCTGGCCGACCAGTGGGCGACCGCGCAGGGCAAGCAGGCGGAGATCGCGCCCGAGCTGGCGAAGGCTGCCAAGATGGGCGACTACCTGCGGTACGCGATGTTCGACAAGTACTTCAAGAAGATCGGCAACTGCGTCGGTCCGGTCGCCTGCCCGGCGGGCACCGGCAAGGACAGCTCGCACTACCTGATGTCCTGGTACTACGCGTGGGGCGGCGCGACCGACACATCCGCGGGTTGGGCGTGGCGGATCGGTGACGGCGCCTCGCACCAGGGGTACCAGAACCCGCTGGCGGCGTACGCGCTGGCGAAGGTGCCCTCGCTGAAGCCGAAGTCGGCCACCGGTCAGCAGGACTGGACCAAGAGCATGGACCGGCAGTTGGAGGTCCTGCAGTGGCTGCAGTCGGCCGACGGTGGTATCGCCGGCGGTGTCACGAACAGCTGGGAAGGCCACTACGGCACACCGCCCGCCGGTACGCCGACCTTCTACGGCATGTACTACGACGCGCACCCGGTATGGCGTGACCCGCCGTCGAACCGCTGGTTCGGCTTCCAGGTCTGGCAGATGGAGCGGACGGCATCGCTGTACCAGATGACCGGGGATCCGCGGGCGAAGAAGATCCTCGACAAATGGGTGCCGTGGGCAATCGCCAACACCACGGTCGGGGCGAACGGGGCGTTCCAGATCCCGAACGACATGGCCTGGACCGGTGCTCCCGATACCTGGAACGCCGGCTCGCCGGGGGCGAACGCGAACCTGAGGGTGAACGTGCTCAACCACAGCCAGGACGTCGGCGTCGCCGCGTCGTACGCGAAGACCCTGCTCAACTACGCGGCCAAGGCGGGCAACGCCTCGGCCAAGACCACCGGTGAGGGTCTGCTGACGGCGTTGCTCGCGCACCAGGACGCCAAGGGCATCGCGATTCCGGAGACTCGGGCCGACTACAACCGGTTCGACGACAAGTACAGCGCCACCACAAAGGAAGGCCCGTACGTCCCGCCGGGCTGGACCGGCAAGATGCCCAACGGTGACGTGATCGACCAGAACTCCACGTTCCTGTCGCTGAGGTCCTTCTTCAAGACCGACCCGGAGTGGCCGAAGGTGCAGTCGTACCTGAACGGCGGTCCGGCACCGACCTTCACCTACCACCGGTTCTGGGCGCAGGCCGAGATCGCCACGGCGTTCTCACTGCATGCCGAGTTGTTCGGCTAAACCCCAGGCACCACTGAACGCGCGCCCCCGGGACCACCTGACCCCGGGGGCGCGTCAGTTGTCTCAGGCGCTGCCGCGCAGTTCCAGCCGGGTGCCGACGATGACCCGGGTCTCCGTCGGCACTTCGCCGGCCAGCTGGGTCAGCAGCAGCCGGGTCATCTCCCGGCCCATCTCCTCGGCCGGCTGGAAGACCGAGGTCAGCGGCGGGTCGGAGTGCCGGCCGCCCGGTGAACCGTCGAAACCGATCACGGCCACATCCTCGGGGATCCGCCGCCCGGCCGCCTTGAGCACCCGCATAGCGCCGAAGGCCATCGGGTCCGAGGCGGCGAAGACAGCATCCAGGGCAGGCTCGCGCTCCAGCAGGGCTGCCATCGCGCGGGCACCACTCTCCTCGCTGAAGTCGCCGTACTCGACCAGGTCGCCACCGACGACATCGCGGAATCCCTGCAGCCGGGCCACTCCCGCGGCCATGTCCTGCGGACCGGCGATGGTCGCGATCCGGCGTCGGCCCAGATCCAGGAAGTGCTGTCCGGCCAGGCGCCCACCGCTCTCGTTGTCGGCGTCGACGAAGGGCATCTCCGGTCCGGCCAGCGGCCGGCCGCACAGCACGAGTGGCAACCCGCTGGCCAGCACCTTGCCCGGCAGCGGGTCGTCCCCGTGCTGCGACAGCATCATCACGCCGTCGACGTGTTCCCTGGTCAGGAACCGGTTCGCGCGATCGCGTTCGGCCGTGCTCTGCACCATCGACAACCACAGCTGCAGGGGCGTCTCGGCCAGCGCCGCACTGATGCCACGGACGATGCCGGCGAAGTACGGCTCGGCGAACAGCCGCTCGCCCGGTTCGGAGATCACCAGCGCCACACAGTCGGTCCGGCGGGTGACCAGATTGCGGGCCGCCCGGTTCGGAACGTACCCCAGCTCGTCGATCGCCTTCAGTACGGCGGCCCGCGCGGCGGGGCTGACCTGGGACGATCCGTTGACCACCCGGGACGCGGTACCCCGCCCCACCCCCGCCCGAGCCGCGACGGTTTCGATGGTGGGACGGGGTTCGATCATGTGGCTAGCCTGCCTCGGATCAGGTCGCCGTACCAATATGCACTGCTTTTCGGGGTGCGTGTCTGCGTCTCGTAGTCGACGTGGACGATCCCGAATCGCCGGGAGTAGCCCCAGGACCACTCGAAGTTGTCGAACAGCGACCAGCAGAAATACCCGTGCAGCGGGACACCGAGATCGATGGCCGCCTGACAGGCCCGGAGGTGGCCGTCCAGGTAGTTGACCCGCTCGGTGTCCCGGACCGAACCGTCCTCGTCCGGTACGTCGGCGAACGCGGCACCGTTCTCCGTCACGTACAGCCGGACCGAGGGGTACTGGGTCGCCAGGCGCACCAGCACGCTGGTGAGCCCGGCAGCATGGATCTCCCAGCCCATCGCGGTCAGCGGCAGGTCGCCCTTGGCGAAGCCGACCTGATCGCTGCCGGGCCAGGGGGAGGCGCCGCCGCTACCGCCGTGGCCGTCGTCACCGCTGCCGGCGACCCCGGTCACGACGTGCCGGGTGTAGTAGTTCACGCCCAGCATGTCGAGCGGCGTCGAGATGATCGCCAGGTCACCGTCGTGGACGTGCGCGAAGTCGGTCACCCCGGCCAGGTCCTCGATCACGTCGGCCGGGTAGGAGCCCAGCAGGACGGGATCGAGGAAGAAGCGGTTCTGCAGACCATCGATCCGCCGGGCGGCATCCAGGTCGACATCCAGATCGCTCACCGGGACGACGTCGTACAGGTTGATGGTCACGCCGACCTGATGGCCGTTGGCCTTGAGCAGGTTGGCGGCCAGACCGTGCCCCAGCATCAGGTGATGTCCGGCCCGGACGGCTGCTGCCGGATCGGTCCGGCCGGGTGCGTGCAGGCCGGAGCCGTAGCCCAGGAACGCCGAGCACCACGGCTCGTTCAACGTCGTCCACCGCCCGACCCGGTCACCCAGTACGGCGGTGATCGCGCCGGCGTAGTCCGCGAAGCGCTCGGCGGTGTCACGCTCGGGCCAGCCGCCGGCGTCCTCCAGCGGCTGCGGCAGATCCCAGTGGTACAGGGTCGGCCACGGCTCGATCCCGGCCGCGAGCAGCTCGTCGATCAGCCGCGAGTAGAAGTCGACTCCGGCCCGGTTGAGCGCGCCACGGCCGTCCGGCTGCACCCGCGACCAGGCGATCGAGAACCGGTAGGCCTGCAGCCCGAGATCGGCCATCAGGGCCACGTCGTCACGGAACCGCTGGTAGTGCTCGATCGCGACGTCGCCGGTCTCACCGCCCAGGACCCGGCCCGGCGTGTGCGCGAAGGTGTCCCAGATCGAGGGCCCGCGGCCGTCGGCGGTCGCCGCACCCTCCACCTGGTAGGCGGCAGTGGCGGCGCCGAACAGGAACCCGGTGGGGAACTGCAGTCCGGTCCCGGGCTCGATCTGGCTCTCGGTTGTCACGACTTGATCGCACCTTCCATGATGCCGCCGATGATCTGGCGGCCGAACACGATGAACACCGCGAGCAGTGGCAGCGTGGCCAGGGCCGTCGCCGCGAAGACCTGCGCGTAGTCGGTGTAGTACGCCGTCGCCAGCAGACTGAGCGACAGCTGGACAGTGGGAGTGTTGGCGTCGAGGATCGCGTACGGCCAGATGAACTCGTTCCAGGTCTGCATGAAGGTGAGCAGTCCGAGGATCGCCGCGGCCGGCCGCAGGATCGGCAGGACGACGTTCCAGTAGATCCGGAAGGTCGAGCAGCCGTCCACCCGGGCCGCCTCCACAAGCTCGTCGGAGATCGCCTCGGCGGCGTACTGGCGCATCATGAAGACGCCGAAACCGCTGACCAGGAACGGCACGATCACCGCCTGCAGACTGCCGTTCCAGCCGATCTTCACCATCAGCATGTAGAGCGGGATCAGGCCCAGCTGCACCGGCACCATCATCGTCGCGACGATCACCAGCAGCATCGCGTTGCGGCCGCGGAACCGCAGCTTGGCGAACGCGAACCCGGCCAGCGTGGAGAAGAACACCACCGACAGGGTCACCACACTCGAGACCACCAGCGAGTTCACCAGCCCGTAGCCGAAGGCGGCGTGCTCGTTCGCGAACACCCGGCCGATGTTCTCGGCGAGTTCGGCGCCGGGCAGCAGCGGTGGCGGGACGTCGTTGATGACGTCGTTGGACCGGGTGGCCACCACGAACATCCAGTAGATCGGGAACAGCGAGGTCACGCAGCCGACGATCAGCGCCAGGTACGTCAACGGGCTGGCCCGCCACAGTCGCACCGAGGCAGCGCGCAGCCGGCTCACCGGGCCGCCCTCCGGACGAGCAGAAGGTTGATCAGCGAGAAGATGACGATCAGCCCGAACAACGCCCAGGCGATCGCGGCGCCGTACCCGTACTGGAAGCGCTGGAAGGCATTCTCGTACATGTACATGGTGACGGTCTGGAACTGGCCGAGGGTGCCGCCGAGCATCCTCCCGTTCCCGAAGATCACCGGCTCGGTGAACAACTGCAGGCCTCCGATGGTGGAGATGACGACGGTGAAGACCAGCGTCGGACGCAGCAGCGGCACGGTGATCCGCCAGAACTGCTGCCACGGCTTCGCGCCGTCCAGCGAGGCGGACTCGAACAGGTCCTTCGGGATCGCCTGCATCGCACCGAGCAGGATCAGCGTGTTGTAGCCGGTCCAGCGCCAGTCGACCATCACAGCGATCGCGATCCAGCTCGACCAGGTGTTGGCCTGCCAGTCGACCGCGTCCAGCCCGAGGCGGGTGATCACGTAGTTGACCAGGCCGACGTCGCGGGCGAACAGCTGGCCGAAGACGATGCCGACGGCCGCCACCGAGGTGACGTTGGGAATCAGCACGCCCATCCGGAAGAACGTCCGGGCGCGGATCTTGCGGTTCAGCAGGTTCGCGATCGCCAGTGCCATCAGGAGTTGCGGCACGGTGGCGAGGATGAAGATACCGACGGTGTTCCGGAGGGCATTCCAGAAGTCCGGGTCGGCGAAGAGTGCGGTGTAGTTGCCGAAGCCGACAAACGTGTGTTCACCGATCAGATGCCAGTCGTGCAACGACACCCAGCCGGTGTAGACCAGCGGGAACGCCCCGAAGATCGCGAACAGGACGAAGAACGGCGCGATGAAGAAGTACGGCGCGAGTTTCACATCCGCGCGCGTCAGCCGGGAGCGCCAGGGAACCCGGCCGTCGGCGGCAACTGCTGCCGCCGACGGCCGGACGACGCTGGAAGAGGTCACTTCGCCTCTTTGACAGCGCTGCTGAGTGCCTGCTCCCACGCCTTGTCGGGGGTCAGTTTGCCCTGCTCGACGGCCTGCAGCGCGGGCTCGAAGGCACGCTCCTTGACCGCCTGGTGCTTCGGGCCGAGGACCAGCGGCTTCAGCGTCTTGGCGCCGTCACCGAAGATCTTGCCGACCGGAGCGTTCGAGAAGTAGTCGTTTGTCAGCGCCAGGAACGCCGGGTCGTCCAGCGCCTTAGGTGCTGTCGGCAACGGTCCGGCCTCCTTGAACGCGGCCACCTGGCCGGTCGGCGAGGTCAGGAACTTGGCCAGCTCGTAGGCCTCCTTCGGGTGCTTGCTCTGGGTCGGTACCGCGAGCCACGAACCACCCCAGTTGCCGCCGCCACCAGGCACTGCTGCAACGTCCCACTTGCCGGCGTTCGCCTCGCCGGAGTTGCCCTTGATGATGCCGAGCATCCACGACGGGCACATGGTGACCGCGAAGCTGCCGTTCTTGAAGCCGGCCTCCCAGTCCTTCGACCAGGTCGGGATCTTGGCGCTGACACCCTCGGAGATCATCTTCATCGAGGTGTTCCAGGAGTCCTTGACGACCGGGTTCGAGTCCGCGATCAGCTTGTTGTCGCGGTCGTAGAAGTTGGTGTCACCGGCCTGCGACAGCATCGCCGAGAAGCTGGTGGTGACCGAGTCGACGAAACCCTTGGCGCCGGTGTTCGCGGCGGTGAACTTCTTGCCGGTGCTGATGAACCCGTTCCAGTCCGGCCAGAGCTTCGAGACCGCGTCCCGGTCGGTCGGCAGCTTCGCCTTGGCGAACAGGTCCTTGCGGTAGCAGACCGCCAGGCCGCCGACGTCGGTGCCGAGGCCGATCAGCGGTCCGTCGGCGCTGACCCGGCCGAGGTCCCACTTCCAGGGCAGGAAGTTGGGCTGCAGCTCGGCAGCGCCGTGGTCGAGCAGGTTGACGAAGTTCTGCGGCTGGGTCTTGAACTCGTTGAGGACACCCTCCTCGAGCGCCACGATGTCCCCGGCGCCGCTGCCGGCCGCCAGGTACTGGACCAGCTTGGGCTTGTAGTCGTCGAGCTTCTGCACGTTGCGCAGCTCGACCTTCACGTTCGGGTGCTCCGTCTGGTACTGGGCGGCCAGCGCCTTGTACCCGAAGTCCCCGAAGGTGTCGACCACCAGCGTGATCTTGCCGTCCGCCGCGGGCGTCGTGCCCTCGGTGTTCTTACTGCATGCCCCGACCATGCCCAGTGCTGTCACGGCAGCCACCGTGACCGCCAGGAACCGCTTCGTCTGGCTCATCGCCTGACCCCTCCTCGATACTGTGAGCACTCCCGGTATCTGGGAGCGCTCCCAAGAGCATCGAGGGGCAGTGCGGACCTGTCAACACCTCATCTGGGAGCGTTCCCAAATCGAGTCCAAACCCACAACGTCCGAAGAACCGGAGGGCCCCCCTCCGATCCTTCGGACGTTGTGACGTGCCCGGGGCTAACGTCCGAAGAACCGGAGGGCCCGCCTCCGATCGTTCGGACGTTGTGGAGTTCAGCCGCTAACGTCCGAAGGGCCGGAGGGCCCGCCTCCGATCGTTCGGACGTTGTGGAGTTCAGCCGCTAACGTCCGAATGGTCGGAGGGCCCGCCTCCGGTCGTTCGGACGTTAGCGGGGTTACTTCTTGCGGGTGGTGATTACGCGTTGGAGGAGGATGAATACGCCTAGTAGCAGGCCTACGAAGATTTTGGTCCACCAGGAGCTGAGGGTGCCTTGGAAGCTGATTACCGTTTGGATGAGACCTAGGATGAGTACGCCGAGGACGGTGCCGATGAGGAAGCCGGATCCGCCGGTGAGCAGGGTGCCGCCGATGACCACGGCCGCGATCGCGTCGAGCTCCAGGCCGACCGCGTGCAGGCCGTACCCGGACAGCATGTAGAAGGCGAGCAGTAGTCCGCCCAGCGCCGAGCAGAAGCCGCTGATCGTGTAGACCCCGAGCTTGGTCCGGGCCACCGGCAACCCCATCAGCCGTGCGGACTGCTCGTTGCCGCCGGTCGCGTAGACAGTCCGGCCGAACCTGGTCTGGTGCAGGACATAAGCGGCGATCGCCACCACGGCCACGGCGATCAGCACGCTGGGGGAGATCCAGAGCCCGCCGCCGAGGCCGATCTGGGTCTGCGCGGCGGCGGTGAAGGCCGGGTCGGTGATCGGGATCGAGTCGGTGCCGATCGTGTAGCAGAGACCGCGGGCCAGGAACATGCCGGCCAGGGTTGCGATGAACGGCTGGATCTCGAAGAAGTGGATCATGCAGCCCATGCCGAGACCCAGGCCGGCGCCGATCAGCAGGACCACCACGATCACGGCCAGCGGCGGCCAGCCGGCGTTCAGCAGTACCGCGGCGACCATGGTGGCCAGGGCGACCACCGACCCGACCGACAGGTCGATACCGCCGGTGAGGATCACGAACGTCATACCGACGGCGACGACCAGCAGGAACGCGTTGTCGATAAAGACGTTCAGGACGACCTGGGTCGAGAAGAACCCTTCGTAGCGGGCGCCACCGGCGATGAACATGGCCACGAAGAGCCCGGCCGTCACCAGCACCGGCAGGTATTTGCGCGGAACCACCGCGCCGGTCAGGGCAGTCACCGCGCAACCTCCGTCGTGTCTTGCACCGGCTGGGTCACCGGTCGCTCCCGGCGCGGGAAGGCCCGGGCCCGGAAGGCTGCTGACTGCAGCAGGCAGACCGCCGCGACCACGAGTGCCTTGAACAGCAGCGTCGTCTCGGGCGGTACGCCGATCGAGTAGATCGTGGTGGTCAGTGTCTGAATCACGAGCGCACCCAGGACGGTGCCCCCGAGCGAGAATCGGCCACCGGTCAGCAGCGTGCCGCCGATGACGACCGCCAGGATCGCGTCCAGTTCGATCCACAGGCCGGCATTGTTGCCGTCGGCACTGGAAACGTTCGAGGCCACCATCACCCCGGCGATCCCCGCGCACAGCGCAGCGAACGCGTAGACGGTGATCAGGATGCCGCGCGATCGCAGACCGGCCAGCCGACTGGCTTCCGCGTTCCCACCCACCGATTCGATCAGCAGCCCGAGCGCGAGCCGTCGGGTGAGGAACACGGTGGCTGCGAGCACGACCAGTGCCAGCAGGATGCCGAACGGCAGCATGAACAGGTAGCCGCCGCCGATGACCTTGAATCCCGCATCGGTCACGGTGATGATCTGACCGTCGGTGATCAGCTGGGCCAGCCCGCGCCCGGCGACCATCAGGATCAGCGTCGCCACGATCGGCTGGATGCCGATCACTGCGACCAGGAAGCCGTTGAACGCGCCCAGGACCAGTGCCACTGCAACAGCCAGGGCGACCGCTGCCAGCACCCCGGTCCCTTGGCTGATCGCCAAGCAGGCAAGAGCTCCGGAGATGGCCACCACGGATCCCACCGATAGGTCGATACCACCGGTCGCGATCACGAGCGTCATCCCCAGCGATACCAGCACCAGCGGTGCGCCGAAGCGGAGGATGTCGATCAGGCTTCCGTAGAAGTGCCCGTCCTTCACCTCGATCGACAAGAAGCCGGGAGTGAAGAAGAGATTGAGCAACAGGAGCAGGGCCAGTACGACGGCCGGCCAGAGCAGCCGCCGGTTCATGACCGTCCGCCACTGGCGATGGTCTGCATCAGCACCTCGGTGGTCAGGGTGTCGTCGTTGGGCAGTTCGGCGATCAGCTTGCGGTCGCGCAGAACGCCGACCTTGTGACTGAGCCGGAGGACTTCTTCGAGCTCGGCGGAGATGAACAGCACGGCCATCCCGCCGTCGGACAACTCGGCGACCAGGCGCTGGATCTCGGCCTTGGCGCCGACGTCGATTCCCCGGGTCGGCTCGTCCAGGATCAGCAGCCGCGGTTCGAGAATGAGCCAGCGAGCCAGCAGCACCTTCTGCTGGTTGCCGCCGGACAGATTGCGGACCAGTTGTTCGGGATCGGCCGGGCTGATCTTCAATGCCTTGATGTAGCGATCGACCAGCTGGGCTTGTTGCTCACGGGGGAGCGGGCGGGTCCAGCCACGCCGAGCCTGCAATGCCAGTACGACGTTCTCCCGCACGGTGAGGTCGGGAATCAGCCCGTCGGCCTTGCGATCCTCGGGGCAGAAGGCGATCTTGTGGGTCATCGCGATCTGCGGAGTCCGCAACGACACCGGCGTACCGTCGATCGTGACGGATCCGCCGGTGGCGTGGTCGGCACCGAACAACAGCCTCGCGACCTCCGTCCGCCCGGAGCCGAGCAGACCGGCCAGGCCGACCACCTCGCCCTCGCGGATCGTCAGAGAGAACGGTTCGATCCCGCCGGTGCGGCCGAGCTGGTCGGCCTGCAGCAGGGTACCGGTCGTCCGGGCCGGCGGCCGCTCCTCCAGCCGCTCGAGCTCGGCCAGGTCGCGGCCGATCATCTTCGCGATCAGCTCCACCTGGCCGAGCTCGCCGGTCGGGTAGTCACCCTCGCGCCGTCCGTTGCGCAGGATCGTCATCCGGTCGGCGATCTCGTACACCTGGTCCAGGAAGTGCGAGACGAACAGGATCGCGACGCCCTGGTCCTTCAGGTTCCGCATCACCTTGAACAGTTGCTCGACCTCACCCGTGTCCAGGCTCGACGTGGGTTCGTCCAGGACCAGCACGCGGGCCTGGACCTCGAGGGCCCGCGCGATGGCGACCATCTGCTGGATCGCCAGCGAGTACTGCGAAAGTGGCGCCGTCACGTCGAGATCAAGGTCCAGTGCGGCGAGCCGCTCGGCCGCTCTGCGGCGCATCGGCTTCCACTGGATCCGGCCGAACCGGCGCGGCTCCCGCCCGAGCAGGATGTTCTCCGCGACCGAGAGGTTCGGGCACAGGTTCACTTCCTGGTAGACGGTGCTGATCCCCGCGTTCTGGGCCTCGAGCGGGCTGGCGAAGCTGACCTCCCGGCCGTCCAGCAGGATCGTCCCGCTGTCGGCCGGGTGGACACCGGTCAGCACCTTGATCAGCGTGGACTTGCCCGCGCCGTTCTCGCCCATCAGGGCGTGCACCTCACCGGGCAGCACCCGGAGATCGACGTCGTCCAGCGCCGTGACGCCGGGGAACTGTTTGCCGATCCCGGTGAGTTGCAGGATCGGAGCGGCCGAGGTCATTCGCCTGCCTTCCGTCGGTGGGTCAGTACTGGCGCGAGGCCAGGACCTTCTTGGCCTGCTCCTGGGTGAAGGTGGTCTCCTCCGTCACCACGCGGGCCGGGACCTCCTCCTTGGCGAGCACCTTCTTGGTCAGGTCCATCAGTTGCGGGCCGAGCAGCGGTGAGCATTCGACGATGTAGCTGATCTTGCCGTCGGCCAGTGCCTGCATGCCGTCCTTGACCGCGTCGACGGAGATGATCTTGATGTCCTTGCCGGGCACCTTGCCGGCGCCTTCGATGGCCTCGATCGCACCCAGCGCCATGTCGTCGTTGTGGGCGTAGAGGACGTCGATGTCCGGGGTGGACTTGAGGAACGCCTCCATCACCTCTTTGCCCTTGGCCCGGGTGAAGTCCCCGGTCTGCGAGGCGACGACCTTGAACTTGGGGTCGGAGCCGATGACCTCGGCGAACCCGGCCTTGCGGTCGTTGGCCGGCGCTGAGCCTGTGGTGCCTTGGAGTTCGACGATGTTGACCGGTCCGGCCTCGGACTTGGACTCTTCGGTCAGCCACTTGCCGGCCTTGCGGCCCTCCTCGACGAAGTCCGAACCGAGGAACGTCTTGTACAGCGTCTTGTCGGTCGAGTCGACGGCCCGGTCGGTCAGGATGACCGGGATGTTGGCGTTCTTGGCCTCCTTGAGCACGGTGTCCCACCCGGACTCGACCACCGGCGAGAAGGCGATCACGTCGACCTTCTGCTGGATGTACGAGCGGATGGCCTTGATCTGGTTCTCCTGCTTCTGCTGGGCGTCGGAGAACTTCAGCTCGATCCCGGCGGCCTTGGCGGCCTCCTGGACGGACTTCGTGTTCGCGGTGCGCCAGCCGCTCTCGGCGCCGACCTGCGAGAAGCCCATGATGGTCTTGCCGCCACCAGGCGCGGCCGCCCCACTTTCACCCTTGCCGCACGACGTCAGTGCGACGGCGGTGACGCCGGCCAGCACGAGTGCGGAGATCTTCTTGAGCATGGCGATGCCAGTCCTTCCGTCGGAAACGCGCTACCAGATTGCGCTGCCTAACTGTGAGCGCTAACATTTTGGCCGTCAAGACCTCCCGGCTACGGTCGAGTAACGGGTTGATCGTGCTGTTACCGCTAACAAATGCTGACGGTGCGGTGCTCAGCTGGCGCCGAGCAGTGTTGCGCCCGTGGGGGAGAGGGCGTGCAGGACACTCTTGCCGGTACGGCGACTGGTGATCAACCCGGCTTCGCGCAGGGCCTTGGTCTGTTCGCTGGCAGTGGCCGCGGAGAGGTCCAGGACGCGGGCCAGATCGGTGGTGGTGCGGTCGCCGTTCGCGAGGCAGTCCAGGACTTCGGCACGGGTCTTGCCGATGACGGCTTCCAGCCGGGTGCCCTCGGTGTGGGTGTCCCACCAGCCGAGCCGGTGCTGGATCGGGTAGGCGAGCACGAACGGTTCGCCGGGGACGTCGAGGATCGAGGTATCGCCGAGCGCGAAGAACGACGGCTGGATGACGATCCCACGACCATCGACGTACAGGTCTCGCTCGGTCTTCTTGTTGCGGAGGACGAGGGCGGGCGCTTCCCAGTGCACATGGCCGCCCAGTGATGCGAGCATCGCGTCGACACCCTGGCCGCACAGGATGCGCCGTACCCGGGCCAGCTCTTCGGAGACCTGACTCCGGATCTCCGCCCAGGAGGGCTTGAGATGTGCCTCGTGGTACTGGATCAGGTTGGCGCCGAGCGCGCGCAGTGTCTGCACGTCGCCGGCCGCGAGGTCACGTGCCCAGCCGGTGTGGCGGGGACACTGCTTGTGCAGCGTGACGAGATCGCTGCGCAGGCACGGGCGTGGTGTCCGGAGCACCTCCTCGATACCGGCCCGGAGGTCGACCGTCCCGGTCGCCGGGGTCAGGAAGTCGGCGAAGTAGCCCATCGGCGGTGACAGATGCCGCAGCATGCCCCAGCGGGCCAGCCCGGCCAGCCGGACTCGGCGCCGCCACGGCCCGAAGATCACCGGACCGCCGTTGTCGAGCAGTTGGAGACTGTGCACCAACTCCCAGAGCGGATCGATATCCGGTGCGATCCGGATCCGCCGGATGTCGTCCGTACTCAGATGGATGCGCCACATCGCTCCCCCTTGCCGACCTGCGCAAACAATTCGGCCCCACCCGAAGTTTTACCTCACCAGAGGTTCACCCTTCTACGTTTCCGGGTGTCGAGGCGATCACCGCCTCCGCCCCGCAATCGCCGACCTACGGGAGGAACCATCCATGAAACTCTTGCCGCGCCTGGCCGCAGTGCTCGCCCTCGCCGGAGGTGCTGCCGCCATCACCACCGTGCCGGCCCATGCCGACAACGGTGACGGCAACGTCGCCTGCAACAGCGGAGAGATCTGCTTCTACTTCGACTACAGCCTCGGGAACCTCCGGCGGCATTTCTGGAACGCCGACATGCAGCACAACAACGACTACTACTGGGACCCCGCGAACAACCGGCAGTCGAGCATCAAGCTGATGGACACGGCCGGTTCGTTCTGGAACCGCGACACCGAGTGCGCGATCAAGATCTGGGACATCACCAGCACCGGCGACTGGTTCGTCACCTTCACCGCGCCGCGCGGCTGGAAGGGCGACCTCCGTACGGTCGGCAAGCAGAACCGCAACAACGGCCACAGCCGCTGCTGATGAGCTCACCGGACAACAACGGTTACGGCTGCTCCCGGAGCAGCCGTAACCGGCTCTGGATCCTGCCCCTGTTCCTGCTCACCGCCTGCAGTACGCCGACCGCACCCGCACCCGCAGCCGTCGTCGTACCGACCCCGACAGTCCGGGTCCAGGCACCCAGCCAGCCGTACGACGCCTTCCGTGGCGACCTGCTCGACGTGATCGCGGCCGCCGTACTGGTCGAACGCGACCGCTGCATGGCAAAGGCCGACTACCCCGAACTGCAAGAGATTGGCGGTCAGCCGGCTTCGGGTTCGTTCGACGATCTCAAGGTCACCGCAGCTGCCTTCGGCGCGACGAGCGCTGTGGAAGCACGGCGGCGCGGATTCGGACGGGATGTCCCGGCCGAGCCGCCGGCGGTCCGCAGTACGAGCCAGAAGTTCTCCGATGCGATGGATCGCTGCACGCAGGAGGCGAATGCCCGGCTCGGCCCGAACGCGATGGAGGTGCAGAGCCGGTACTACGACCTCGGGAACCAACTGCGGATGGCACTGCGGCCGGTCTACGCAGACAAGATGCCGCCCCGATTCGCCGTACCGGTTCTAGCTTGTCTGCGAGCCAAAGGCTTCACCTCCAAGACGCCCGACGTCCGGACCTTCGGAATCCCCTTCGGCAACGCAGGCCCCGAGCCGTCGCCCGGTTGGGACAAACGCGGCGTCCTCCAGGTCCGCCCGGCCAACCCGGCTCGCCCTTACGTCCCCACCAGCCAGGAGTCCGCACTAGCAGCTGCCTGGTACGACTGCACAACCACCGCAGGCTGGCCCCGCTTCCAACTAACCCGAGCCCTGGCCCTGCAAGCAACCACAGTCCACAACCTCAAACCCCAACTGGACGAACTGACCCCCACCATCAAATCCCTGGCGCACCAGGCCAACACGGTCATCGCCCAGCAATGATCAGGAGATCTTCAGCGAGCTCACGTTGTTCGCCCAGTTGTCGCCGGTGTTGCGGTGGGTTCGGACACCTCGTGGTGGGCTTGGACAGGTAATACCTTGTCCGCACCCACCAGATCTTGTTCAAGCCCCCGGCTAGGTGCGGGGCTACATGCCTTGGCCGGTGGCTAGTTCGTGGCGGAGGCGGTCGGTGGTGCTGATGGTGAGGGTTTCGTCGACGTACTGCATGTTTGACCGGACTAGGAATCGGAGGACGGCGTCCTGGACCTCTCGGTAGTCCGCCGGTGCCTCGCGTTCGGGGGCGCTGCCGGCGCCGAGCCAGCCGGCGACGGTGGTGCTCTGGCGGCGGATGCGGTTCCAGCGGTTGTGGGTCTCCGGTCCCATCGAGGACTCGATCGCCTCCAGGACCGAGGGTGGGGTCTCTGGCCAGGAGACCCAGTTGCTGATCAGCTCGACCAAGTGGATGAGTGCGGAGTCGAGCTCGTCGTCTGGTGACTCGGTCAGGGCGTCTTCGGTGATGGTTAGCGCGGTGATCAGCGGGGCCGTGTCGCCTCGGTCGATTGCTGGGCAGAGGCGGTGCTGGGCGAGGTGGGTGAGTTGCTCGCTCGGGGTGGGGGCATCGGCGAGGGATGGCCGGAACCACCGCAGGCGTTTCGAGAGGCGGCGGAGGACGGCTTCGGTCGGGTCGGCCGGGCGGCTGAAGAATCTCACCGCCCGACCGTACAGCTGCCCGGCAAGGTCGGCACAAGGTTGGCGCAAGGTCTGGCGGGACCGGGCGGGTGATGCTGAGGCACGTAAGGGCTGTTCGGGGGCCCTGTAATCCCAGCATCGAGAGAACAGGATGAGTCATGAACATTCGATCAACACGGATCCGCTTCGCCGCCGGCGTTGTCAGCGCGGTGGCGGTGGGGGCGCTTGCGTTGAGTGCGTCTCCGGCGTCCGCCGCGCAGTCCGACAACTTTGTGCGTGGCTACGACACCTATGTGGGCGACTGGGGCGACGAGGGGCCGATGGCCTTCGGGTTCCAGGAGCACAACGAGTCGAACGCTGTGTGCCTGTGGCAGAAGATCCTCTGGGCCGAGGGCGCCCAGGAGAAGGACGGCACCAAGTTCGACGCGGCGGACGTCGACGGTGAGTTCGGCGCGAACACGGATCACGCGACCCGGAACCTGCAGGCCAGGTGGAAGCTGACTGTCGACGGCGAGGTCGGCGGCGGCACCTTCGGCCGCGCCGACAACGAGCTCAAGAAGACGGGCGGTAGCGAGGCCCGGGGGCAGAAGCTCGAGATGACGTACTACGGCGATCACGGCAGCTTCTCCGTGGTGCGCAACACCGAGGGCAAGTACTCCTTCAGGGACGGCGACAACGTCTGGCGCATCGCCGGCTACGACTACCGCACCTGCAGCTGACGCTGCCGGGAACCGCTTGGGCCCGTACCGGTTGCAGCCGGTACGGGCCCGGCTGTTACTGCGGTTTGAACGCCCAGCGTTGGCCCTTGCCACCGTGGTAGAACCAGCTGATCACCTCGGCGCCGGCGGTGGAGCTGGCGTTGGCGACGTCGAGGGAGAGGCCGGAGCTGACGGCGATGACGCTGTAGGTGCCGCCGGGGGTCGGTTCGATCCGCCACTTCTGGCACTCGGAGGTGTTGTCCGGGAAGATGATCATGGTTGCTCTGGGCAACTTCGAGCAGCCCTTGATGTCCATCGGGGTCTTGGAGTTGCCGTCGACGATCTTGTACATGTCGTCGCCGAGACTCTTCAGGGTCCACTTCTGACAGAGGCTGGTGCTGGACCAGGTGCCCATCTTCAGCTGGGTGCTTGCCGCGGTCACACACTTCGGTACTTCGAGGACCGTCGTCGTACTGACCGGAGTATCCACCCGATAGCGAGTCGCGCCGGTGCTGCCGCCCAGCTGCGTTGCGTTGAAGGCCGGCCGCAGGATCCACTGCTCGCTGGTGGACTGACCGCACTCCTGCTGCTGGATCAGCGCGCTGTCGTCCAAGGATGCCCCGGCAACGTCGAGACACTTGTTGCTGTGGGCAAATCGCAGCTGTACGACGGTCTCGTAAGCGCTGCCGTCGACGTAGCCGAAGGTCACCTGCTCCCAGGCACGCGGCTCACCCAGACCCCCACCGCAAGTGGACTGTACGGCGTCCGCCTCGTCCTGCGAGCTGCCACCGGCAGCGCTCAGACACTTGACCGGCCCGGCGTCGACCGCAGTGTGTACCGGGCGGATGCTGTACTGGTCGGTGCCCGCGATCGGCATCAGCCGGAACCGCTCGTTCAGCGCGGTCCCGACACAGCGGAACTGGATGTACTGGGTGTTGTCGGCAACGCTGCTGCCCGGGACATTCAGGCACTTGCCGCTGTTCTTGTTCACCAACTCGTACTGCCGGTGCTCGATGTCGAACTTCGGTCCGGTCACCGCCCCGACCTCGCCCGACCAGGTCTTCAGCTTGTCGTCGAACGCGGTCCCGGTGGAGTGCAACGTGTAGACCTCGCGATCGCCGTCGGCCGCGGCGTACAGGAGTCCGACGTCCTCCAGTTTGTCGCCGTCGTAGTCACCGCTGACCATCGTGATCTTGGCCAGTTCCAGTCCGGTCACGCGGCGCCAGTCCGACTTGACGAGCTGGGTGCCGCCGGACTTGAAGACGACCACGGTGCCGTCGGTCGGTGTGTTCTCGGTCAGCGCGATCACGTCGTCCTGGCCGTTGCCATCCGGGTCGGCCACGCTGAACCGGCTCTTGTCCCAGCAGAACCCGTCCACGCCGGAGTCGTAGATCGTGCTCGCCGCGCCGAACGCCGTACCGGTGGAGCGGTAGACGTCGATCGAGGTCCGGCAGCCGGTGAGGTTGCGGACGCTGAGCAGGTCGGCCTTGCCGTCCTTGTCGATGTCGGCGATGAGCGGCGCACTGCGCGACCAGGTGTTCCCGGCCGTCGCCGCGACCCAGTTCACCGGTACGGCGAAGTCGTCGGCGGCCCGGAAGACCTGCGCCTGCCAGTTGTCGCCGGTACCCGCGTTCTGTACGACGATGTCGTCCTTCCCATCGCCGTCCACATCGCCCGCCACCACCCGCGCGGTGCTCAGCTGCCAGCCCGCGGTCTCGGTGGTCCACACCGCAGGCGGGTTCTGGTACTCGTTCCCGTCCGAAGGCAGTTTGTACAACCACATCCGGCCACCCGCGCCGGAACGGAACACGGCCATGTCAGTCCGGCCATCACCGTCGAAGTCACCCTGGACGGGTTTGACCTTCGCCAGCGAGAATCCCGTTCCCTCACCGGTGTCCCACGCCATCTGCCCGGCGTAGAACGTTGATCCAGCCGAGACGACATTCCAGATTCCCGTCCGGCCGAATCCGTGGTCCAGCACCGCAGTGACATCGGCCCGGCCATCGCCGTTGCTGTCACCACGCACTGCCGGAGCCGGTCCGGTCGGCGACTTCGCCGTCAGCTCCCATGCTTCGCGGATACCGCTGCTGTTGCCGGCGCGGTCGACCGCGCGCACATACAGCCGCGAGGCCGGTACGCCGGTCACCGGATCGGGATGGACGGTGATCGGGATCGTCGCGGATCCATCCGCAACCGCCTTCACCCGGCTGATCAGCGCATCGGCCTGGAACCCGTACACGTACTCGTCGACGTCGGTCTCACCGCCAGCAGGTTTGAACGTCACCTTCCCGACCTTGCGCGCCTCGGTCACCGGATCACCGGCATCGGGGAAGTCCACCGACTCGATCCGCGGTACGGCGGGGGCCGACGTATCGATCACGAAGTAGCAGGCCGGAGTCGTCGGGCTGGTCGCGTTCGCGGCGTCCTTGGTGAAGGCCGAGTAGCTGTACACAACACCGTTGCTCAGCTTGCCCGCCGGCGTTTCCGGCCAGGCGAAAGCCGCACCACTGACCGTCGGTCCGACGGCACTCTCGTGCACGACCGCACCGGCCGGATCCTTGATCTGCAAGGTGGTTGTGACGTTGTCGCCGAGGTCCGGGTCGTCCGCGACCGAGGCCCACTGCGGCTGCCCGGTCAACACCGGCGTCGGCGCGGCCGCCGTACCACACGGGCGCGGCCGGGTCAGGCTGAGTCCCTTCGGCATCTTCGGCGCGGTGTTGTACCTGACCGCGAGCACGGCCGAGCTCGGGATGAATTTCTTCCAGTGGTACTGCGCTTCCGTGGTGGTGCCCTCGTTCGGCGACCGCAGCCCGAGCGACAGGGTGGGCTTCCGCGCGTTGGCCACGTTCTGCACCACAGTGCGCAGTGCGGTGGAGACATCGGGTTCGCCGAACTCCATCGGCAGGGACTTCTCCTCCGGCCACGCCGCACCGCTGCGCGTGTCCAGCAAGGTCTTCCAGTACGTCGGGCTGGTGGTGCCCCAGTTGAGGTTCTTGTTCGCGGTGTCCAGGTCCGTGATGTGCCACAGCCCGACCGGCTTGGCGGTTCCCGACGAACTCCAGTCCAGCGTGATCCGGAACTGCGCACTCAGGATCGTGCTGCCGGCGATCGCCTGGGCGCCGCTGGTGGTCCGCATCAGGAACATCGACCGGTACACGTTGGCCGGCTCGCCGTACCGCGGTCCGACCTTCGCCCGAAGGGGGTCGCTGGTGCTGCTGGCCCGGTCGTACGTCCAGCCGTCGGCCTGGCTGGACTCCTTGTTGATGTGCAGCCAGTTGATCGACGTACCGGAGATGGACGGGTCGATGGACAGCGGGTACTTCGCCGTCGGATCGGTCAGCATCTTGCGGTCCGGCGTGACGATGAAGCGGCCGCGTTCGTGCCGAATGGCCAGCTTGGCGAACCGCGGCTTCTCCACACTCGACGCGTCCCACATGGCCGGCCGGTCGGTGGTGTAGACGAGCTTGCCGTTCTTGTCGGTCCCCGACGTGGTGCCATCCGGATTGACCTTAAGGGTCAGACCGTCGGCACTGACCGGAAAGCTCAACGTGGCAAGGGCAGGATTGGCAGCGGCCTCCGGGGTATGCACCACGAGCAGCTGCGAGAACCGGTCGACCTCGGCAGTGATCTGCAGGTCCACGCCAGGCATCACCGAGGGGTACGTCGCGATGTTCCCACTCAGCACGGGCTTCGGGAGCGTGGCCGGCCAGCCCAGCCGGATCTGCGAACCCGGCTTGCCGATCGACACCAGGTTCTGATCGCCGCCGCCGGACAGCACCAGCGGCGAGATCGTGGCGACCGGACGGATCAGACCGTCGGCCTCGAGCCGCAGCGACGGGTCGGGCGCAACCCAGTCGCGGCCCTTGCGGACCCGGACCGGCTGGCTGTGCTGCTCCATGGTCTTGGTGCCGTCAGGGTTCGCGTACACCTGACCGGTCTCGGTGCGCTGGTCGGTCAACTCGACCGGCTGCCCGGTCCGGAGCGCGGTCGCCATCGCGCGCGCGTCCGGTGAGGCCAGCTCCGGATCCATCATCGCCGGAGCCTCAACGGCCGCGGCCTTCACCGGCTCAGCCGGACCAGGAACCAGCAAAGCAGCCACTGCAGCTGCCACAAGACCTAAGGACAAGCGTCGCCGACGCATCCCCCCACCACCCTCACATCAGAGTTCTCCGCCGGACGAAGAAGACCCTGTCATGTTCCTCGTTGACGCGCGACGGGTCCGGCGCGTTAGGTACTGGCCAGTTCCGGAAGTTGTCCACTTCTTACCTGGTGACGGAGCGTGCGCAGGCGGCAAGGTGTTCGCGTCTACCCAGGAGGCCCGCCCATGCCCTCTCGACGGTTCCGCTCGAGACTCGTTGCCAATTCGGCGATCGCCGCCGGACTGGCTGTCACGCTGATCCTGACCACCCAGCAGCAAGGCCTGACCGCGGCAGCCGCAACCCGGCCCGATCCCGCGTTCAAGGCCACCGAATATGAATCCATCGACGGTCGCACCGCGAAAGCCGTTCCCCGGCCCGCGCCGAAGACCGCCGATCGCGAGTTCCACGGTACGGCGGCCACCCGCTGGCCGTCCGCCGGTTCCGCCGAGGTCGCCGTACCGGCGCCGGCTGCGAACGGCACCTGGCAGCTCGCCCTCAACGGCGGCCGCGTCAACGCGCGCGCGAAGGCCGGTCAGCTGCCGGTCTGGGTCGCGCCGACCGCCGCGACCGCACGTGAAGTCCTGGCCAAGGGTGCAACCAGCGCACCGGCCAAGGTCAAGGTCGACCTGGTTGGCCGGCGCGATGACGCGCTCGAGCTGAAGGTCACCCGCGCCGACGGTACGGCGAAGTCCGGCCAGGTGACTGTCGGCGTCGATTACCGCGAGTTCCGCGACACGTACGGTGGCGACTGGGCCACCCGGTTGCGCTTCACCACCCAGCAGGACGGCAAGACCGTCGTACTGCCGACCCGGAACAACGGCAACGGCGACGTGATCGCCGACGTACCGGTCGGTGCGCAGCCGCAGACCTTGATGGTCGCGGCCGGTGAGTCCAGCGGCGCCGGCGACTACAAGAAGTCCGGCATCGGCGACGGCGCCTCGACCTGGAGTATCGGCGGTTCGTCCGGTGACTTCGAGTGGCAGCTGCCGTTCGATGCCCCGCCGGCGTCCGGCGGTCCCGAGCCCGGCACCGGTCTGAGCTACTCCTCCGGCGCGCTCGACGGACTGTCGTCGTCCACCAACAACCAGACCTCGGTCATCGGTCAGGGCTTCAGCCTGATGGGCGGCGGCTCGATCGAGCGCCGCTACAAGACCTGCTCCAAGGACCTCGGTGGCAACAACGGCACCCGCAAGACCGGCGACCTCTGCTTCCGCGGCGACAGCCTGAACATCTCGATCAACGGCAAGTCCGGTGACCTGGTCCTGGCCAAGAAGGACGCCACCGGCGAGGTCTGGCGGATGCGCGGCGACGACGGCTCGATCGTCGAGCGGCTCAGCGGCGCGACCAACGGCGACGACGGTGTCGCCGCCGCCGACAAGGGCGAGTACTGGCGGATGACGGCGAAGGACGGGACGAAGTACTACTTCGGCCTGAACCGGCTGCCTGGCTGGGCGACCGGCAAGGAGGAGACCAAGTCGGCCTTCACCGTGCCCGTCTACGGCAACCACAGCGGTGAGCAGTGCAACAAGACCGCGTTCGCCGACTCGTGGTGCCAGCAGGCCTACGCCTGGAACCTGGACTACGTCGTCGACCGCAACGGCAACACGATGAGCACGTTCTACAACACCGAGATCGACCGCTACGCCCGCAACCTCGCCAAGGCCTCGGTCAGCACCTACGTCCGCGCCGGCAACATCAAGCGGATCGAGTACGGCCAGACCGATGGCCAGGTGTTCACCCAGAAGCCGATCGGCCAGGTCCAGTACACGACGGCCGAGCGTTGTACGCCGTTGCCGTGTGGACCGACGCAGAAGACGTTGTACCCGGACACTCCGTGGGACCTGACCTGCGCGAGCACCACGAACTGCGAGAACCACTACACGCCGACGTTCTGGACCCAGCTCCGGCTGGACAAGGTGACGACCCAGGTGTGGCGGGCCGCGACGAGCAAGCACGAGGACGTGCATTCGTGGTCGCTGCGGCAGGAGTACCTGCGCGGTGACAACAGCAGTCCGGCCCTGTGGCTGAAGGAGATCAGCCCGACCGGTCTGGTCGGTACGCCGATCCAGATGCCCACGACGAGCTTCGACGGCATCCCGCTGGCCAACCGCGTCGACACCGGCAGCGACACCGTTCCGCCACTCGAGTGGTTCCGGATCAACGCCGTACACGGCGGCACCGGTGGCGACATCGCGGTCAACTACGGCCCGATCGACTGTCTGCCAACAGGTCTGCCGGAACCGGACAACAACGACCGGCGCTGCCGACCGCAGAAGTGGTCGCTGCTCGACACCTCACCCGACCGCACCGACTGGTTCCACAAGTACGTCGTACAGTCGGTCCAGCAGACCGATCGGACCGTCTCGGCCAGCGACCCGTGGCAGGCGCCGGTACCGGTCGTGACCAGCGTGGAGTACCTCGACAAGCCGGCGTGGCGTTTCGAGGAGCAGGACGCCGGGACCGACCTGAAGGAGTCGACCTGGTCGCAGTGGCGTGGCTTCGGCCGCGTCAAGGTGCTCAAGGGGCGTGCCGACGAACCGCGGTCCGCCAACGAGACGCTGTACTTCCGCGGCCTGGACGGTGATCGGACGGCCGCCGGCGGCACCAAGGACGTCAAGATCACCGACTCCACCGGTACCGCGGTGGAAGACGTCAACGAGTTCGCCGGCCAGTCCCGTGAGCAGATCGTGTACAAGGGCGCGGAGGTCGTCAACAAGAGCATCGCGGACTACTACCTGTCCGCTCCGACCGCGACCATGACCCGGCCGTGGGGAACGCTGACCTCGCGCTACTCGGGTCAGAAGCAACTCACGCAGTACCAGCCGACCGGCACCGGCGCGGTGAAGATCGACACCCAGAACAACTACGACGCAGGCGGCCGCCTGCTGAGCAAGGACGAGGCCGGCGACCTCAGCACCACGGCGGACGACTCCTGCATGCGGTACACCTACGTCGAGAACGCGGCGAAGAACCTGCGCGAGCTCCCCGCCCGGATGCAACAGGTCGGGAAGCGCTGCGACCAGCCGTTCACCAACGCCGACGTACTGATGGACGAGCGGTTGTTCTACGACGGCGCCACTTCGCCGACCGCTGCTCCGACCGTTGGGCAGGTCACCCGGGCCGAGCGGCTGTCGGGGTTCGACGCGGCCGGTGCGCCGACGTACGAGCTGACCTTCAGTGCGAAGTACGACTCGCGGGGCCGGCAGACCGAGACCACGGATGCGCTGAACCGGACCACACGACGGGACTACAGCCCGGCGTACGGGCCACTCACGAAGGTCACCGACACGGCTCACAACGGCCAGCAGGTGTCCGGGGAGATCGAGCCGGCGTTCGGCATCCAGACCGTCGTCCAGGCGGCCGACGGACGCCGCGGCGTCCGCCAGCTCGACGCCGTCGGGCGCGTCACCAAGACGTGGGATGCCGGACACGCACCGACCGGGCCGGCCGACCTCGAGATGACGTACAACATCCGCGACGACGGACCGTCGTCGGTCGTCACCAAACGCCGGGTCAAGAGCGGCACGTACGACGTCAGCTACGAGCTGTTCGACGGCCTCGGCCGGGTCCGGCAGACGCACGAGCAGTCGCCGCGTGGCGGCTGGCTGGTGACCGACACCCGGTACGACTCGCGGGGTCTCGAGACCAAGGTCAACGGTCCGTACTACACCGCGACCCTGGCCGAGGGCGAGCTCAAGCTCGTTGACGAGGCCACCCTGCCCAAGCAGGAGGTGACGGTCTACGACGAGGCCGAGCGGCCCAAGCGGCAGCTGTTCAAGTCGATGGGCGTGGAGAAGTGGGCGATCGAGCACGACATCGCCACCGGCAGGCAGAGCATCGACCCGCCGGCCGGCGAGACGCCGGTGACCCGGATCAGCAACGCCGAAGGCCAGCTGACCGAGCTGCGCCAGTACCACGGCGCCGGTACGACGGGGACGTACGACAGCACCAAGTACGCCTACTGGCCGACCGGTGACCTGAAGTCGGTCACCGATCCGGCCGGCAGCGTCTGGAGCTACAAGTACGACGTCCAGGGCCGCAAGATCGAGGAGAACGACCCGGACAAGGGCATCAGCAAGTTCGAGTACGACGCCGCCGACCAGCTGGTGTCGACCACGGACGCCCGCGGCGTGAAGCTGCACAACAGCTACGACTCCGTCGGCCGGAAGACCGAAACCCGGCTGAACGGTCCGGACGGTCCGCTGCAGACCAAGTGGGAGTACGACACGCTCGCGGCGGGGCGGACGACGTCCTCGACGCGCTACGTCGTCAAGGACGGCAAGACCGAGGCGTACACGACCGCGATCACCGGGTACGACGCGTCCGGGCAGGCCAAGGGCACGACGCTGACCTTGCCCGCGTCCGAGGGCAAGCTGGCCGGCACGTACACGATCGGTCAGACCTACACCGACGAGGGCAGCGTGGCCACCCGGTCACTCCCGGCGGCCGGTGGGCTCGGGGCCGAGACGATCAACTACGGCTACAACAACCAGGGCATGCCGATCTCGATGGCCGGCCAGGACACCTACGTCCGGGCCCTGACCTACACGCCGTTCGAGGATGCCGACGTACTGACCCTGGGCACAGCATCTGGTCCGTTCGTGCAGCAGAAGTTCGAGTACGACCAGATCACCCGCCGGGTGAGCCGGGTCGTGGTCGACAAGGAGCTGTCGCCGCAGCGGGTCTCGGACACCCGGTACGAGTACGACCCGGGCGGCAACATCAAGAAGATCACCGACATCGCCCCGGCGGCGTCGAACGAGGCCACTGACACCCAGTGCTTCGACTACGACTACCTGAGCCGGCTGACCCAGGCGTGGACGCCGAAACCGGGTCAGGACAACGCAGCCGGCGACTGCGCGGCCGCACCGAGCGCGGCGAACCTCGGCGGGCCGGCGGCGTACTGGCAGCAGTGGGAGTTCGACGCGGCGGGTAACCGCAAGTCGGAGAAGACGACCACACCTGCCGGGACCACGACGAGCACCTATGAATACGGCAGCGCGAAGCCGCATGCGCTGACCGGCGTCACCACGACCGGCCCAACCGGGACCAAGACCAAGACCTACGGGTACGACGAGGTCGGCAACACGACCCGGCGCACGGCTGACGGCAAGGACGAAGTCCTCAGCTGGGACGCCGAGAACCGGCTGACCGGTACCACCAAGGGCACGGCCTCGACGGCCGCGGTGTACGACGCGGACGGGAAGCGGCTGATCCGTCGCGACTCGACCGGGACGACGCTGTACGTCGGAGAGACCGAGTTGCACCTCGACAAGTCCGGTCAGACCGTGACCGGGACGCGGTACTACGCGTTCGGGGACCGAACGGTCGCCGTCCGCTCCGGCGCGAAGCTGAGCTGGCTCATCAGCGATCTGCAAGGAACGCCGCACACCGCGATCGACTCGGCCACGCAGGTCGTGCAGAAACGCCGGACGATGCCGTACGGCGACACCCGCGGCACGGCGCCGACGGACTGGCCGGGACAGCGCGACTTCCACGGTGGCACCAGCGACGCGGAGACCGGGCTGGTCCAGCTGGGATCCCGGCTGTACGACAAGAGCATCGGCAGATTCATCTCGGTCGACGCGGTGCTCGACACCGCCGATCCACGGCAGATGAACGGGTACGGCTACGCCAACCACAACCCGGTCAGCTACAACGACTCCAGCGGCGACCTCGCTGTGGTCGTCGTGATCCCGGTGCTGGTCATCGTGTTCATCATCGCGTACATGCTGCAGATGTACCTGCAGTCGTACCAGCAGGAAGTCCAGACGATCGAGTGGCGCGAGAAGGTCGAGAACATCTGGGACGTCCTGAGCTGGGCGTGGAAACAGGTGGTCAAACTCGTCAAGGTCGTCGTGACCACGATCGTGACGCTGTGGAAGCTGATCACGGTGCTCGTCGCCTACCTGATCGTGAAGGCGAAGATCATCTACCGGACGATCGTCAAGCACTACCCGGACAAGCGGCAGCCCAGGAACACCGCCCGGCGCGACGGCGGCGGCAAGAACACCCAGGTCAGACCCAAACCCCGTCCCCCGGCCGTCAAGCCCAAGCCGCCCAAGCCCCGTCCCGGACCCGTGGACCAGGATCGGCAGCAACAGCAAAAGAAGAAGAAGGGTCCGCAGCAGACGCCGCGCAGGCTCGGCGACGGACCGGACAAGGACACGCCGCTCTACCGTGGGGTCAGGCCGGGCGACACGGACCCGTGGAAGCTGAAAGAGGGCGAGGCGAAGCTGCAGGACGGCACCGACTTCGTGAAGACCAACGCCGGGCCCTCGACCGACACCGATGCCGCGAGCCTCGCCGCGAAGGGCTTCGTGCCCTGGACGGTCAACAAGGACACGATCAGCCCCAGGCTGCGGATCATGCAGACCGGCCGGAACCCGACGCACTACGAAATCATGCCGAACGCAGGTGAGCAGATGACGAAGGAGACTTTCCAGAACCTCCTCAATAACATCGTGCTGACCCCGTACCGACCGTAGGAGACACGATGACCCAAGCAGGCTGGCGGTTTGTGGCCCCGGACGATTTCGATGATTTCGACTGGGCCGAGGTGACGGACCGTGGCGTGCTGGGTGGCCGACTGGTGCACGGCGACCGGGAGTTCCCGGTCGTCGTGTACGACCCGGTGCGGATCGGCCAGGACGCCGAGCGCGGGACCGAAGGCGGTGTGGTCCTGTACGAGGCCAACGTCATCATGGTCGAGCACCTCACCCGGGAAACCGCCGAGGCGGCTGTGGCCCGCCTCGCGAAGGCCGGGTCGTTCGACTGGCTACTGGGTTAGGGCCTGGGCTTTCGCCGTACGGCGGCTGAGCAGGTAGGCGACCAGTGCGGTCGGGAAGAACATCACGATGCCGTAGACAGCAACCGGTGTTGCCATCTCGCTGTTGTTGAGCAGCGAGGGGCTGAGAGCAATGGTGAGTGCCAGGGTGGCGTTGTGGATGCCGATCTCCATCGAGCACGCGATGGCCTGGCGCTCACCGAGCCGGGCGGCCCGCGGTAGGGCGTACCCGAGGGCGAGGCTGATGATGTTGAGCAGCAGCGCGATCAGGCCGACCGCGGCCAGGTAGTCGAGGAAGTTGTCGCGCTCGGTGTAGATCGCCGCGAAGATCACCAGCGCGAGCACCAGCGCGGAACCGATCTTGACCGGACGCTCCATCCGGTCCGCGAAGCCGGGCTTGCGGTTCCGGACCAGCATGCCGAGGGCGACCGGCACGAGCACGATCGCGAACACCTGCAGCATCTTCGCCGGCTGCAACCCGAGCTGCCCGGACCCGTCCATGAAGTGCGCCACCGACAGGTTCACCACGATCGGCAGCGTGATCACCGCGAGCACCGAGTTGACCGCGGTCAGCGTCACGTTGAGCGCGACATCGCCCCCGGCCAGATGGCTGAACAGATTGGCCGTCGTACCGCCGGGCGAGGCGACCAGCAACATCATCCCCACCGCCAATGCCGGCGCCAGCCCGAACACCTCCACCAGCCCCAGGCAGATCACCGGCAACAGGACAACTTGAGTGCCGAGCGCAACCAGTACGGCCTTCGGCATCCGCGCCACCCGCGCGAAGTCCCCGGTGGTCAGGCTCAACCCCAGCCCGAACATGATGATCGCCAACGCGATCGGCAACAGCACCGAAGTAAGCACAGAATCCGTCATGGCGTGAGCTCCCGTTCCTGAACCGGCGACAGCCGGGAGCCCAGGTTCCCCCACCCGAGCCGTCCCGTCCAGACGCCGCGACGGCTGAGCGCACTGGCCGAGCACCCTGGCTGGGCGCACCAACGCGCCCAGCCGGTGCGGCCGGGCGCGTCGGTGTTCAGCTGTGGCTCAGTAGCCGATGCTCCAGAAGAGGTTGACGCCCGCGCCTTGCCCGGAGCCGATCTGGACGCTGCGGCCCGTGCAGTTGGTGCCGGAGTAGGCGGTCTGGCGGATTCCGGACAGGTTCCGGACATAGTCGAACGTGTGAGAGACGAAGTGACACTGACCCGGGTACATCGGGCCGTTCTTGGAGACGAGTGCACCCTGGTAGTACGTGCAGACCTCGCCGCTGTAGCACGGCGGGTCGGCGGCCGCCGGTCCCGCGGTAGCGCCCAGCAGCGCCGTCGCGCCGATGATGACCGCGGTGACCGTACGGGCGATGTTCTTCTTCATATCGTTCCCCTTCGAGCTGGCGTCCATTGCCCCGAAAACGTAGGCGGTGCCGGAGCGGCATTCGAGGGTTTCGACCTGTGCCGTAAGGGCCGGAGGTTGGCCCCGTCGGTGTGTTACCCAGCCAACCGGAGTCGTTGCTTCACGCAACCATCACCACCCGCGCGTCTGCCAGGTTTCGACGTACGGGAGTTCGGTTCCGACTGTGGTGTCGGGGCCGTGGCCGGGGTGGATGGTGGTTTCGGGTGGATGGGTGAGGAGGGTGCGGACCGACTGCATGATGGCGGGGAAGTCGGTCAGGGGGTAGTCGGGGCTGGTCAGGCCGGGACCGCCGGGGAAGAGGGTGTCGCCGGTGAAGAGGTGGCCGTCGGCGTACAGGGAGAGGCTGCCGGGGGAGTGGCCTGGGGTCGGGATGATCTGGACGTCGAGTGGGCCGAGCGAGATTGTGGTGGGCGTGGTGATCTCTTGGTCGAGGTGGCCGTCCCAGAGTGGGATGCCGGGGGTTGGGCGTGGGGCTTGGCCGTTGGCGACGAGGCCGGCGGTGGCGGTGCCGGCATCCAGGTAACCGTGCCGCTTCAGGTGGTCCAGCTCGGCGGCCCAGACCTCGCGTTCGGCGGGGTGGCCGATGATCGGAGCGTTGAGCGATTCGGCAAGGGCGGTCAGAGCCAGCACGTGGTCGGCGTGCGCGTGCGTGAGCAGCACACCGACGACCTCGTACGACGCCGCAGCCGCGGCCAGGTAGTCCGGGTCGTCACCGGGGTCGACGATCAACGCTGGTGGTCGGCCCGGAAGGTCTGGCGCGATGATCCAGCAGTTCGTGTCGAGGTACCCGACCACCAACCGTTCGAGCCGGATCACGAGGCCTGCTTGAGAAGTCGCTCGGCCCATCCCGGGTCGGTGTTCGCGGCGATCGGGTAGCCCGCGGCGAATGGGCCTTCCCAGCGGACGCTGATCCCCGGGTTGTGAACGCTGGAACCATCAGGCAGGACGAACTGCGGGCTGCCCTGGATCGCATCGGTGACTGCAACTGCGTGGTCGGCCATCATGATCGACCGGGCCCGGCCGTCGTCGAGAGCAGCAGCCAAGGCGATGGCGTCGATACCGGTCTCGGTGGCCACATCGAGGATCACTTGCCGATGCGCGATCGACCGGGATTCGAACCAGAACGCCTTGCGTAGCGCGTGATCCAGCTCCTCGGACTCCTTCGCTCCCTGCTCCTTGGCCGCATGTACGGCCTCGGCCGCGAGCAACACCGTCGACGGGTAAGCCCAGTCCGGCTGCGACCACAACCGGAAGCCGGCGGCCGGTTCCAACTGCCCCAGACCAACCGCCTCGCTGTCCGTCCCGGGGCGGGGGTGCGGCCCGTTGAACAGCTCGAGCGCGAACGTGTGATGGTCCAGCACCACGTCAACCCCGAGCTGCTCCCGCGCCACCCGGAGCCGATGGATCGCCACATGAGCGAACGGGCACAACAAATCCGACCAGACCTGGATCGCGTTCACTCGCCCTCCTCATGGTCAGTCCCCGGAGGGTTGCTGCTGAAATGCTCGGGCCGGACGAAGACCGCCGTACGACGGTCTTCAGCCATCGCCCGGTCGTATTCATCCAGATCCGGATGCTCCCCACCAGCCGCGTGGTAGATGTCGCGCAACACCACCCGCAGCGCCTCCGCATCGAGCCCCGGCAGTTCGTCATCCGGCCCGGCCAGCTCGACTGGCCCGGTCACCCCGGTCCAATCCCACCCAGCCCGAAACACCAGCGTGGCCCGCGGATTCCGCCGCAGATTGGCCAACTTCGCAGTCCGCCCACGCGCAACGAACGCCACCACCGGCTCCCCGGTCAACGGATGATCCACCACCCCGGCATTCACCACCGAAGCCGCCGGCTCGCCCGACCGCCGCTGCGTCACCAGCACCGCCAGCCAAAAGTCCTGCCGCCCAAGCGCCCGAACCCGCTCAAGTCCCGCCCGAATATCCATACCCAGACCTTAACGGACCGCAGTCCGCTTTCTCAAGACCCGCACGCCTACCCGTGCGACCGTCCACTCGGACGCAGCCGCCCGCGGCACCGCACACCCACCGATCCACGGAGTCCCACTGCCAAATAGAGGCTGTTGCAGAATCGGCGTGGCTGGTGCGTATAACCCGGTAGGTGTTCGATTATTGGGTGTGGCGAATGGGTATCGGCCGGTTGATCGTGGTCAGGGTTTCTTGTTGCCGCCGGACATGTCTGA
>NZ_SMKA01000230.1 GCF_004348455.1 Kribbella albertanoniae
CATGGGTGGCGGGGGCGCCTACCAGGGCTTCCTCTTTGAGCTCTTCTTTTGCGGGCTCTTCGGCGGGGGCCTCGGCCGAGGTGGCAGGGGTGCGGCGGTCCAGGAGGAGCCAGGTGATGAGGGCGCCCAGGAGGAAGGCGGCGAGGGACCAGGCCCAGTTGTGGCGGAACAGCCAGCTCATCGGCGGGACCCCTTGGTGGTGTGGAAGATGAACCAGGCGACCGCGCTGCCCAGGAGGAACGCGACCAGGAGGATGAGCCAGGTGTCGAGGGTGAGCCGGATCATTCAGTTCTCCTGGAGTGCTCGGAGCTCGGCGCGGCGGTTGGCGATGCGGCCGGCGGCGGTGGTGTTGGGGGCGATCGGGAAGGCTTGGCCGTAGCCGGCGGCGAGGATGCGGTTCGCGGGGATGCCGAGGCGGACGAGCTCGGCCTTGACGGCGGCGGCGCGTTGTTCGGACAGCGGGAAGCTGGTGGCCGGGGAGCCGAGGGTGTCGGTGTGGCCGGCGACCTCGACGCGTGCGGTGGGGCAGGTCTTGAGCAGTTCGGCGGCGCGGACGACTGACTGCTTCGAGGCGTCGTTGACGATCGCGGTCCCGGACAGGAAGTTGATCCGGTTGTGCCGGCTGAACTCCGACAGCCGGCTCTTGAACGTCCGGCACCCCTCACTCACGACCGGCTTCGACACCGGCACCTGCAACTCATCCGCGATCACAGCACCCGGCACGGCCTGGGCCGCGGCCCGCGCGACCATCGCCTTCGTGGCCTGATCCGGTACCGCTCCACTCAGCGTGACCGTGGTCCCGTCGTACCGGACCGAGGCGTCCCCGGTGCCGATCGCCAGCGCATGCAGCAACGCCGACAGCGTGCCGACGTCCTCGATCCCGTTCGCGGCGTCGACGTTCACGCGCTGGTCGTACTCACGCTCGGGTCCGAGGACCTTCTCGACCTCGGTCTTGATCGCGTCCTTGGCCAGCTCGGACCGAACCGTCGCCTGCACGCGGATCGCGGTGTCGGTCCGGCCGATCTCGAAGCCGGCCGCCTGCTGCTCAGGCGCGGGAGTCGTGGGTGCCTGGCCACCCGGCCCGGTCGCGACAGCGACGGTGCGGACGCCATCGACCCCGCCGACGATCTCGCGGATCCGCGCGGCGTCGATGTCGGTGGAGACGAGCACCGATGCGTCGCGGCCGTCCATCACGACGGTCGCGCCGTTGATGCCATGGTCGGTGAGCGCGGTCGTGGCCTGGGCGCGGAGCTCGTCCTCGATCGAGCCGGCTTTGACCGGAATGAGCACAGCAGTGAGTAACACAGGTACGGCGAGGGCCGCGAGCAGCCAGCCGACGAGCGGCCGCCGAACGAGTCCGGGCACTGTTCCTCCGTCAGAAGCGGTCCTCCGACGGGTGCGGGCCGAAGTGACCGTGCGCGAGGAGACTACTCCGCCGCGCACACAGGACGCACGCCGGTCAGGCAAATCGGTACAGCGTGTCGGCTGACCAGATCCGGTCAGAACTGTCCTGTCTCGGACAGGTCGCATATGTGCCACGCGGTTGCGCAGGGAATCCCTTGACTTAGTTCTGGTCGTAAACCGTACTTGTGGCTGCGTACGGCGTCTGTTGAGTGGCGTCCGGTGCGAGAGGGAGGGGCTCGGATGGAGAGGCTAGCTAGGCAAAGTTCGGCGGACTCGTCGTTGATCATCGGCGTGGCCACTTCGACGGCCGAGCGGGTGCAACTGGCCCGTCTGCTCGGTGACGCCGACGCACTACTGCTGGTGTCCAGTGCTGAACAGGCACGGGCGTTCCTGGAGCTCACCGAGACCGTGTCACCGACCACACCGGTCGTGGTGACACCGTCCGTCGTACCGGTGCTCGACGTACAGCCGGTGCGGGTGGAGCCCGAGCTACTGCTCGACGTGGAACGCCGGGTGGCCCGCTGGGAGGACCGTGAGGTGCCACTGACCCGGCTGGAGCACGACTTCCTGCACTGTCTGGTCGAGGAGCCCGGTCAGGTCTGGACGTACCAGCGTCTGCACCACGCGGTCTGGGGCAACGAGCACCTGGGGCACGGCTCGCACATCCACTCCGTGGTGAAGCGGCTGCGCCAGAAGCTGGCCAACCTGGAGGCCACGGTGACCATCCACGCCGTCCGCGGCGTCGGCTTCCACCTGCTTCCCACTACCTGACAAGCTCCAGCAAAGGGCCAGGCCCCGGACCACTGCGGTCCGGGGCCTGGCTGTGTAGCTGTGAAGTTGTGGTGTTACTTGGTGGCGAGCAGTGCGAAGTCCTCAGTGATCGGCTCGCCGGACAACAGCTCCGTACTGCGAGTCTGCGGCTTGTAGCCGTCCTTGGCCGCGATCAGGGTGAGGGGGTTGTTGCGGATGTCCAGCCAGTACGCGTAGTTACCGTCCTTGTCGGTGATGAACGTGTAGGACTGGGCCCACGAGTCCACCTGGACGGTTGCGCCGGGCAGTGCGGCCGTGGCGCCGGTCTTGCTGACACCGGTCACCGTGCCCTGGATCTTGGCCCAGGTCGACGGCGGCGTGACGGTCAGCTTGATGTCGACCGGGCTGACCGAGTACGGCGTGTCCTCGCCGACCGTGACCGCACCGGTGTAGGTACCCGGCTGGTCGACGTTCGCGGTGAGAGTGACCTTGACCGTCGTGGACTCGCCCGGGGCCAGCTCGGCCTCGGTCTTGTCCAGCGCCAGCCAGCTCACGTCGGCCGCGGACTCCGAGCAGTCCTCCAGACCCGGCAGGTTCTCCGAGTCCGCAGTGGCGTTGAAGCCACCCGACGAGCCACCGACCTTGTAGAAGCCACAGGCCGCGCCACCGCGGTACCGGGGCTGGTTGGCGTTCGGCAGGGCGGCCCAGGTGTTGCTGGCCGGGTCGTAGGCCATGCCGGCGTTGGTGACGGCGCCCGCCTGGACCCCACCGACCACGAGCAGCTTGCCACCGGCGACGGCGTACGCGCCGGCCCAGTGGTCGGCCGGAGCAGCGGCGACTGCGGTCCAGGTGTTGGCACCCGGATCGTAGACGTACGCGTCCTTCAGCGAGTTGGTGCCGTCGTTACCGCCGGCGCAGTACACCTTGCCGTCGATCGAGCCACAGGAGGCGAACGCGACCGACTTCGGGTAGTTGGCCAGCGTGGCCCAGGTGTTGCTGGCCGCGTCGTAGCTGACCACCGTGTTGCTCATCGGCAGGCAGCTCGCGGTGGTGCAGCCACCGACGGCGTACAGCTTGCCGCTGGCGACAGCCTGACCGGCTGCGGCCCGCGGGGCCGGGTTGGCAGCCACTGCGCTCCAGGCGTTGGCAGCCGGGTCGTAGGACCAGGTCGCCGCGTCCGGACCGGACGCACCCCAGCCGGAGCTGGCGATGATCTTGCCGCCGACGACACCGAGGGTGACGGCGTTACGAGCGCCCGGAAGCGGGGCGATCGCAGTCCACGCCTTGGCGGCCGCGTCGTACTTGTAGCTGTTCCCGGTCGAGGCCGACCCGTTGCCACCGGCAACCGAGTAGACCGTACCGTCGACAGTCACGACGCGGTTGTCCATCACGACACCCGGGTAGTTCGCGATCCCGGTCCACGGCGCCGCGCCCGGAGCGTTGCTCTCCGGAGCGTCGATCGGCTTGCCGGACAGCTGCTGGGCGAACGACGTCGGCACCTGGATCCGCTGCAGCGGGGCACCCTTGCTGCTCAGCACCTGCGCCTTGGTGGTCTTGGAGCCGTTGGCGTTCTCCAGGACGAACCCGCCGTCCTTCTCACCGAACTTCACCTTGACCGGCGCACCGCCGGTGTTGGTGACGGTGACGGTCTTGCTGGTCTTGCCACCGATCGGCAAGGTCGCGCCGATGGTGCCCGGGGTGACGCTCAGCTGACCGGCGTCCAGCGTGTAGTCGGCGCTGGTCACCCAGTCCGCCTCGACCGCGACGGTCGACTGCGAGCTGACGTAGTTGCCGGCCTTGGCGGTGAAGCCCTGGTCGCCGTCGGCCGAGGAGTACAGCCAGTAGAAGCCGTCGGCCAGACCGGTGTCCTCCGGCGTGGCGACCGACGTACCGGCCTCGGTGGAGCCGTCACGGGTGACGACCGCGCCGTTGGCGGCACCGCCGGTGTTGGCGTCCTTGACGTTGCCGACGACGAGACCGCCGCCGACCGGCTCACAGATGATCTGGCTGCCGATCAGGACGTTGTCGACCTGCCACCACCACTCGTACGAGGCGTCGTAGTAGCGGAAGCGGACCTGTACGGCGGACTGGCCGGCCGCGGTCGGGATCGCGATCTCCTTGGCGCCGCGAGCGTCCGCGGTGGACTGACGCAGCACGTTGGTCCAGGTGGCACCGCCGTCGATCGAGAGGTCGACGTCGGCCTTCTCACCACCGAGCCAGTTGAGGTCCTGGTTGAACCGGATCACCGGAGCGGTGACCGCGGACAGGTCCACGGTCGGGCTGACCAGTGAGGTGTCCTGCGCGCCGCCGGAACCGTACTTGTCGCTGTCGATGATCGCGAACGAGCCGGTACCGCCGGACAGGTTGCCCCGCTTGCCCGGGTCGTCGAACTTCCAGACCTGGCCGTTGCCCTTACCGTCCTGGACGGTCCAGCCGCTCGGCGCCGCAGCGGCGTCGAACGTCTCGTACGTGCCGTCCGAGCCGTTCTTGTAGCCCGGTGCGGTCAGGCAGGAGTCCTGCCGGACCTTGACGGCCACGTTCTTGGTCAGGTTGGTGGTGCCGACAATGACCGGAACGGTGGTGGTCTCGTAGCCCGGGATCTGGGACTCGATCTTCAGGTTGTACGCCGCGCCGCCCGGAACCTTGAAGCTGAACCGGCCGTTGCTCGGGGTGGTGTAGTCGAACACGCCGCCCGCACCCTCGACGCTGACCTTCGCGTACAGCGGCCAGCCGTGGCCGGAGCCGTCGGAGATGGTGCCGCCGATGCTGACCTGCGGGGAGCTCGCCAGGGCGAAGTCCTTCGCGGTGGTCTGGCCGGTGGTGATGACAGCGGTCGCGGTCTGCGACTTGTAGCCGAACGAGGCGACGGTCAGGTCGTACGACCCGGCCGGCAGCACGCTCGAGTAGGTGCCGGTGCTGCTGGTGGTCAGGACCTTGTCGGCCTGGCCGGCTGCCTTGACCGTCACGCTGGCGCCGGCGAGTGCGGCGCCACCGGTGGCGGCGGTGACCTTGCCGGACAGAGTGCCGGTGTCGCCGACCGGAGCGGCGTTCAGCAGCGCGAGTGCGTCGAGGCGGCCCTGACCGAAGACGTTGTTGTTCTCGGTGGTGCCACCGCACTGGGTGCTGGCCGTGTCGATCGCCGTCGTGTTCAGCAGCGCGCGGGTAGCGGCCACGTCACCCTTCAGCGTCGGCGAGGCCGACCACAGCAGTGCGACCGCGGCCGCGAGGTGCGGCGTGGCCATCGACGTACCGTTGAAGGCGCCGTACGCGTTGCCGGGGAGGCTGGAGCGGACGTTCACGCCGGGGGCCGAGATGTTCGGCTTGATCGTGCCGTTCTGACCGGCACCGCGGCCGGAGAACGAAGCGATGTTGTTGTTGATGTCGTAGGCGCCGGACGAGTAGTTGCTCGTCGTGCTGCCCGGCGAACCGGACGTGTTGCAGGCCGAGCCGCTGTTGCCGTTGGCGAACGCACCGAAGATGCCGGATGCCGCCCAGGCGAGGGTGACGTCCTCCATGAACGGGTCGTTCGACGGCAGCTGCGTGCCCCACGAGTTGTTGATGATGTTCGGCCGCTTGCTGGCATCGGGGCTCTGCCCGGCCAGGTTCGTCGGCTGCAGCATCCACTGACCGGACTCGATCAGTGCCGCATCGCTCGGGCAGCAGCCGTTGGCGGCGATCCACTTGACCTCGGGCGCGACGCCGATCTGGTTCCCGGCGCCGTCGTCACCGGCCATCGTGCCCATCGTGTGGGTGCCGTGACCGTTGGCGTCGGCGGGCTGGTTCGGCGACGTACCGGCCGCGTCGAACCAGTTGTAGTTGTGGTCGAACGACCCGTTGCCGAGGTTGCCGCGGTACTGCTTCACCAGCGCCGGGTGGTCGTACTGCACACCGGTGTCGATGTTGGCGATCGTGATGCCGGCGCCCTTGTCGCCGTACTGGCTCCAGACCTGGTTCGCCTTGATGTTGGCGACGCCCCACTCGACCGCGTTGATCTCGTGCTCGGCGGTGCCCTCGGTGATCTTCGGGACCTCGACCTGCATCGGGTTGTAGAGCCCGGCGACCTCGCTGTGCGCGGCCAGCTTCTTGGCCAGCTCGAACGATCCACCGTTGATCCGGATCGCGTTGGTGGCCCAGAAAGACTTGTACTTGACGCCCTGCGCGTCCAGCTCGGCCTTCACGCTCTTCTGGGTGGTGGCAGCGGTCGCGCGCAGCTTCTCGGCCACCGCGGTCCCGCGCTCGGCCCAGTCGGTGATCTTACTGGCGGAGGTGAGATCCGCCTTCTGGCCGAAGTAGACCCAGTAGTCGTTCGCGGCCTTGGCGTCCTTGCCGCTGAGCTTGGCCATCAGGTCCGGCTTGATCTTGGCGGCCGGGTCGGTCCCGGCCGGCTTGGTGGGCGGTGCGGCCAGGGCGGCGCCGGTGGCGCCCAACCCGGTCGCGACGACGGCCACCGTCGCCAGGGCGCCGACCAGTGTTCTGGCGAGCCCCCTACGTCTGCTGTCTGACATTCTTCGCAGCCCCTCACTTGACGACCCCGAGTTGACTCCCCCGAGTCATGTGGTGCGCAGATCATGTGGTGCGCAGAGGGTGCCGGCGTCCGGCCTGGCGGTGAATCGATGGACGAACGCAGCGTGCCCCCCAGGTCGCCGCGTGTGACACGACGAGCCTGCCGAGAACCGTATGTGTCATCTGAACCGGGTCACAAGCACAGTTGGTGAGCAAGATGTGACTATCGGTCGCCTGGAATCTGGGCAACCTGGGCAACCTGGTCAAAGATTGGCAATCTGTTGACGATATAAGGCAGAGGTTGACATCGTGACGGGATGGTCACCGCCCGTGTCCCCGCCCCAGCGGACGTCGATCTGACCAGGACCGACGCCCATCCGTTCCCGCTGCTCATCGCAGTAGCAGCCTCGCCCGAACAGCGCGTCCGCCTCGCCGAGCTCATCGACGACGTCGCGCCGCTGCTGCTCGTCTCCAGTCTCGACGAACTGCGCAAGCTCCTGGTTCCCGGCCGCCAGCCACCGCCGGCCGGACAGCCCGAGCCGCCCGAACCAGAGTCCGCCGACGCCACCTCGGCCGTGCGTCAGGACGGTTCGCCGGACGCCGACGTACTCACCATCGACCGGGCCCGCTCGGTCGCCCGGTGGCGCGACCGCGAGGTCCAGCTCACCGAGCTCGAGCACGACCTGCTCGCCCGCCTGATGTCCGCACCGGTCCGGGTCTGGACCTACGACGCACTCCACCAGGCCGTCTGGGGAACCCGCGGCCTCCGCGGCACCGCCGACGTCCACTCGGTGGTGAAACGCCTGCGCCGCAAACTCGACGACCTCGGTACGACGGTCACCATCGACGCCGTCCGCGGTACCGGCTTCCGCCTCACCGACCACCAGCACCCCGCCATCACCAGCCTCCGCGCAGGCTGACCGGCACCCGGACATCGGGGCCGTCGTCGTTGAGGAGGACCGATGCCTCTATTGCTCGGGCGCGGTAGAGGCTCAGCTCCCCCAGTTCGAAGGTGGTGAGCTCGGGGTGTCGGTTGCGGTAGATCTGAGCGCAGGTCTCGAGGTCCGGTACGGCGACCTGTTCGGCGTACGCGGTGAGGTAGACCGCCTCGGCGGTGAAGAGGGGTACCTGGGAATCGAAGATGACGATTGCGGCCTCGGGCCGTTCGGCGAGGTTGGTCGAGTGCCGGGTGTTCGGGCGCGAGACCCAGTAGAAGTCGGTGCCGTTGTCCGGTGTGTAGCAGACCGGTGAGACCCAGGGGTGTCCGTCGCGGTCTGCGGTGGCCAGCGTCAGGTAGTTGTTGGCGGCGATGATTCGGTGCGCGGTCTCCTGAGGTGTCATAAGGCCAGCTTCGGCCGATGCTGAGCTGCGGGCATCCGTGGCCACTACGGAGATTAGAGTGCCGACGTGGAGTGGCTGGAGCTGGTTTCGGCGCGGGAGGCTGAGGTGCTGGCCGCGATTCGCGGGCACCAGTCGAACGCGCAGATCGCGGCTCGGCTGCACCTGTCCATCCGCACGGTGGAGAGCCACGTCGCTTCGCTGCTGCGGAAGGCTGGCGTACCGGATCGCCGTTCGCTGGCCGCACTGGCAGCTGAGCCGGTGTCTGGACTACCGGTGTACCCGACGTCGTTCGTCGGACGAGCAGCTGAGCGTACGGCGGTCGTCGCAGCGCTAGGTGGTGCGCGGCTGGTGACCTTGATCGGCGCTGGCGGGATGGGCAAGACCCGGCTCGCTGTCGAGGCTGCAGCGGACCAGAACGCAGTTTTCGTCGACCTGGTGCCGGTGCGCACTGGTGGAGTCGGCCGGGCGGTCGCACAGGCACTGGGTGTTGTTGAGCGGCCCCGCAGTACTCCTTCCGATGATGTGATCGAGTGGCTTCGGTCTGAGCGCGCACTGCTGTTGCTGGACAACTGCGAGCACGTGATCGGTGAGGTGGGTGAGCTGGTCGCCCGCATCCTTCAGCTGTGCCCGCAGGTGCGAATCCTGGCCACCAGCCGCGAACGCCTCGCCGTACCGGGGGAGCGGTTGGTTGAGGTGCGGTCGCTCGGTGCGGAAGGGCCGCGTCTGTTTCTGGAACGCGCTACCGGAGCGGTCACCGACGTCGCAGCGGTGGAGCGACTGTGTACGGCGCTCGACGGGATGCCGCTGGCCATCGAACTGGTGGCTGCCCGCACCGCATCGCTGGGTGTGCACGGCATTGAAGGAGCGCTCGATGACCTCTTGCGGCTGATCTCCGGTGGACGCGGTCCGGACCAGCGGCACCACTCACTCGTGGACGTGATTCGTTGGAGCCTCGACCTGCTGGATGACGAGGAGCGCCTGCTTTTCCGTCGTCTCGGCATCTTCGTCGGAAGCTTCGACCTACCGGCCGCCGCCGCGCTCAGCCCGGAGCTGTCGGTCGGTGCGGTCGCCGACCTGATCGGCCGGCTCGCTGACCGCAGTCTGATCGTGCAACGGGGACGGTGGTCGCTGCTGGAAACGGTACGAGCGGTCGCCGCCCACGAACTGGAGCTGAGCGGTGAGGACCTGGTCCCGCGGTATGTGCGCTGGGCCGCGGACACGGCAGCCGACCTGACCACTGACTTCACCGCAGTCGCCGACGACCTCCGCAACGCTCTCACCTACGACACGCCGGACAGCTATCGCCTCGCGAAGTCCCTTGCCCAGCTGAGCTTCGTCCACGGTCAGGTAGTGGCTGCCCGCAACCACTACATCCGAGCCGCCGAGCTGAACCCGTCCGCGGCCGCGGATGATCTTTCATCGGCCGCGGATGTCGCGCTGATCAGCGCCGACGAGGCCGCGTTCGGGTTGTTGCTGGAGGCAAGCGATCGGGCTGCGGGTACGGCGCGGTCGGTGGCACTCGCTTCGGCGGCGATCGCGGCGACGCGGTTCTCGATGTCGTTCGGTGAACCGGTCACACGGGAGCGCGTGGTCGGGTTGCTGGCCGAGGCGACGGCTCTCGCGGATCCCGCTGACGCGCGGTGTGCCGCCGTACTGGCGATGGCGCGGGCCTGGGCCTCGGGCGAGAACCCGCTCGATCCGGATCTCGAGTTGTCGCGGACTGCGGTCGCGGCGGCACGACGTACTGGGGATGTGGCGTTGGTGCTGGGCGCGTTGGATGCCTTGGGTACGGCGCTCGCCAACGCCGGGCAGTTGCGCCAAGCGCACCGGCTGTCCGACGAACGGTTGCGGCTGGGCGCCACGGCATCCCGGACCGATCCTGCGGTTGCGGCTGAGTTGGTCGACCTCTTCCACGTGGCGTCGACCTCGGCGATCGCGGCGGGGGATCTACCGGCCGCGGCAAGTATCGCCGCCCAGGACACCGAGGTGGCTGTGCATCCGGCGATCATCGCGCCGCGGTTGATCCGGCTGTACGGCCTCACCGGACGGTTCGACGAGGCGCTCGAGCATGCCGACGTATTGTGGGACGGCTGGCTGTGCGCGACCACGTCCGGCGTGGACTCCGACCTCTCCTCGCTGCGTGGCCACTGGCCCTCGTCGGCCGCGGCGATCGTTGCCATGGTCCACGGCCTGCGCGGCGACGGACCGGCGTCCGAGGAGTGGCGTGCACGCGCCCGTCGCATCGCCCACGTCGACAACCCGGCCGACTCACTCTCCCTGGCCGCGCCGGCCGCGTTCGTCGACGCGCGGATCGCCGTACACACCAGCCAGTACGACGACGCGCCGCGACTCGTATCGGCCGCGCTCACGCCGTTCCTGGAGAAGTGGTGGCTGCCGTACGCCCACGCGGCCGGGGCTGAGCTGGCAGTCGTGGCCGGCCTGCCCAACGCGGCCGAGTGCCTCCTGGCTGCGGAAGCCGCTGCCGCTGAGAACTATTGGGCCGCCGCCTGCCTGACCCGAGCGAAGGCCCGCCACACCGGCGACCGGCAGCTGCTGGCCGACGCGGTGGCCCAGTTCGATCGCATCGGTGCAGCCTTCGAACGCACAGTTCAGTGGTGACCACGGATCCCCTCGCATGCTTCTGCCAGGCAGGCTGAGGGCAACAGCCGTTGAAGGAGGAGTCATGGGAAAGGTCGCATCAGGGATGTCGATGTCGCTGGACGGTTTCGTCACCGGGCCGCACGACAGCCGACAGAAACCGCTCGGCGAAGGTGGCGAAGTACTGCACCACTGGCTGGGAGAAACCGCGACCGCCGCGGACCAAGCCGTCATCCAGGAGATGGCGGCCGGCGTCGGCGCGATCCTGATGGGACGCCGCTCGTACGACTTCTGCGTCGGCGACGGCGGCTGGGGTGACGGCGGCCCGGCCGGCCAGACCCCGTGCTTCGTCCTCACCCACAACCCGCCGACCGAAGCGCCGGACGTGTTCACCTTCGTCACCGACGGCATCGAGAGCGCAGTCGCCCAAGCCAAAGCGGCTGCAGGAGACAAGACGGTCGGCATCCATGGCGCCACCGCAGCCCAGCAGGCACTCGCCGTCGGCTTGCTCGACGAACTTCACGTCAGCCTGGTGCCGGTCCTACTCGGTGGCGGCGTCCGCCTCTTCGACCTGCTCGGCGGCGGCCCGATCACACTGGACCGCGACCGAGTAGTCGAAGCCGGTAGCGGAGTAACCCACCTCCGCTACCAGGTCGTGCGTCAGGCCTGACCGCGCCGTACGGCGAGGATGTGGGCCGGCTCGCCGTTCGGGTCGAGCTTCACGTAGTTCTGCTGACCCCAGCGCCAGGTTGCGCCGGTGATCTCGTCGTACACGGTGAAGGTGTCCTCCGGGCGCATGCCGAGCGCGGCCATGTCGAGGTGGACGACCGTCTCGCGGACCGCGTGCGGGTCGGTGTTGACGACCACGATCACGGTGTCGCTGTGCCCGTCGGGGGCGGTCGTGCGCTTGGAGAAGCACATGATCGCCTCGTCGTCCGTCGTGTGCAGCGACAGGTTGCGCAGCTGCTGCAGCGCCGGGTGGCGGCGGCGGACCGTGTTCAGCAAGGTCAGGTACGGCGCGAGTGTGCGACCCTCGGCGTCCGCAGCGGCCCAGTCCCTCGGGCGGAGCTGGAACTTCTCGGTGTCGAGGTACTCCTCCGAGCCCGGCCGCAGTGCGACGTGCTCGAACAGCTCGAACCCGGCATAGACACCCCAGGACGGTGACGAGGTGGCTGCGATCGCGGCCCGGATCTTGAACGCGCCGGGGCCGCCGTACTGCAGGTAGGCGGTGAGGATGTCCGGGGTGTTGACGAAGAAGTTCGGCCGCAGGAAGTGGCCGCTCTCCTTGGTCAGCTCCTCCAGGTACTCCTCGAGCTCCCACTTCTCGTTGCGCCAGGTGAAGTAGGTGTACGACTGGTGGAACCCGACCTTGGCCAGCTCGTGCATCATCGGCCGCCGGGTGAATGCCTCGGACAGGAACACCACGTCCGGGTCGGTCTTGCGGATCTCGCCGAGCAGGTACTCCCAGAAGTTCACCGGCTTGGTGTGCGGGTTGTCGACCCGGAACACCGTGACACCCTTGTCGATCCACAGCTTCACGATCCGCAGCACCTCGGCGTAGATGCCTTCGGGATCGTTGTCGAAGTTGATCGGGTAGATGTCCTGGTACTTCTTCGGCGGGTTCTCGGCGTACGCGATCGAGCCGTCGGCGCGGACCGAGAACCACTTCGGGTGCTCCTTGACCCACGGGTGGTCGGGGGAGGCCTGCAGAGCCAGGTCGATCGCGATCTCGAGACCGACCTCGCGGGCCCGGCCGACGAAGTACTCGAAGTCCTCGAAGGTGCCGAGCTCGGGGTGGATGGCGTCGTGGCCGCCCTCCTCGGAGCCGATCGCCCACGGTGACCCCGGGTCGCCTTCCTTCGGGTCGAGGGTGTTGTTCGGGCCCTTGCGGAACGCCTTGCCGATCGGGTGGATCGGCGGCACGTAGAGGATGTCGAAGCCCATCTTCGCGACGGCCTCGAGTCGCTCGGCCGCGGTCCGGAAGGTGCCGGACTTCCACTCGCCGGTGGCTTCGTCGTACTCGGCGCCTTCGGAGCGCGGGAAGAATTCGTACCAGCTGCCGTAGAGCGCACGCTCCCGGTCGACCCACACCGGGTAGGTCTCCGACGAGGTGATCAGCTCACGCACCGGATAACGCCCGAGCGCGGCGCGCACCTGCGGCGAGATGCCGGCGGCGAGCCGTGCCTCCGGCGGCAGCGCGCTGTTCGACAAGGCTTGCGCGGCATCGCCCAGCGTGGCCCGATCAGCCCGTACGGCGGGCGGTACGCCGGCGGCCGCACGGTCGAAGAAGGCAGCACCCTCGGCGAACATCAGCTCGACGTCGAGACCGGCCGGGATCTTGATCTCGGCGTTGTGCCGCCAGGTGCCGTACGGATCGCTCCAGCCCTCGACCGCGAACGTCCACGCGCCCTGCTCCTGCAGGGTGACGTCGACACTCCAGCGATCGGTGCCGGTGGCCCCTGGGGTCATCAGCATCCGTCTGGTCTGTCCCGTCGGCGACGTCAGTACGACGTTCGCGTTCACCGCGTCGTGGCCTTCGCGGAACACCGTGGCCGCGATGGTGAACGTCTCGCCGACGGCGGCCTTGGCCGGATACGCTCCGGCGTCCACGGTCGGGGTGACGTCGGTGATCGGGATGCGCCCAGTCATGGCGTGGAGAAACCTTCGCTTCCGTTGTCGCGGTGCGGCGGGTGAAGTTTGTGATCGTTGAACTACAAGCCTGACCGTATCGGTTCCCACCGTCCACACCTTGCAAGCGGGGGTCACGGTTCGGTCCAGGGTATGAAACGTGAACGTTCGGTCACCGGACCCGTAGTACTGACAAGGTCTGCAAAGTCTTGCTCGCGTTGCAAAAAAGATGCACGCCGAGGGTGTCCTCAGCGCTGTTGGCCGGTACGGTGTCCCGGTGCGAGCGATACGACGATTCTCCGTCCGCCCTGTCCTGCCCGAGCCGTTGACCGGTCTCGGCACCCTGGTGAACAACCTCCGCTGGGCCTGGCACCCGGAGACGCAGGATGTCTTCGAGGCCGTGGATCCACAGCTGTGGCGCAGCACCGGCGGTGATCCGGTCCGGCTGCTCGGTGAGGTCCCGGCGGCCCGCCTCGACGAGCTGGCCGGCGACCCCGCGTTCCTGCGCCGGCTCGAGCTGGCCGTCTCCGACCTGAACGGGTACGTCTCCGACGCCCGGTGGTTCCAGTCCGAGGCCGGTTCCCCGGTGAGCGGCGTGGCCTACTTCTCCCCGGAATTCGGCATCACCCACGTGCTGCCGCAGTACTCCGGCGGTCTCGGCATCCTCGCCGGTGACCACCTGAAGGCGGCCAGCGACCTCGGCGTACCGCTGATCGGTGTCGGTCTGCTGTACCGGCACGGTTACTTCGCGCAGTCGCTGAACCGCGAGGGCTGGCAGCAGGAGCGCTACCCGCTCGTCGACCCGGACGGGCTGCCGATCAGCCTGCTCCGCGACGGCTCTGAGACCAACGCTGCTCCCGCGACGATTTCTCTCACGCTGCCGGACGAGCGCGAGCTGCGCGCCCAGATCTGGGTCGCCCAGGTCGGCCGCGTGCCGCTGCTGATGCTCGACTCCGACATCGAGGAGAACGAGCCCGCCGAGCGCGAGGTCACCGACCGGCTGTACGGCGGTACGACGGAGCACCGGCTGCTCCAGGAGCTGCTGCTCGGCGTCGGCGGGGTCCGTGCGGTCCGTGAGTTCTGCCGGATCACCGGACATGCCGCGCCGGAGGTGTTCCACACCAACGAGGGCCACGCCGGTTTCCTCGGCGTCGAGCGGATCCGCGAACTCGCCGCCGACAAGGGGCTCGACTTCGACACCGCGCTCGAGGTCAACCGCGGCGGAACGGTCTTCACCACCCACACGCCGGTCCCGGCCGGTATCGACCGGTTCCCGGTCGAGCTGATCCAGCAGCACTTCTCCGCCGACGCGTTCGGCGAGGGCGTGCCGATCGACCGGATCCTGCAGCTCGGTGCGGAGGACTTCGAGGGCGGTGACCCGGGCGTCTTCAACATGGCGATCATGGGTCTGCGTCTGGCACAGCGGGCGAACGGCGTGTCCAAGCTGCACGGACTGGTCAGCCGGGGCATGTTCGCCGGACTCTGGCCGAGCTTCGACTCGACCGACGTACCGATCTCCTCGATCACCAACGGCGTCCACGCCCCGACCTGGGTGGCGCGTGAGATCAGCCAGCTGACGCTCGCGGCCACCGACCGGTCCGAGTCCGAGGACATCTTCGACGGGCTCGACAAGACCACCGACGCGCAGATCTGGGAGACCAAGCGGATCCTGCGCCAGCGGTTCATCGACGACACCCGGTCGCGGGTCCGGCAGTCCTGGATCAACCGCGGTGCCAGCGAGGCCGAGCTGGGCTGGGTCGACGAGATCCTCGATCCCGACGTACTGACGATGGGCTTCGCGCGGCGCGTCCCGTCGTACAAGCGGTTGACGCTGATGCTGCGCGACCCGGCGCGGCTGAAGGCGATGCTGCTGCACCCGCAGCGGCCGATCCAGATCGTCATCGCCGGCAAGTCGCACCCGCACGACGAGGGTGGCAAGAAGCTGATCCAGGAGATGGTCCGCTTCGCCGACGACCCCGAGGTGCGGCACCGCATCGTCTTCGTGCCGGACTACGACATTGCTCTGGCGCAGCCGATGTACCCGGGCTGCGACGTCTGGCTGAACAACCCGCTCCGCCCCTACGAGGCCTGCGGCACGTCCGGTATGAAGGCGGCGCTGAACGGTGCGCTCAACCTGTCCATCCGGGACGGGTGGTGGGACGAGTGGTACGACGACGAGTTCGGCTGGGCGATTCCTTCGGCTGAAGGCATCGAGGACACCGACCGCCGCGACGACCTCGAGGCGCACGCGCTCTACGACCTGATCGAGAAGCAGGTCGCACCGCGCTTCTACGACGGCGAGGTCCCCGGCCGCTGGATCGAGATGCTCCGGCACACCATCAAGGAGCTCGGCCCGAAGGTGCTCGCGACCCGCATGGTCCGCGACTACGTCGAGCAGCTCTACGTGCCGGCCGCCCTGTCGTCACGTGCGTTGAACGCCACGTACGACGGTGCCCGCGAACTCGCGGCCTGGAAGAAGAAGGTCCGCGCCGCCTGGTCGGCCATCCGCGTCGACCACGTGGAGCTCCAGGGCCTCGGCGACGTACCGCAGCTGGGAACGACCGTCGGCGTCCGCGCCTTCGCCGCCCTGGGTGACCTCGAGCCCGCCGACATCTGCGTCGAGGTCCTGCATGGCCGCGTCGACGCCAACGACGAGATCACCGACCCCGTCCGCGCCACGCTGTCCCTCGCCGAAACGTACGAAGGCAACCGCCACCGCTACGAAGGCGAGCTGAAGCTCGACCGCACCGGCCCCTTCGGCTACACGGTCCGGGTAGTCCCCAACCACAAGGCCCTAGCCAGCCCCGCCGAACTAGGCCTGGCCGCCGGCCCCTCAGACCCCGACGACCCCAGCGCCCCCGACCTACCAGCC
>NZ_SMKA01000231.1 GCF_004348455.1 Kribbella albertanoniae
CCCCCCGTCCTCCTAACCCTCGGCTCCCTCCTCACCGCCCTGGGCGCCACCCTCCTAGCCCTAGCCCGCTCCCGCCGCTAACGCCGTACCGAAGAACGGGTAGTAGTCGCCGAGAACCCGAACCTCCAGGCGTACACCCGCCTGCGAACGTCGGCCATCGCCCACCTCTACCCGTCCGTCGGTACGCCGCCCTGTAGCCGACGCCCCGCGGATCTTCACTGGCCCCCCAGCCACTCGTCGCCCGCACCGCGGATCCCCAGGCCATCACAACTGGCCGAATCGCCCCCCGCCCACGCGTGGCTGCCCCGCGAACCCTCATTTGTGATGGCGCGGCGGTCCGCCCCAGCGTTCATTCGGCGCCCGTTTCGGCCCGGCCGCGGCTGGTCGATGCGTTATCCGGTGGATTTTCGTCACCGGTGACGAAAATCCACCGACTAGCAACCCCTCACTCGCCCGGCAACCCTCCAGCTCGAGCGTTATCCCCTGAGATGGTGGGTTGCCCATCGAAATCTCGGAGGGGCAACCCCCCAACTCATGGGGCAACCCCCTGACTGAGGGGGCAACCCCCTGACTGAGGGGGCAGGCTCCTTGGCGGGCAACGATCTCGAACCTCAGCCCCAGCCCGTCAGCCCAGGCGACGTTCACCTCGGTAGCCACAAAGACAGCGTGGCTGGGCGCCGCGATGGCTGAGGTGGATGGTGCGGTCGGCGATCGGGTGATCGTTGCCTGTGGCTGACGGGCTTTGGTCGCTGCCGCGGGAGAGGTTGTTTGCCAAGTGGCCGTCGCCTGTGGTTGGCCGTGTGGGGATGGAATTGGGTCCACCAGACACAACATGCTCCCCAACCGCGGCGCCTGCCCACCAACCACCGTTCCGGCGAACGACCGCACCCGCGGCCTCAGGCACCGTCGGCCGCTGACCCGCGGCGGGTTAGAGGTCGCGGATGAGCATGATTTCGTCGCGGTAGTCGTTGGCGGCGACTCGGATGGCTTGGGGGTGGCGGCCGACGATGCGGTAGCCGAGGGGTTGGTAGAACTTCTCGAGACCGAGGCCGTCGCGGATGGTGAGTTGGAGTTGCTGGAGGCCCAGGTCGGTGGCTGAGCCGCGGAGGCCTTCCATCAGGATGCGGCCGGCGCCGGTGCCTTGGTGTTTCGGGTGGACCATGACGCGCAGGACCGTGCGCCAGTGGGCGTACAGCGTGCTGCCGCGGTTGGAGAGCACACCCATTCCGGCGTACCGCTCGCCGTCGTGCAGTACGCCGAGGAGGTCGATCCCGGTGGCGACCCGGCCGAGCGCGTCATCCAGCGTCTCGGCGATCTGCTCCACCGGTGCCGGTGCGGTGAAGCCGACCGCGCCGCCGGCGTCGGTTGCGGCGACCCAGGTGTCGAGCAGGTCCGCTCGCAATCCGGGATCGAGTGCCTCGTCCGGTTCCACGACCACGTACTTCACGACACCTCCACGTGCGACTGAGTTGCACCTAGTCTAAAGCGTGCCGCGCGGGGACAGTGGTGAGCTTGTCGGGGTTCCGGATCAGGTAGAGCTCGGTGATCAGCTCGCCGGAGGTCTGCACGAAGGCGACCGTGTCGGGCTCGTCGCCGTAGTACACGACGAACGCGATCTCGCCGTTCAGTGCCACCGGCATCAGCTCGAAGCCCGGGTAGGAACTCATCACGCCGAACAGCCAGCGGGCGATCTTCTCGGCGCCCTGGATCGGTTTCAGCGCCGCGGTCTTCTTCCCGCCGCCGTCGCTGATCAGCACCGAGTCCGGGGCCAGCAGCGCGACCACCTTGGCGAAATCGCCGGAACCGGCCGCCTTCATGAACTGCATGGTCAGCTCGGTGTGCCGCGCCTTGTCGACCCGGTGCCGGGGCTGCCGCGCGTGCACATGCCCGCGAGCCCGGTGGGCGAGCTGCCGTACGGCGGCCTCGGACCGACCGAGCGTTTCCGCGATCTCGTCGTACGGCAGGTCGAAGACCTCGCGCAGCACGAACGTCGCGCGCTCCAGCGGGGAAAGCGTCTCCAGTACGACGAGCATCGCCATGCTGACCGAATCCGCCAGCTCGACCGCGGCCTCGGGGTCGGCGTCCGGCGTCTCGCAACGCACGATCGGCTCCGGGAGCCACGGCCCGACGTACTGCTCCCGGCGCGCCTTCTGCTGGCGGAGCCGATTCAGCGCGAGCCGGGTCGTGATCCGGATCAGGTACGCGCGCACATCCCGCACCTCGGAATGATCCACGCCGGCCCAGCGCAGCCAGGTCTCCTGCACGATGTCTTCCGCATCGCTAGCGCTCCCGACCACCCGGTACGCCGCACCCAGCAGCACGACCCGGTGCTCGTCGAACTCCCGCGCCAGCCGCTCGTCCGCCATCCCGCCCACCTCCCGAAGTTTGCCGTACCTACTCCGACACGACAGCCCCATCAGTTGTGACAGCGGATCAGAACAGCGCCATCTGGAGCATGGACAACAGGGCCGCCGTGAGGATCGCTCCGCCGAAGGCCAGGCTGCCGGCGAGCAGTGGATGGGCTTTGCGGAACAGGGCGACCAGGCCCAGGCCGGCCAGCCAGCCGAGCAGGAGGCCGGGTGCGAAGACGAACGCGACGAACACCACCGGGTTGCCGAAGTTGTTGTTCGGGTCCGGCCATCGATCCTCGTAGACTCCGAGTGTTGTCACCGCGAGAATGCCAACCAAGGTCCAGCCGAGGTACACCAGATATGCGCGCTTCATGCACCTCACTGTCCGGCGCGAAGCACCCCGGCGCGTGAGTGGTTCTACCCGACAGCACTGAGTAGTCCTTGGATATTTTTCCAGCCCATGGCATACTCATTCACATGAGCGTGAAGGTGGCGGTGGCCGGGGCCAGTGGTTACGCGGGGGGCGAGCTGCTTCGGTTGCTGACTGCGCACCCTGGGGTCGAGATCGGTGCACTCACCGCCGGCGGGAACGCCGGTACGGCGCTCGGAGCGCATCACCCGCACCTCGTGCCGCTGGCCGGGCGCATCCTGGTCGAGACCACGGCGGAGCAACTCGCCGGTCACGACGTGGTGTTCCTGGCTTTGCCGCATGGACAGTCCGCCGGACTCGCCGAGCAGCTCGGCGAGGACGTCACCGTGATCGACTGCGGCGCGGACTTCCGGCTGACGGAGGCCGAGACGTGGGTGGAGTTCTACGGCGGTGAGCATGCAGGCTCGTGGCCGTACGGGCTCCCGGAGCTGCCCGGTCAGCGGGACAAGCTCCGCGGTTCGCACCGAGTCGCCGTACCGGGTTGCTATCCGACTGTCTCCACCCTCGCGCTGCTGCCCGCGGTCCAGCGTGGCCTGGTCGACCCGACACAGCTGGTCGTGGTCGCCGTCAGCGGGACGTCCGGAGCCGGCAAGGCCCCGAAGGCGCACCTGCTCGGTGCGGAGGTGATGGGCTCCGCATCTGCGTACGGCGTCGGTGGCGTGCACCGCCACACCCCCGAGATCGAGCAGAACCTCACCCCGTACGCCGCTGGCCCGGTGAGCGTCTCGTTCACCCCGGTGCTGGTGCCGATGTCGCGGGGGATCCTCGCGACGTGCAGCGCACCGGTTGCCGAAGGCACTGACCTGGCGACACTGCGGCAGGCCTACGAAGAGGCCTACGCCAACGAACCATTCATTCACCTGCTGCCCGAGGGGCAGTGGCCGCAGACCCAGGCCACCCTCGGCGCGAACACTGTGCAGTTGCAGGTCACGATCGACCAGCGCATCGGCCGCGTCGTCGTCGTGGCCGCGATGGACAACCTCACCAAGGGCACCGCCGGCGCAGCCGTGCAGTGCATGAACCTGGCTCTCGGTCTCGAAGAGACCGTGGCCCTGCCTCTAGTAGGAGTAGCCCCGTGACCGTAGCTGTCACTCCCGCCACCCAAGTCGATCGGAGCGCCGGAGTGACCGCGCCGGCCGGCTTCCGCGCGGCCGGGGTGATCGCCGGGATCAAGCCCGCCGGTACGCCGGACCTCACCGTGGTCGTCAACGACGGACCGCATGACGTGGCCGCCGGTGTCTTCACCACCAACAAGGTGAAGGCCGCACCGGTGCTGTGGTCGCAGCAGGTGCTGACCGCCGGCAAGCTCAAGGCAGTAGTCCTCAACTCTGGTGGCGCGAACGCGTGCACCGGAGCAGAGGGCTTCCAGGACACGCATAAGACCGCAGAGAAGCTGGCTGAGGTTCTGAGCATCGGTGCGGCCGAGGTAGGAGTCTGTTCGACCGGTCTGATCGGTGAGCGGCTGCCGATGGACGCACTGCTCTCCGGCATCGACAAGGCCGTCGCTGAGCTGGCTACCGGTCCAGAGGCTGGCCTCAAAGCTGCCACTGCCGTCATGACGACCGACAACGTGCCGAAGCAGGCCGCACTGACCCACCCGGGCGGGTGGAGCATCGGCGGGTTCGCCAAGGGCGCCGGGATGTGCGCGCCGAACATGGCCACGATGCTCAGCGTGATCACGACCGACGCCGTACTGGATCAGCCGCACCTCGACCACGCGCTGCGGAACGCGGTCGGCAAGACGTTCAACCGGCTCGACGTCGACGGCGGTACGTCGACCAACGACACCGTGCTGTTGCTGAGTTCGGGCGCCTCCGGGGTGACCGTCAGCCCGGACGAGTTCGAGGCCGCCCTGGCCACCCTGGCTGCTGACCTGGTGAAGCAGCTGCAGGCGGACGCCGAGGGTGTGACCAAACACGTCAGCATCACAGTGCAGAACGCGGCCACCGAGGCCGAGGCGCTGGCCGCCGCGAAGATCGTGGCCGAGGACAACCTCTGCAAGACCGCCTTCTTCGCCTCCGACCCGAACTGGGGCCGGATCGCGATGGCCGTCGGCAACGCCCCCACCGCCTTCGACCCGGCACTCCTCGACATCACTTTGAACGGCGCCGCGATCTGCATCGCCGGCGGCAAGGGCGTCGACCGCTCCGAGGCCGACATCAGCGGTCTGGAGATCGACGTGGTGATCGACCTCCACGCCGGCCCGGCCTCCGCGACTGTGCTCACCACCGACCTTTCCCACGCGTACGTCGAAGAGAACTCGGCCTACAGCTCATGACGACCACCACGCACGCGGCTGCGGTTGAGAAGGCTGCCGTACTGACTGAGGCGTTGCCGTGGCTGAAGGAGTTCCACGGCAAGACGATCGTCGTGAAGTACGGCGGGAACGCGATGGTCGACGACGAGCTGAAGCAGGCGTTCGCCTCCGACATCGTGTTCCTCCGGCACTGCGGTGTCCGGGTGGTCGTCGTGCACGGTGGTGGGCCGCAGATCAGCGACATGCTGCACCGGCTCGGCATCGACAGCGAGTTCCGCGGTGGGCTGCGGGTGACGACGCCCGAGGCGATGGACGTGGTCGGCATGGTCCTGGTGGGCAAGGTCGGTCGCGAACTCGTCGGCCTGCTGAACGCGCACGGCCCGTTCGCGGTCGGGATGTCCGGTGAGGACGCCGGGCTGTTCACGGCAGAACGCCGTACGGCGCTCGTCGACGGCGAAGCTGTGGATATCGGCCTGGTCGGTGACGTGGTCGACGTCCGCCCGGAGGCCGTGATCGACCTGATCGACGCCGGCCGGATCCCGGTCGTGTCGACGATCGCGCCGGACGAGGACGGCCTGGCGCACAACGTGAACGCCGACACCGCCGCGTCCGCGCTGGCGGTCGCGCTCGGTGCCTCGAAACTCGTCGTACTGACCGATGTCGCCGGCCTCTACCGCAACTGGCCGGAGAGCGAAGAGATCATCACCCAGATCGACGCGAACGAGCTCGCCGAGCTGCTGCCGTCGCTGGCGTCCGGGATGGTCCCCAAGATGGAGGCCTGCCTGCGCGCAGTGCAGTCCGGCGTCTCGCGCGCCACCGTCATCGACGGCCGCGTCCCGCACTCGCTACTGCTCGAAATCTTCACCGACGCCGGAAGCGGAACCCAGGTGATCCCCTCATGACCGAATTGCTCACTGTCGATGGCACCCAGGCCGCGCTGACCGAGCGGTACGCCGGTGCCCTGATGAACACGTTCGGTGCGCCGAAGCGGGTGCTGATCCGCGGCGAGGGCGCTTACCTGTGGGATGCCGACGGCAACAAGTACCTCGATCTGCTCGGCGGCCTCGCGGTGAACTGCCTCGGCCACGCGCATCCGTTCGTGGTCTCCGCGGTGACCTCACAGCTCGCCACCCTCGGCCACGTCTCGAACTTCTTCGCCTCCGCACCGCAGATCGCGCTGGCCGAGAAACTGCTCAGTCTCTTCGATGCCCCCGGCAAGGTGTTCTTCACGAACTCCGGCACCGAGGCGAACGAGGCGGCGTTCAAGATCACCCGGCGGACCGGCCGGACCAAGATCGTCTCCACCATCGGCGCCTTCCACGGCCGCACGATGGGCGCCCTCGCGGTGACCTGGAAACCGGCGTACCGGGAGCTCTTCGCGCCGCTGCCGGGTGACGTCACCTTCGTCCCGTACGGCGACGCCGAGGCGCTCGCGGCCGCAGTCGACGACGAGACGGCGGCCGTCGTACTGGAACCGATCCAGGGCGAGAACGGCGTCGTCGTACCGCCGGACGGCTACCTGCAGGCGGCGCGGCGGATCACCTCCGAGCACGGGGCGCTGCTGTGGCTCGACGAGATCCAGACCGGCGTCGGGCGGACCGGCACGTGGTTCGCGTTCCAGTCCGAGGGCATCACGCCAGACCTCGTGACGCTGGCGAAGGGGCTCGGTGCCGGGATACCGATCGGTGCCTGCGTCGGCCTCGGCGCGGCGGCAGACCTGCTGCAGCCGGGCAACCACGGTACGACGTTCGGCGGCAACCCGGTCGCCGCGATCGCCGGGCTCGCGGTGCTGACCGTGATCGAGCGGGACGGCCTGCTCGCCCAGGTCAATGCCGTCGGCAACCATCTCGCGTCGTCGCTGATCGCACTCGACCACCCGATGATCGCCGGGGTCCGCGGACGCGGGCTGCTGCTCGCGATCGAGCTGACCCAACCGGTCTCGGACCAGGTCGCGGCGCTCGCGCTGGAGGCCGGGTTCGTCATCAACAACCCGATCCCGAACGCGTTGCGGCTGGCGCCGCCGTACATCCTCAGCAAGGCTGACGCCGACAGCTTCGTCGCCGCCCTCCCGGGGCTCCTCGACCAGGTGGTGATCCCATGACCGTTCGGCACTTTCTCAGGGACGACGACCTCAGCCCGGTGGAGCAGGACGAGGTGCTGACGCTTGCGCAGCAGCTGACCGGGGATCGGTACGGGCATCAGCCGCTGGCCGGGCCGAAGTCCGTCGCGGTGATCTTCGACAAGGCATCCACCCGGACGCGGATCTCGTTCGCCGTCGGAATCGCCGAGCTCGGTGGCGCCTCGCTGATCATCGACGCGCAGACCTCGCAGATGGGCCGCGGCGAGCCGATCGCCGACACCGCTCGCGTGCTCGACCGGCAGGTGGCCGCGATCGTCTGGCGGACCGCCGGGCAGACACGGATCGACGAGATGGCCGCGGCCTCGCGGGTACCGGTCGTCAACGCGCTCACCGACGAGTTCCACCCGTGCCAGATCCTCGCCGACCTGCTCACCGTCCGGCAGCACAAGGGCGCGACAGCAGGCCTCAAGCTCGTCTACTTCGGCGACGGCGCGAACAACATGGCCCACTCGTACCTCCTCGGCGGTGCGACCGCCGGGATGCACGTGGTCGTCGCATCGCCCGCGGACTTCCAGCCGGATCCGGCCATCCTGGCTCGCGCAGCCGAGATCGCGGCCGAAACAGGTGGCTCGGCAGCGTGGACCGACGACCCGTACGCCGCTGTCGACGGCGCCGATGTGATCGCCACCGACACCTGGGTGTCGATGGGGCAGGAGGCGTCAGCGTCCGAGCGCGAGGCGCCGTTCGTGCCGTACTCGGTGACCGAACAGCTGGTCGCGAAGGCCAAGGACGATGCGATCGTGCTGCATTGCCTCCCCGCGTACCGGGGCAAAGAGATCGAGGCCGCGGTCCTCGACGGGCCACAATCGGTCGTGTGGGACGAAGCAGAGAACCGGTTGCACGCGCAGAAGGCGCTGCTGTCGTGGCTGCTGGCTAGGAGCTTTCAAGGATGACCGAGCGAAGCGAGCTCCTCAATAGACACAGTGCGGTTCCGACTACCAAGACCGCCCGGCAGCAGCGGATCGTGGACCTGCTCGGCCGTCAGCCGGTGCGGTCGCAGACCGAGCTGGCCGACCTGCTGTCGGCCTCCGGGCTGGTGGTCGGCCAGGCGACGTTGTCCCGCGACCTGGTCGAGATCGGAGCGGTCAAGGTCCGGGATTCCTCCGGCCAGCAGGTGTACGCCGTACCGGGGGAGGGCGGTGACCGCACCCCGCGCGCTGGCGAGGCGGCCGCATTCGAGGCCCGGCTGGCGCGCGTAGCGTCCGAGCTGCTGGTCTCGGCCGAGGGCAGCGCCAACCTGGTCATCCTGCGAACCCCGCCGGGAGCGGCCCAGTACCTCGCGTCGGCGATCGACCACGTGGGACTGGACGACGTTCTCGGCACCATCGCCGGCGACGACACCGTCATGATCGTCAGCCGCAACCCGTCCGGCGGCGAGGCCCTGGCTGCGCGTCTGCTGTCACTGGCCGCCCGAGAGCCCCGGTAGCGAACGCTCCCGCCGGTTCGCGCCAAGTACGAGGCGACGGTAGACCGGCGAAGGGGGAACACGGGATGGACGACTGGTTCGCGGCACAGGTGGAACAACATGGACCGGACATCCATGCCTACCTGAGCCGCCGGACGGCCGGCGGAGTCGCGGACGACTTGCTGGGGGACGTGTGGGTGGCCGCGTACGGCGGGCGCTCCGGATTCGACCCGGATCTCGGGACGCCGCGCGCGTGGCTGTTCGGCGTCGCCCGGCACGTTCTGCACGGCTACTACCGCAAGCACCGCCTCCGCAGCACCATGGCTCGCGTCATCGGTATCGACCGCCCGGTCGACGAGACCGCCGCGATCGACTCCCGTCTGGACGCCGCAGCGCTCGCACCGCAGCTGCGCACCGGCCTGCGGGCGCTGCCGGCGGCTGAACGCGAACTGCTGCTCCTGGTGGCCTGGGAGAACCTCAGCCCGACCGAAGCGGCGCAGGTGCTCGGCATCCCCGCCGGTACTGCCAGGTCCCGCCTGCACCGCGCCAGACAACGCATGGACGAACGCCTCTCCGGTTCGGCCCAAGTAGAGGACGAAACCACCCGACAGGAGGCCGACCGATGAACGACGACAACTGGACCACGCTGCAGTCCGCGGGCAAGGTCCCGCCGCCCTCACCCGAGGTGCTCGCCCACGCTACTCAGCGCGTTGCGAAGGTCGCAGCCGGCAGCACCCGGCGCCGTACCGTGCGCCGCTTCCTGGCACCCGTCCTGGCAACTGCGGCGACCGCAGCGGTCATCGGCGTCGTAGCGCTGCAGCAGGGCGGCACCCCCACCGCGCTACCGGTCGCACCGGCCACGACCCCTACCACCTACCCCCCGAGCAAGCCGCTGGGTGACCCCAACGTCTCGCACTCCTGCGCTTACCCACTCTCGCCGGAGCGGTTCGCCAAGGTGCCGGTCGCCTTCGATGGCACCGTCCTCTCCGCCGTGAAGATCCCCGAGACCCAGGACGCCGGGTTGACGACCTGGAACGTGACCTTCGTGGTGAACGAGTGGTTCCGGCCGAGCAGTGGCAAGCAGCAGTTCACCGTGCAGATGGGGATCGGGCCGGGCCACCAGGTCCAGACGAGCGTGACCCACGGCTACGAGATCGGTGATCGGCTCCTGATCTCCGGGGCGCCGAGAACAGAAGGCGGCGACCCGATGGACCGGCCGTGGGCCGGCGTCTGCGACTTCAGCCGGACGTACGACGTACCGACCGCCGACACCTGGCGGAAGATCTTGAGTAAGTGACTGAGAGGATGGCTTGGTGAGTTCAGGTGAGAGTGCGGCCCTGTGGGGCGGACGGTTCGCGGGCGGGCCGGCCGACGCGTTGGCGGCGTTGAGCAAGTCGACACACTTCGACTGGCGGCTGGCGCCGTACGACATCGCGGGGTCCAAGGCCCACGCCAAGGTGCTGCACCGAGCGGGGCTGCTGACCGACGCGGACCTGGACGCGATGCTGGCCGGGCTGGACGGTCTGCTGGCCGATGTCCTCAGCGGTGCGTTTCTGCCCGCTGAGGACGACGAGGACGTGCACACCGCGCTGGAGCGTGGGCTGCTGGAGCGCCTCGGGGCTGAGCTGGGTGGGCGGCTGCGCGCCGGCCGCTCCCGCAACGACCAGGTCGCCACGCTGTTCAAGAGCTACCTGCGAGAGCACGGCCGCATCATCGCCCGCCTGGTGCTGGAGCAGGTCAACACGCTCGCCGACCAGGCCGAGAAGCACCTCGGTGTGGCCATGCCCGGCCGGACGCACCTGCAGCACGCACAGCCGGTCCTGCTCTCGCATCACCTGCTCGCACACGCCTGGCCGCTGATCCGCGACCTGGATCGGCTCGCCGACTGGGACGCCCGCGTCGCCGCCGACTCGCCGTACGGGTCAGGTGCTCTGGCCGGCAGCTCGCTCGGGCTGGACCCGCAGTACGTCGCGACCGAGCTCGGCTTCACGAACTCCTCGGCGAACTCGATCGACGGTACGGCGTCCCGGGACTTCGTCGCGGAGTTCGCCTTCGTCACCGCACAGGTCGGGATCGACCTGTCCCGGCAGGCCGAGGAGGTGATCATCTGGGCGACGAAGGAGTTCGGTTTCGTCGAGCTGGACGACGCGTACTCGACCGGGTCGAGCATCATGCCGCAGAAGAAGAACCCGGATATCGCCGAGCTCGCCCGCGGCAAGGCCGGTCGCCTGATCGGCAACCTGAGCGGACTGCTCGCGACCCTGAAGGCGCAGCCACTGGCCTACAACCGCGACCTGCAGGAGGACAAGGAGCCGGTCTTCGACTCCATCGACACCCTCGAGGTGCTGCTGCCCGCGTTCACCGGGATGATCCGGACACTGCGCTTCAACACCGAGCGCCTCGAGGAGCTGGCCCCGCAGGGCTTCTCCCTCGCCACTGACATCGCCGAGTGGCTGGTCCGGCAGCAGGTCCCGTTCCGGGTCGCGCACGAGCTGGCCGGTGCCTGCGTCCAGGAGTGCGAGAAGCGCGGCATCGAGCTGTGGGACCTCACTGACGAGGACCTCGCGGCCATCTCACCGCTACTCACGCCGGACGTCCGCACAGTGCTGACCGTCGAAGGCTCACTCGCCTCCCGCAACACCCGCGGTGGCACCTCCGTAGACCAGGTCACCCACCAGCTGGCCGAACTGCACGCCCGAGCCGCCCAGTACACCGCCCGCCTCCGCTGAGCATGCGCCGTACGCAACTAGCGGGGCCCGTCCTCGACGTCGCCCCGCTACTGCTCGGCACTGTCCTCCGCAGTACGACGGCGGAGGGCACGGTCGCCGTCCGCATCACCGAGGTCGAGGCCTACGACGGCCCCAACGACCCCGGCTCGCACGCCTACCGCGGCGAAACCCCACGCAACGCCGTCATGTTCGGCCCACCAGGCTTCCTCTACGTCTACTTCACCTACGGCATGCACTTCTGCATGAACATCGGAACCGGCCCCACCGGCACACCCTCAGCCGTCCTCCTCCGAGCCGGCGAAGTAATCGAGGGAGTGGAACTCGCCCGACACCGCCGCGGTGTGGTTCCTGCTCTGATCGGAACCGGTGGTGTTCTGCCCGGGCCGGTACGCAAGCGGCCGGCTGCCAACCCGGATCGCGATCTGGCGCGCGGGCCGGCGCGGATGTGTGTTGCTCTTGGCATCGATCGGGAGCACAACGGAGTCGACCTACTGGCCAAGGACTCCCCGGTGCGCCTGCTCGACGGGCCCGGCTTCGACGGTACGCCGTCCACCGGGCCGCGGGTGGGTCTCCGCGAAGCACCTGATTGGTGCTGGCGGTTCTGGATCCCCAACGACCCGACAGTCTCGCCGTACCGTCCGCACGTCCCGAAGCGTCGCGCCTAGCGGTTTGCCAGCTCCACGACGTACTCCAGCTGCGGCAGCCCGTGCTCGACCTCCGGGTCCGGGAACAGTCCGATGTGGTGCACCCCAGCAGCCTCCAACTGATCCAGGTGCGCGGCCGCGTCCTCGACAGTCCCGACCGCACCGATCGCCGTCCACCAGTCGACCGGCATCCCGACCAGACCCGCGTCACCGGACTCGGCGTACAACTTCTCCAGCTCATCGAAGAACGGCAGCGCAGCAACCCCGGCGTACTTCGTGCGGATCCGCTCACCCAGCCACGGCGCAGTCCACTCGTACGCCGCCTTCCGGTCCGGCCGCACGCACATCGCCGTGAACGCGGCGACCACGAACCCCTCCGGATTCCCAGCGAGCTCCAGCGACTGCGTCACGTACGCCGGAGTGGCCGGCTCGGCCAGCACCAGCCCACCGCCGACCCGTCCGGCCAGCGCCATCGACTTCGGCCCCATCACACCCAGCAGAATCGGCGGCGGCGTCACCGGGGGAGTGTCGAGCTGCACGTCCTTCAGGTACACCGTCTTGCCCTCGAAGGTGACCTTCTCGCCGGCCAGCAGCCGAGTGACCGTACTCGTCACCTCGTCGAGTGCAGTGAGTGGCGACTTCGCCCGGACGCCCATCTGCCCCATCCACTCCTGCACACCGTGCCCGATCCCCGGCAGAAAACGCCCCGGCGCCAGGGCCTCCAGCGTCGCGAACTCCATCGCTGTGACAGCTGCGGTCCGCGCCACTGCAGGCACGATCCCGAGTCCCACAGTCAGGCGCTCGGTCGACGCCAACGCAGCGGCCACCAGCGACGGCCCGGCGGTGTAGAAGCAGTCCTCGATGATCCATAGCTCGTCGGCGCCACCAGCCTCGAGCCGGCGGGCCACATCGGTCACGAGAGCGGCAGGGAAAGTCCGGGGGAAGCACATCCCGACAGCAGCGGAGGTCTGAGTCATGCGACGACGGTAGACGCTGCGTCCGACAGTCCGGCACCGACAGTTCGGTAAAGGTCTGTCCAGGCGTCAGCTCAGGTGCGCGTAGCGGCCCCGCCTACGGGTAGGTTTCGGGTATGGCCCGTCCGCACTACGCGTCCCGTCTCGAGGACTGGTTCAACCTCGGGGTGCAGGCGATTCTCCGGCGCCGAGGGTGGCGTGAGCGGATCATCCCGCAGGTCGGTTACGGCACCACGGAGTACGTCCGGGTGCTGGCCCGCGTCGTACTGGGCCGGGACCCGCGCAGCCAGCCGCGGTTCGACGAGGACCAGGTGGTGCGGGGCTGGCGGGTCTTCGTCACCGCGCCGGCAGTGAAGGTCGCAGTGACCGTCACGGTCGAGGGCCAGACGTTCGACGCCGTCACCGACCGGGGCGGCCTGGTCGACCTCACCGTGCCGGTGGTGCTGCCGCCGGGGTGGCACGAGATCAATCTCGGTGTGCACGGCGAGCGGCAGGCCAGAGCGAGCATCTTCGTCCCCGATCCGGACGCAAAATTCGGACTGCTCAGCGATATCGACGACACCGTCATCCTGACGATGCTGCCGCGCCCGCTGATCGCAGCCTGGAACACGTTCGTCCGCGAGGAGCAGGCGCGCCGCGTCGTGCCCGGGATGGCGGAGATGTACCAGGAGCTGCTGGCCGACCACCCGGGTGCGCCGATCTTCTACCTGAGCACCGGCGCCTGGAACACAGCACCGACCCTCACTCGCTTCCTCGCCCGGCACGGCTACCCGCTCGGCCCACTCCTGATGACGGACTGGGGGCCGACCAACACGGGCTGGTTCCGCAGCGGCCAGGAGCACAAACGAACCGCACTGCGCCGGCTGGCCCGCGAGTTCCCGGACGTGCGCTGGGTGCTCATCGGTGACGACGGACAGCACGACCCACAGCTGTACGGCGATTTTGCGCAGTCGCACCCGGATCACGTGCGAGCGATCGGCATCCGGCAGCTGACCCCGGCTGAGCAGGTGCTGTCCCACGGTCTGCCCGTGCCGAACCAGGACCCCGGTGCGCACGATCCGCACCGGCCGACGGCGGCAACAGTGCAGGGGCCGGACGGTCATGCGCTCCGGCCGCAGCTGCGCGACATCCTCACCCGGCCAGAGCCCAGTTAGGTCCGGCTCCTCGTCGTACAGGACACTTGGGATGTACCGACGTACTGAGGAGAACAAGTGACCGACAGCGGGACCGCACGCCGTACCCAGGTGTTGGACGAGCTGGAGAGCCGCGGTTTGATCGCGCACTCCACCGATCCGGACGCGCTGCGCAGCGCTATGGCGGACGGACCGATCACCTCGTATGTCGGCTTCGACCCCACGGCGCCCAGCCTGCACATGGGCAACCTGCTGCAGTTGCTGACACTGCGCCGGCTCCAGCTGGCCGGTCACAACCCGATCGGTCTGGTCGGCGGTGCCACCGGACTGATCGGTGACCCCAAGGAGAGCTCCGAGCGAGTACTGAACCCGAAGGACCTCGTGGCCCAGTGGGTCGAGCGGGTCCGCGGGCAGGTGGAGAAGTTCGTCGACTTCGACGAGTCGCTGCCGAACCCGGCCCGGATCGTCAACAACTACGACTGGACCAAGGACCTCAACACCCTCGACTTCCTGCGGGACATCGGCAAGCACTTCCCGGTGAACCGGATGCTCGGACGCGAGGTGGTCAAGGCGCGGCTGGAGCAGGGGATCAGCTACACGGAGTTCAGCTACGTGCTGCTGCAGTCGCTGGACTACCTGGAGCTGTACCGCCGGCACGGCTGCACACTGCAGACCGGTGGCAGCGACCAGTGGGGCAACCTGACGGCCGGTGTGGAGCTCATTCGACGTTCCGACGCAGGCAAGGCGCATGCGCTGGCCACGCCACTGGTGACCAAGGCGGACGGGACGAAGTTCGGCAAGACGGAGTCCGGCACAGTGTGGCTCGACCGTGAGCTGACTTCGCCGTACGCCTTCTACCAGTTCTGGTTCAACACCGACGACCGCGACGTGATGCAGCTGGTGCGGTACTACACCTTCCGCACCGCCGAGGAGATCGCAGAGCTCGAGCTGGCGACTGCTGAGCGACCACATGCTCGGGAAGCGCAGCGAGTGCTCGCAGAGGACGTTACGACGCTGGTGCACGGTGAGGGGGAGACCCGCGCTGTGCAGGAGGCGTCGAAGGCGCTCTTCGGCCAGGGGGAGCTAGCCGCGTTGGATGGCGACACCCTGCGGGCCGCACTGCGCGAGGCACCACATGTCGAACTAGGCGCCGGCGAAGCGATGCCGACGTACGGCGATCTGCTGGTGAAGTCCGGCCTGGTGGCCAGCAAGTCGGCCGCCCGCCGCACGGTGGCCGAAGGTGGCGGGTACCTGAACAACGAGAAAGTGAAGGACGCCGAGTACGTGCCGGGGGCGGACGATCTGCTGCCTGGTGGCGTGCTCGTCCTGCGCCGTGGGAAGCGTTCGTTCGCAGGGGTTCTGCACTCGCACAACTAGGTTGCCGGGGGCAAATTACAGCCTTGTGATTCAGCCCACCGATAACCGATTTGACCGTCTACCCGCCAGCCACGTAATGTTCTTCTTGTTGGAAGCGAGTGCAGGACGCTGAAGCGGCCGGACCTTCCAACCCCCTCGAAGCTCAAGCAGCTGAAACGTGTCTCCGGACTCGGGTCAGGCCACTGGCTCATGGGGAGCGAGTCGGAAAAATCAAGACTTGACTTGGTGGATCCACTCCGGTAAAGTACTGCAGGTTGCCCCGGAAGCCTGAACTGCAAAGTTCAGCTGCGGTGAGCGTCCGATTCTTGAGAACTCAACAGCGTGCCGAAAGTCAATGCCGAAATTTAGCATTAACCCCGTGCATAGACACATCGTGTCTGTGTTCGGATTCCTTTGAATGTAATTTCTGGATTCAGTCAGTTTGATTGTCTCTGATGTTCAAAGGATCAACCGAAGTTGTTGACTCTGTCGGATCCTCTTGAGGGTTCGGCTTGTCTATATTTTTCAACGGAGAGTTTGATCCTGGCTCAGGACGAACGCTGGCGGCGTGCTTAACACATGCAAGTCGAGCGGTAAGGCCCCTTCGGGGGTACACGAGCGGCGAACGGGTGAGTAACA
>NZ_SMKA01000232.1 GCF_004348455.1 Kribbella albertanoniae
CATCACAAGTGGGTGATCGGGCGCGGCTTGAGCGTGGGCGGCGGGCGCGGGAGCAATTGTGATGGCGTGGGGGTCCGGGGTTAGCGGAGGGCGGTGCCTTGGGTGTGGGTTAGGAGGGTGAGGTCTTGGCGGGTGGGGAGGGATTCCCAGTCGCCGAGGGCGGTGACGCAGAAGGCGCCTGAGGTGGTGGCTCGGGTGAGGCGGTCTTCTCCGGCGAGGTTGTCGAGGGTGGCGGAGAGGTAGCCGGAGACGAAGGCGTCGCCGGCTCCGATGCTGTCGACGACGGTGACGGGGAGGGCTGCGCTGTGCAGGGTTCCGGCTGCGGTGTGGGACCAGGCGCCTTTGCCGCCGGCGGTGACGACGACCTCGGTGGCGGTGGTGAGGAGGTCGGCGATGGGGTCTTCGGCGCTGGTGAGGATGTCGAGTTCGTCGTCGGATGCGAAGACGGTGTGGATGTGGGGGAGGAGTTCGCGGAGAGCGGTGGCTTCCGCACGCGACCAGAGGCGGGCTCGGTAGTTCACGTCCAGCGAAACCTGTACGCCGAACTCCGCAGCAGCCTGTACGACAGCCAGTGTCGCGGCGCGCGCGGTATCGGACAGCGCAGGGGTGATGCCGGTGACGTGGAGCAGTCGCGGCTGAACGTCTTCCAACGCCGCGACGCATTCGGAGGCGGTGAGGGTGGAACCGGCGGAGCCGCGGCGGTGGTAGCTGACGCGCGTGATGTCGTGCGACGGTTGGTCGAAGGCGATGAACCCGGTGAAGTCCGTGTCGGAAAAGCGCATCCGGGACGTGTCGACGGCTTCGGCTCTGAGCGTGCGCTCGATCAGCCGGCCCGGCTCATCGTTGCCCACGGCACCTAACCAGGCAGCGGTGTGACCGAGGCGGGCGAGGCCGATCGCGACGTTGGTCTCGGAGCCGGCGATGGACAGGTGTGCGTCGCCGCCGAGGCGCATGGCGCGGGGCGTGCGCAGGGAGACCATCGTCTCGCCGATCGTGAGCAGGTCGGTCATCGCAGTACTCCGGATCAGATCTCGAGGAAGGCTTTGGCTCGGGCGGTGAGGTCGGCCAACGAGCCGCCGGTGCCGGCGTCGCCTAGTAACGGGGAGCCGACGCCTACTGCTACGGCGCCGGCGGCTAGGTACTCGGGGGCGGACTTTGCGTCGACGCCGCCTACTGCGATGAGCGGGGCGTGGGGGAGAGGTGCGGCCAGTTCGCGGAGGTAGGACGGGCCGTGGACCTTGGCCGGGAAGATTTTGATGGCGGTCGCGCCCAGGTCGAGGGCTGCTACAACCTCGGTCGGGGTGAGGGCGCCGCAGAGCAGGGGCAGGCCGAGGTCGACGGCTCGGTGGGCGCCCCTGGTGATGGCGGGGGTGACGACGAAGGTGGCGCCGGCAGCGGCTACCTCGTCGGCCTGGGCGGGGGTGAGGACGGTGCCGGCGCCGATCAGGATGCTGGGGTTGTGCGCGGCTCGGGCCTGCTGGATGGCCTCGACGGCACCCGGGGTGGTGAGGGAGATCTCGAGCGCGGTGATGCCGGCTTCGACGAGGGTGTCGACGCACGCCAGGGCCCGGTCGGCGGAGTCGGCGCGGATGATTGCGAGGATGGTGCGCTGACGCAGTTCGGCTAACAGGTCCATGGGGACTCCTGAAGACATAGGACGTCTGATGTGCTCTGGTTCCGGGCGCTGAAAGAAGCTAAATTACTGCCTGAGCAACCTGTGAGGTTGTTTACTTTCCGTTCATTTGGAGGCATCCGCCCATGCCCAAACGCCTTCCACTGCTCATCGCGCTCAGTCTGCTCCTGCCGACTGTGCCGATGTACGCCGAGGCCGACAACCAGCCTGCGGCGATCACGCAGACGGTGCTGTTCAACAAGGGGGACGCCGGCTACGGCTGCTACCGCATCCCCGCCATCGTGAAGACCAAGACGGGCGCGCTGCTCGCGTTCGCCGAGGCGCGGCGCACGTATTGCGGCGACTCGCAGGAGATCGACCTGGTCGTGAAGCGGTCGGACGACGACGGCCGGACGTGGTCGGCCGCCGAGACCGTGCTGTCCGGGACGGATGCCGACCCGAACGCGGTCGCCACCCGTGGCAACCCGGTGCCGATTGTCGACCAGGAGACCGGCAAGATCGTGCTGCTGACCACCATGGACCCCGGTACGACGAGTCGCCCGCGGACGCCGTACGTGCAGACGAGCGTCGATGACGGGCACACGTGGAGCAAGGCCACCAACATCGGGGCGCAGATCGACGACCCGACGTGGAGCTGGTACGCGACCGGGCCGATGCACGGTATCCAGTTGACCCGTGGTGCGCACGCCGGCCGGATGGTCGCCGGCACCAACTACGACGTCGACGGCCAAGGTGGGGCCCAGCTCGTCTACAGCGACAACAAGGGCGAGACCTGGCACAAGGGTGCGAACGATCTGCGCACCGACGGTGCAGTGCCGCAGGAGGTCAGCGTCGTCGAGAAGGTCGACGGCGGCATCCTGGCGGTGGCTCGTAACAACTCCGGACCGGACGGCGCGAACCGGATGAGCGCGGTCAGCAACAACGGCGGTCTGACCTACGCGGCGCCGTACAAGACGATCGCCGGCCTGGAGACGCCGGTTGTGCAAACCTCGGTGCAGCGGCTGCGGGCGGTCGACGAAGGCCACAAGTACAACCGGCTCCTGCACGCAGGGCCGGCCGACCCGGCCCGGCGCCGGTACATGACGATCCGGTCGAGTTTCGACGAGGGCGGTACCTGGCAGTCCGCTGCCGAAGGCACCCGAATCACCAGCGACTGGTCCGGGTACTCCGACATGGCGGTCCTCGACACCGGTGAGATCGGCTTGCTGTACGAGGCCGGGACGGTCGACGCGCGGGATCAGATCCGGTTCGCGCGCTTCACCGAGAACGACATCGGTCACCCGGATGCCCCGCTCGGGACGACGACTCCGGACGTGTCCGGGCTGGGTAACCACAGCTACCTGCGCGGCGGTACGACGTCGGTCGCGGGGAAGTTCGGTCAGGCGCGGGACCTTGATGGGACGGATGATGCGATCCAGCTGCCGTTCGCCGAATCGCTGGCGGTCGGTGCCGGTGACTTCACTGCGATGGCGTGGGTCAAGTACAACGCCACGACCGGGAACCACGCGATCATGTGGGGCTACAACATCAACGAGTTCTCGCAGTTCTGGCTGCGGGCCGAGCCGGGGGACAGCCGGATCCGCGGGCTGATCACCACCGGTGGCAAGACCGCGGTGGTGGCAACTACCAAGGCCTACAACGACAATGTGTGGCATCACGTGGCGCTGCAGCGGAAGGGCGCGACGCTGGCGATCTGGGTCGACGGTGCGTCGGTCGCGTCGGTTGCGTCGCCTGCTGGTTCGGTCAGTCCGGGACGGCCGTTCAAGATGTTCGTCGGGCAGCGGATCGACGGCCTCCATCACTTCAACGGCGCGATGGATGAGGTACGGATCTACAAGCGGGCGCTGACGGCGGCCGAGATCGGCAGCATCCGCACGAGCAACAGCACGACGGTGCCGAACGTCGTACTGGATCTCCCGCTCGGCTGACATCACACTGGCCTGGCGGAGATAGTCAGCCGCCAGGCCAGCTCACCAGTCTCCGGTACGACGGCCGCGTCGCCCGGACCGGCTTCGGCCAGATCGAAGACGCGGCCGAGCATCGGTTCGACGCCAAGACTCCGGTACGGCGCCTCGCCCGGAAAGCCGGCCTGGTTGCGCCAGAGCGCGGTGGAGACTGGTTGCCCGGGGCAACTGAGGTGCATGGTGAGCTCGGCGCCGCGGTCGCGAACCGTCATGGTCGGGCAATCGACCAGAACCGCGCCGACCGCCGTACCGTCGGACTCGCCGTAAGTGTCGAGGTCGAGAGCCGGCCAAGAGGTCGCAACCCAAGGTGCGTTCGCGGGCCAACCGCCGAGGAGTGGAGCGGCTTCGGGATAGAGGCGGCATTCGGCTGGTTGGGCGGAGATCGTGGCACCCACTGCGCAGTCCAGCAAGGCATGAGCAGCCCAGATGAACTCATAACCGGGCGGAGCGGTCAGGTGGTAGTCAACCGTGATGCTGTCGGTGCCAGTCGTGAACGCACGCGTGAGAACGGCATTCTCGTAGGTGACCGAGTCGGACCATGGCTGATTCCATAGCCCACCGTGGTCAGGTGTGCCGCGGACAGTCGGGAAGCACTCATCCACTCCGCCGGCATCCGTGAACGCGGCATGCCCAGTCCGAGGCCCGTCGAGCAGCCCGGGTCCGGCCCACAGCCACTCACGATTGGCCAACCACAGCGAGGTCCACCTGCCCCCGTCCACGGCATCTACGGTCACCATTCGGCGAAGGTGCCGTCTTCTTGGGTCCAGAGAGGGTTGCGCCAGGTGTGGCCGAGTTTGTCGGCTTCGCGGACGGCGTTCTCGTCGACGGTGATGCCTAGGCCGGGGAGGGGGTTGTATTCGGCGTGCCCGTTGATCCAGGTGAAGGGGGTGGGGTCCACGACGTACGAGGTGAGGTCGTTGGCCACGTTGTAGTGGATGCCTCGGCTTTGTTCCTGGATGAGGAAGTTGGGGGTGGCGAAGGAGACCTGGAGACTGGCGGCCAGGGAGATCGGGCCTAAGGGACAGTGAGGTGCCAGCATCGCGCCGTGCGTGTCGGCCAGGGAGGCGATGCGGCGGAGTTCGGAGATGCCGCCGGCGTGGGAGACGTCGGGCTGGACTACGGCGATGCCGGCGTTCAGGGGTGCTGCGAACTCGCTGCGGTGGTAGAGGCGCTCGCCCAACGCGAGTGGGACCGTTGAGCTGCTGACGACGTCGGCCAGGTGCAGCATGTGTTCAGGAAGGACAGGCTCCTCGACGAACATCGGCTGCAGGTCTTCGACTGCGTGCAGGATTCGGCGGGCGCCGGCGACGCCGACTCGGCCGTGCAGGTCGATGGCTACGTCTCGGGTGTCACCCAATGCAGAGCGCGCCGCGGACAGTCGCGCGACGATGTCGTTGATCTCGGCAACTGATGGCGACGGTGAGATCCGGCCGCTGCCGTTCATCTTGACAGCGGTCATCCCGGCCGCGACCTGCTCGGCCACCTGATCAGCAACGGCGGACGGCTCGTCGCCGCCGACCCAGGCGTAGACGCGCGCCCGGTCGCGGACCCGACCGCCGAGCAGAGCCGAGACAGGAGCGCCGTACACCTTGCCGGCGATGTCCCACAGTGCGTGGTCGAGCCCGGCGACAGCACTGCTCAGAACAGGTCCACCGCGGTAGAAACCACCCTTGGTGAGGATCTGCCAGTGCCGCTCGATCTGCAGCGGGTCCTGGCCGATCAGGTGCTCCGACAGTACGTCGATCGCCGTACGGACGACTTCGGCGCGACCCTCGACCACTGGCTCGCCCCAGCCGACGACGCCGTCACTGGTCTCGACCCGGCAGAACAACCAGCGCGGCGGAACCAAGAACGTCTCGATGCGTTCAATCTTCATGACCCACGCACCTCGTGCAGGTCTTCGGCGGCCTTGGCCAGCAGTTCGCGCATCGCCTGCTCGGCCGCAACGGGGTCGTGCGCACGGATCGCTTCCAGTACGCGGCGGTGGCTCGGCACCGGGTCGTCTGACGGTTTCACCTTGTGGACAAGGCGGTCTCGGTCGGCCAGCCCGGTCTCCATGATCACTTCCATCTTGGTCAGCAGTTCGTTACCCGTTGCCGCCAGCAACGCTCGGTGGAAGGCGAGGTCGGCGGCCACGGCGGCGAGGTCGTCGGTGGCCGACTCCATCGCCGCCATCGCGAGGTCGAGAGCCTGCAGGTGCGAGTCCTGAGCCCGTACGGCGGCCAATCGTGCCGCCGCCGGTTCGACGATCCCGCGAACTTCGTGCAGCTCCTCCAGCAGCTCCGGGCGCACATCGGAGTCGGAGAAGTGCCAGCGGATCATGTCCGGGTCGAGCAGATTCCAGTCCGTCCGCGGCCGGACGAAGGTGCCGCGCTTCTGCCGCGCGTCGACCAGCCCCTTGGCGGTCAGCACCTTCAGCGCCTCGCGGACCGCGGTCAGGCTGACCCCCAGGTCGGCCTGCAGATCAGGCACGTTGATGGTCGCGCCCTCCGGAATCGTCCCGGACAGGATGCGCTGCGCCATCACCTCCACGATCTGCCCGTGCAGTCCCCGTTGAATTCCCGCCACACTGCTCTCCCTCATGCCGAATCTTTCGCGGCCGACCAGCCGCCGTCGACCACAATGCTTGCGGCGGTGACGTAGGACGCCTCCGCCGACAGCAGGAACGCAACCACCTGTGCCACTTCGTCGGGCTGCCCGAGCCGCCCAGCTGCGGTCGCGCGAGCGCTCCGCTCCAGGTCCTCAGGTCCGTACCGATCCCACGCAGCCGTCTGGATCGGCCCCGGCAACACCGAGTTCACCCGGATCGAACCGCCGTACTCGACCCCGAGCTGCCGAGCGAGCGCCACCAACGCGCCCTTGCTCGCCGCATACGCCGCGTGCCCCGGGATCCCGGCCAACGCGTGCACCGACGACACCAGTACGGCGGACCCCTGGCGCGCGGCGAGGTCGTCGTACAGGGCGCGGAAGCCGAGGAACGCGGCGCTGAGGTTCACGTCGATCTGCCGTTGCCAGGACGACGGTGTCATCTCATGTGCCGGTCGCACCTCGGAGACGTAGGCGTTGCTGACGAATCCGTCGATCGGCCCGAGCTCGTCGCGGCCGCGGCTCACCACCTCCGCCCAGGTATCGGGCGAGGTGACGTCACCGACGACGCTGACCGCCTTGCCGGACACCTCCGGCGACGGGTGGATGTCGACCTGCACCACCGACGCGCCCTCGGTCAGGGCACGCTCGGCACAGGCCGCGCCGATCCCCGACGCGGCCCCGGTCACCACGATCACCCGCCCAGCCAGCCGCACGCGTATGCCTCCTCCGAAGTCACCTCTACCCAAGCACGTGGGTAGGCGTCCTCCAACGATGAACGAGGCATCAGTTGATCGTGGTCGGCTGATCACGTCAAGCTATTTGCTCGTAATTTACGAATTAATATTGACACCTGGGACCGCTCGCCGCAAGATCGTCGGCAACACACCACTCCCTCGACTGGCACGCTGGTCGAGCAGATCTCAGGAGTTCAGGCATGACGGGTCTGGCAGCAGATCGACGTACTTTCCTCAAGGGTCTCGGGGTGCTCGGCGCGGCCGCTCTGGTGCCGGGCTGTGCCACCACGGCACCCAGTCCCGGTAGCGGCGCGAGCAGCGGAGCAACTGGTGAGCTCTCGCTGCAGTCCAACCTGTCGGCCCAGCAGGCCAAGGGCGCGATGGAGAAACTCGTTGCCGCCTACAACAAGACCGGCGGCGCTCAGGTCAAGCTCAACACGGTCGCGTCCGAGATCTACCGCACCCAGCTCCCGACGTACCTCACGTCCGCGAACCCGCCGGATGTCTACACCTGGTACGCCGGATCGGTCGCCGACTCGTATGCGAAGAAGGGCCTGCTGCTCGATGTGTCGAGCGTATGGGAGGGTCTAGGCAACTATCCGAAGGCGATGCAGACGCTGTCGACCAGCAGCAACGGCGAGAAGATCTTCGTGCCGACCAGCTACTACTGGTGGGGCATGTTCTACCGCAAATCGAACTTCGCCAAGTGGGGTGTCACCCCGCCGAAGACCTGGGAAGAGTTCCTCGCAGTCTGCAAGACCATTCAGAGCAAGGGTGTTCCGCCGATCGGTATCGGCCTGGGCGACACCCCATGGGTGGCCTCGGCCTGGTTCGACTACCTGAACATCCGGATCAACGGCGCGCCGTTCCACCGCGACCTGCTGGCCGGCCGCGGCCGCTTCGACGACCCGAAGGTCAAGGCCGTCTTCACCAAGTGGCAGGAAGCACTCCCGTACTTCGACCCGAAGGGCAAGTCGTTCCCCTTCCAAGAAGCGACCTCCGCGCTGCTCGGCGGCAAGACCGGCATGTTCCTGATCGGGACCTTCTTCGCGGACTCCGCCCCGAAGGACGCCCTGGACGACATCGACTTCTTCCAGTTCCCGATCATCGACCCGGCCGTCCCGGTCGCCGAAGAGGCGCCGACCGACGGCTACTTCGCCTCCAAGAAGGCCAAGGATCCCGAAGGCGTGAAGAAGTTCATGACCTGGCTGGCCACCGCCGAGGCGCAGGAGATCTACGTCCAGAGCTCTTCTGGTACGGCGATTCCGGCGAACCCGGACGGCAAGTCCGCGGACACCCCGCTGGTGAAGAAGGGTAAGGCGATGATCGAGGGCGCCGCCGAGCTCACCCAGTTCTTCAACCGTGACTCGAGCGACGCACTGCAGCCCACGGCCGACGCCGCGCTGACCAAGTTCCTCGACAAGCCGGACCAGATCGACAAGATCCTCAAGGACTGGCAAGCCGCTGCTCAGAAGGTCTTCAACGCGTGACTTCCACTGCGGCTTCCACCGTGACGAGGAGACCGTGGAAGGTCTCGCCGCTCATCCTGGTGTTCGTCTTTGTGCCGTTCGTGGTTGAAGCGGTGTGGGTGTTCTGGCCTGCTTTGCAGGGGTTCTGGTTGGCGTTGACGCGGTGGGACGGGTTGTCGGCGCCGACGTTTGTTGGCCTCGGCAACTTCCGGGACATGGTGTCGGACCCGATCTTCCGGACGGCACTGAAGAACACGGCGATCTGGCTGGTGCTGTTCGGTGGACTGAGCGTGGCCGGTGGATTCGGGATGGCGTTGCTGTTGCAGCGGGAACGCCGTGGGGTGGGGATCTACCGGGCCGCTCTGTTCACGCCGGTCGTGTTCTCGCTGGTGGTGACCGCGCTGATCTGGCGCGTGTTCTACCAGCCGGACGGCCTGGTCGACTCGATCCTGCGCGGGGTCGGGCTCGGCGACTTCATCCGGCCTTGGCTGGCTGATCCCGATACCGCCTTGTACGCCGTCATCCTGCCGGCCCTGTGGCGTCAGATCGGCTATGTCATGGTGCTGTACCTGGCCGGGCTGAAGGCTGTCGATCCGGCGCTGTACGAAGCCGCGAAGATGGACCACGCGTCGGCCTGGCAGCGCACGCTGTACGTGACGATCCCGCAGCTGAAGGGCGTCAACGCGGTGGTGCTGTCGGTGATCGTGATCGACTCGCTGCGCTCCTTCGACATCGTGTGGTCGATGACGAAGGGCGGTCCGTACCACTCGTCGGAGCTGCTCAGCACCTATATGTACTCGACTGCATTCCAGTCCACCCAGCTCGGGTATGCGTCCGCGATCGCCGTGGTGATCTTCTTCCTCGCCCTCGCCGTGATCCTCGGCTACCTGATTCGTGCGTTCAAGGAGGAGTCGTGAACCGCCTGAAGACGGTCGGCTACCACGTGTCGATGGGGCTGGTGTCGTTCCTGTGGATCGCGCCGATCCTGTGGGTGATCGTGATCTCGTTCCGGAGCTTCGACGATGTCGCGGCGAACGGGCTCGGCTCGCTGCCGCATTCGTTCACGTTGTCGACGTACAAGCAGGCGTGGGAGGACGCGGACGAGTTCCGGGCGCTGATCAACAGTCTGCTGGTGACGATTCCGGCGGTATTGCTGAGTCTCGGGCTGGCGTCGATGGCGGCGTACGGGCTGGCGCGGTACAACATCCCGTTCCGGCGGACGGTGTTGCTGCTGATGCTGATGGGTAATCTGCTGCCGCCGCAGATCTTGCTGATCCCGATCTCGCGGTTCGTGGAGTTGATCGGGTACTACGACACATTGATCGCGTTGATCGCTGTGCATGTCGGGTTCGGGCTCGGGTTCTACACGTTCGTGCTGCACGGGTTCATGCGGGATCTGCCGCGGGAGATCCAGGAGGCCGCGACGATCGACGGGGCCGGGCCGGGGAAGATCTACGCGAGTGTGATCCTGCCGCTGACCCGGCCGGCGATGGCTGCGCTCGGTGCGCTGTCGTTCACCTGGATCTTCAACGACCTGCTGTGGTCGATCACGGTCATCCGCTCCGGCGAGAAGATGCCGGTGACGCCCGCGTTGCTGGGTCTGCAGGGCCTGTTCGTGTCATCGTGGAATGTCATTGCCGCTGGCACCGTGATCGCTGCCGTCCCCACCGTGGCGGTGTTCCTGCGGTTCCAGAAGCACTTCGTCGGTGGATTGGCGATCGGAGCCGTCAAGTGAAGACCTGGACGTTGCGCGGAGCAACCACCTCGTACGTCGTCGGTGTCGCGGCGCACGGTGCGTGGGCCCAACTCGTTGCCTGGGGCCCGCATGCCGTAGCCGACGGCCCGTCGGTCGTTGCACCGGTCGGAACCGAACACTTCCTCCCGCGAGCCGACGTGGAACCGCTCGAGTACGCCGTGCGGGGGGTCCGGTACGCCGCCCCGGTGGACCTCGTGTTGAGCGGACCGGATGGGGTGGATGAGCTCCGCCCGGTGTTCGTGGAAGCGATCGTGGCGGGGGAAGACGAGGCAGCCCGGTCGACGATGGCCGGGCAGAGCGAGGAACTCCTCGACTCGGAGCTCGGCGCCGGCGGCGGGGCGGCGGGAGCGGGCCTGGAGTTGGTGTTCGCTGATCCGGTTCGGGGTGTGCGGCTATCCCTCCACTACCGGGTTGAGGGGGATGCGGTGGAGCGGTGGGTCGTGGTGAGCAATCGTGGGGCTGACGTGCTCACGTTGCATCGGCATGACTCGGCTGGGTTTACCGTGCCTGCTGGGAACATCGTGAAGTACTTGTGGGGCGAGTGGAACAGCGAGTTCCAGCAGTCGTCCATCGCGTTGGAGCGTGGGCGGTTTTCGGTGGGGAGTGCGCAGGGGATCACGGGGCACTCGTACTCGCCGTACCTGGTGGTCGACGGGGAGGTGGCGTACGGCGTACAGCTTGCTTGGAGTGGGTCGTGGGAGATGACTGCGGAGGCGGACACCACGGGGACCGTGAGGATCCAAGCTGGTCGGGTCTCGTCCAGTCAGGGGCTGCAGTTGCGGCCAGGGGAGACGTGGACGTCGCCGAAGGCGGTGGGGGCGTGTAGCGCTGAGGGTACGGACGGGCTCGCGAGGGTGTTCCACGAGTACGAGCTGGCGCGGTCGCGACGCCGTACGCCGAAGGTGCTGTACAACTCGTGGTTCGCGACCGAGTTCGATATCCGGGCCGACCATCAGCTGGAGTTGGCGCGACGGGCGGCTGGGATCGGCGTCGAGACCTTTGTGGTCGATGACGGGTGGTTCACCGGGCGTGTGGACGATGCCGGCGGGCTGGGCGACTGGGAGGTGGATCCGGTCAAGTTCCCGCAGGGTCTCGACACGTTCATCGCCGATCTCAAGGAGCTCGGGCTCGACTTCGGGCTGTGGGTGGAGCCCGAATCGGTCAACCCGCGATCGCGACTGGCCGCCGAACACCCGGAGTGGATTCTGCGGACCCCCGACCGCGAACCCGTGTTGATTCGCAATCAACTATTGCTCGACTTGAGTCGTGATGACGTGACTGCATTTGTGTGGTCAACACTTGATCAACTGTTGTCAACACATGACATCAGCTATCTCAAGTGGGACGCGAACCGGCCGCGCCTCGACAGCGGCGACCAGCGCCGCGACCTTGACGGCCGAGTGGTCACCAACCTGTACGGCATCCTCGATCGCCTCCGCGTCGAACACCCCGACGTCCTTGTCGAAGGATGCGCCGGCGGCGGCGCCCGCGTCGACCTCGGCATGGCCGCGCGCGTCGACACGCTCTGGCCGAGCGACAACACAGCCCCGCTGGATCGGCTCAGGATCCAGCAGGGCTTCCGCACCGGGTTCGCGCCGCATCTGATGAGCTCCTGGGTGACCGATGCCGAAGGCACCCACGACGGTCGCGAACGTTCCCTCGACTTCCGCTTCCACGTCGCGATGTCCGGCGTACTGGGAATCGGTGCGGATCTGTCCCGCTGGACCGACGAACAGCTCAAGACGGCGACCCGCAACATCGAGCAGTACAAGGACATCCGCGACATCGTTGCGGAGGGCAAGGTCTACGGATTGCAGGGCGGCGTCCAGTACGTCGGTCCGCAGCGGTCCGTGGTGTTTCTGTGGGAGACCGGCGACGGCAACGTGCGCGGCACACTGCCGACCCGGCCACTGAGGGTCCCACTGGCCGGGCTCGACCCGGCGAAGAACTACCGGGTGGGTGACGAGACTCTCCCGGGCAGCTACCTGCTGCAGGTCGGTGTCCTGCTCGACGGCACCGCCGACTCGCACTGCCTGGTCGTCGAGGCACTCGACTGACCCCGTTCCGCTCAACGGCAAAGGAAGACACATGAAGCGACTTTTGGGTGGGGTGATCGCGGCTGCGCTGGTGGCCGCCGCGCTCGCCACCACCACCACGACCGCAGCTGTGGCGGCTCAGGCCACAGCTGCTCAGTCCACAGCTGCTCCGGCCACAACTGCCCCGGTACTCAGCCCGACGCCGTACCAGGGCTGGAACACCTACTACGGTCTCGGCGGCGACTTCACCGAGGACTCGATCAAGTCGGTCGCCGACTCGCTGGTGAGCCGCGGGCTGGCCAAGGCCGGCTACGACATCGTCTGGCTGGACGGCGGTTGGCAGGCCGACCAGTCGCGGAGCGCCGCGGGCGACCTGGTCCCGAACCCGGCGAAGTTCCCGAACGGGTTGAAGCCGCTGGTCGACTACATCCACGGCAAGGGCCTCAAGGCCGGCATCTACACCGACGCCGGTCCGTACATCCCGGGCAAGTGCGGGCTCGGCAGCGGCGGCTACTACCAGCGCGACGCCGACCAGTTCGCTGCGTGGGGATTCGACGCGGTCAAGGTCGACTACCTGTGCGGCATCGCGGCCGACCTCGACCCGAAGACGGTCTTCACCGAGTTCGCCCAGGCGCTGCGGAACAACGCGAGCGGCCGGCCGATGATCTTCAACCTCTGCAACCCGGTGACCTCGCCGGACTGGGGCAACTACCCCGAGTCGCAGCAGTCGATCAACTCGTGGACGTACGCGCCCGGGATCGCGCAGTCGTGGCGGACCTACACCGATGTCGGATTCCAGGGCGACATCAAGTTCAAGGACGTGCTGCGCAACTACGACGCGAACGCGCGGCACCCGGAGGTCGTGAAGCCGGGCGCGTTCAGCGATCCGGACTACCTGGCGCCGGAGCTGGGGATGTCGGATGAGGAGTTCCGTTCCCAGTTGACGCTGTGGGCAGTCGCCGCCGCGCCGCTGGTGATCGGGAGCGACGTGCGGAAGCTGAGCGCAACCACGGTCTCGATGCTGACCGATCCCGACGTACTGGCGATCAACCAGGACAAGGCTGCCGTGCAGGCGGTTCGGGTCGGCGCAGCTGGTACGACGGAAACGTGGGTGAAGCGGCTGGCCGATGGCAGCCGTGCCGTCGTGCTGCTGAACCGTGGGGACAGCGCTCGCACGTTGACGACGACTGCCAAGGCGGTTGGGTTGAGCGGTGCGCGGTTCACGCTGAAGAACGCTTGGACGAACAAGGTCACCGAGAGCGCGGGCACGATCAGTGCGGCCGTACCGGCCCACGGTACGGCGCTCTTCCGGGTCTCGCCGGCCGTTGGTATCCCGGGTGCTTCTCATGTCACGGCCGGGATTCCGCAGGTGACGAAGGTCGGAACGGACGTCCAGCCCGAAGGGGCAGCGCCGGTAGTTGCCGGTGGCGACGAACTGACCGTGCAGGTTGCCGTTCGCAACGACGGTCTGCTGCCGGTGCTGAAGCCGGCCGTGACCCTTGCCGGTGGCACCGGCTGGACGGTGAAGTCGTTGTCGACGGCTCCAATGTTCATTGCCAGTGGCAAGCAAGCGACCTTCGGGTTCACGGTCAAGCTGCCGGCCGATGCCGCGCCTGGTACGGCGAGCTTGACGGCGGCGACGTCGTACGAGGCTGTTGGGTACGGCGTGCAGCGGCTGACGACCTCGTTGTCGCCGGTCGTGGTTGCGCCGCTACCGCCGGACGGAACGGTGACGCTGTCACACCACCAGTGGATCACCGCGACCAGCGGCTGGATGTCACCGGCCATCGACGAGAGCGTCGGTGGTGGCAACCCCATCAAGCTGACCGGGACGACGTACCCGACCGGTATCGGTGTCGCATCACCTTCGCTGGTTCGCTACTACCTGGGTAAGGCGTGCACACGACTGAGCGGGACCGTCGGGATCGACGACGTCGTGGGCAACGTCGGGCCGGACGGTGGCACGGCGACGTTCCAGGTCGTCGGTGACGGCAAGGTGCTGTTCGACAGCGGGGTCGTGGATCGCTTCTCGCCGAAGCCGTTCGACGTCGACCTCACCAACGTCCGCGTCCTCGACCTCGTGGTCGGCGACGCCGGTGACGGCGGCTACAACGACCGCGCCGACTGGGCAGCCCCCACCGCCACCTGCTGATCCCTCACCTTGAGCACCCGTCAACCACTCCTCGCCCCGGCCAATGGTTGATCGGTGCTCAAGGTCGCCCTGCACCCGCACCTTGAGCACCGGTTGATCACTTCCGAGTCACGGAGATGGTTGATCGGTGCTCAAGGTGCCTTCCATCCGCCCGCGCCCCTGGGGGAACTTCGGCGTACGACGTTGTGCACCGCTCGATCGTTTCGGCCGCCGGGATGTGGTTGATGGGTGCTCAAGGCCGGCCCGGCGGGAGGACCTTGAGCACGGGTCAGTCGTCCTGCGGCGCCGCGGCTGGTTGGTGGGGGCTCAAGGTGGGTCAGGGCCAGTCGATTTCGGAGGATTTGAAGTAGGTCCAGCCGCGGCGGTGCCAGGTGGGTGCTTGGGCGGCCAGGTGGGTGGCGTAGGTCGGCCAGGTGGTTGGGGTGGTGTGGGACCAGGCCTTCTCGGCGGCGCCGGGGAGGCGGGGGAGGAGTAGGAACTCGAGGTCGTCGCGACTGGTGACGGTCTCACACCAGATGGCGGCCTCGACGCCGGCGAGCTGGTCGTCAGAGGTGACCCCGGGGGTGTTGGCAACCGGGTCCCAGTCGACGCCATCCTGGATGGTGGCCGGCGGGTACGCGCGAAGGCCGACGCGGGCTCGCGTCTCCTCCTGCTCGGGGTCTGTGGAGGATGCGGCGTGCGGGCGGTCGAAGTACAGGTAGGTGGTGGCGGAGACGAGCAGTTTGCCACCGCGTGCCAGCGCCTTCGGTACGTCGTGCCTCGCCTTTGCCAGGTGGTCGATCAGGAACTCCGGAACCTCGGGGCGCTCGGAGATCGCGTCGATGTCCTGGACGTCCAGCCAGTACTGCGTGAGGTCGGCCTGGTCCACGTCGGCCCGGGCGATCTCCTGCCAGCCGACGACCCGCTTGCCCTTCGCACGGACGAGCTCCGCGGCCCGTCGTACAAACGCTGCGTGGGCCTCGTCGGACATGCCCCACGCTTCGTCACCGCCGATATGCAGGTACGCCGACCGCGGGAACTGCGGAATGACCGCGTCCACGACATCCTCGACGAAGGTCCAGACCTCGGGGTCGGCCGGGTCGAGTGAGTGGAACTCGAGCGTGCCGCCGTTCGGCAAGGGGATGCCGGGGAGCTCGGTGGTGAGTTCGGGGTACGCGCGGGAGACCGCGCCGGTGTGCCCGGGGAAGTCGATCTCCGGAACGAGCGTGACGAACCGCTCCTCGGCGTACCGGTTGAGGTCGGCGAGCTCCAGCGGGGTGTAGTAGCCGCCCGGCCGATCGGCCATCGCACCGAGCGAGCCGAACTTGATCAGCTCGGGGCGTGCCGCGACCTCGAACCGCCAGCCCTGATCGTCGGTGAGGTGCAGGTGCAGGACGTTGAGCTTGTACAGCGCGCACATGTCGATCACCCGCCGTACCGTCTCCGGCGGATGGAACGTCCGCACCACATCGAACGAAAGCCCGCGCCACGCAAACCGCGGCCCGTCGACGATGCGCTGACACGGGATGTCCGCACCGTGTACGGCGATCAACTGGCGGAGCGTGGTGAGCCCGCGGAACACCCCTTCCGTCGTCGCACCCCACACCCGGATCCCCGCAGCCGTCACCTCCACCCCAT
>NZ_SMKA01000233.1 GCF_004348455.1 Kribbella albertanoniae
CCCCCGCCGTACAAGTAACCCAAACCCTCACCGGCACCCGCCTGACCTTCACCACCCACCAATCCCACGGCAAAACCCTCACCATCAAACTCCTCCGAGCCTGGTAAGCGCTCGGCCAGAGCCAAGGCCAGTCAGAGCCTGTCGTGTGTGCCGGCGTCGGCGCAGCCGGGGTTGCCTGTCGAGTTGAGGGGTTGCCCCCTGAAAATTTGGATGGGCAACCCCTCAACTGGAGGGATAACCCCTCAGGTGGGGGGTTCGCACGGGCGATCGCGGGCGAGGGCGGCACCGACATCGATTCCATCCGGAGTGCCCAGCGGCATCCGCAGGACTGCCTGCCGCATGGCCACGGCACGCTCCGACCGCATTGCCGCCTCGACAACAGCCCGCCGGATAGCCACCGACCGGGGAGTGCCGTCCCGAGTCAGTACGTCGAGCGCCCGCTCGAGCTCGGCATCCGTGCAGAGCGTGATCAGGTCCGCCATCGTCCCTCCGTAGTCGTCAGGCTTGTTCGAGTTTGGTGATGAGGGATTGCATTGTGGTGAGGGTTGTTTTGAGGTCTTTGAGGTTGAGGTCTTTGCTGAGGTCGGTGGCCCAGGGGTGTTGGGCTACGGAGACTTGGCGGATGGCCCAGTAGCCGGCTTCGGTGCAGGCCAGGAGTTTGGCGCGGCGGTGGGCGGGGTTGGGGCGGTATTCGGCGAGGCCGCGCTCGACCAGGAGGTCGGCGATGCGTTGGACGGCCTGGCGGCTGACGCCCATGATGCGGCCTACGTCGGCGACGGAGCGGGGTTCATCGATGACGCCGCCGAGGACCTGCCACCAGGCGGCGGTGAGGCCTCCGTGCGCGGCCAACTCCTGGGCGGCCTCCAGCAGGCGGGCGTTGAGGCGGAAGGTGGCGAGGATGACGTCGGTCAGCAGCGCGCCGCCTTCGGTCTCCTTGGCCGGCTCGGGCCAGTCGGCGCGCGGGGGGACGGCAACAGGACTCATGGACAACATACTGTCATATTGTCCAGCGGGGAGCTCAGCCGCGGAAGCGGGTCCAGAGGCTGAGGGTTTTGCCGAAGCGTTCGCCGCGGATCCAGTCGAGGATGCTGCGGGCGACTCGTTCGGGGGAGACGTCGCCGCGGACCGAGCGGGGGACGTACTTGCGGAGTTCGGCGGCGTCGGCGAGGGCGTCGTCGATCTGGTCCTGGAGCCAGCCGCGGGCGGCCAGGCGTTTGCGGCGGACGGCGTCGGGGCAGTCGAGGTGCAGCCAGCGGCCTTCGGGCAGCTCGCTGGGTAGGCCCGGGGTGAGCAGCAGGACGGGGATGCCGGATCGCCGGATCAGTTCGGTGATGCGCAGCCAGACCGCGTTGTACGCCGGCCAGATGGGTGCCGCGGTCGGGCTCGCGATGCTGATCCCGAGCAACCGCCCCTGGTCGTCGAGCAGCTCGTCCATGTCCATCACGACGAGATTGCCCGGATTCAACCGCACCAGCTCCGGAACCACGGTCGATTTGCCGGCCCCGGGCGCACCTGTCACCACGAACAACCTCGTCACGGATCTAGTGTGGCGCTGACTCGATCAGAAGGCTCGCCGGAGGGCGAACATCAGCCGAGATCTGCGGCACACCGCCCAGCCCCGGAGTGATCGATCCGAGCACGCTCGAGTGCCGGGCACCGGTGCAGCTCGGCACGGTCCCGCCGAGCCCGTGCACGGTCAGGAACCCCAGTACGGCGAACGCCAGCGCCTCCTTGGCCGCCGAGGGCAGGCCCAGGTCGTCGGTGGTCCGGACCGGAACGCCGTCCAACTCGGCCGCCAGCAGCTGCATCAGAGCCGGGTTCCGGATGCCACCGCCGGAGGCGATCACCTCGGTCCCACCATGCCGGCGTACGGCGTCGGCGACCGTCCGGGCGGTCAGCGCAGTGACGGTCGCGACCACGTCGTCGGCCGGGATCTCCGGCAGCCCCTCCATCATCCGGGCCAGGTAGGCGAGGTTGAACAGCTCCTTGCCGGTGCTCTTCGGCGCCGGCAGCGCGTAGTACGGCTCCGCCAGCAACCGCTCCAGCAGCTCCGAATGCACCTGCCCGCGCCCGGCCATCACCCCGTCGGCGTCGAACCCGAGCCGCCCGACCGTCAGCTCAGTCACCACCGCATCGATCAACGCATTCGCCGGACCCGTATCGAAGGCGACCGGATCCCCATCCACCACGGTGATGTTCGCGATCCCGCCAAGATTCAAAGCGATCGGTACGCCGGGTCGCCCGCGCAGCCAGAGAACGTCGGCGATGCTCACCAGCGGCGCCCCCTGACCACCGGCCGCGACATCGCGTGACCGCAGATCCGACACCACCGTCGTACCGGTCGCTTCCGCGATCCACGCCGGTTGCCCGAGCTGCAGCGTGCCGCGGACCTGCCCGTCGTCGACCCAGTGGAACACCGTCTGCCCATGCGACACGATCAGCTCGGCGTACCCGCCGCTGAGCTGCTCGACCGCCTGCTGCGCGACCCGGGCGAACGCCTGCCCGATCCCGGTATCCAGCCGGCACACCTGCTCGACAGTTGTACTTGCCGGAGGCAACAACCCTGCCAGCTCACGCAGCACGTCGTCCGGGTACGGCTGGCTGAGCATCCCGAGCGGGGTGAGCACCAACTGGTCCCCGTCCAGGCGGAGATCGGCCGCCGCCGCGTCGATCGCGTCGTACGACGTCCCGGACATCAAGCCGATCACTCGCATCTCAGTCCCGCAACTCCCGTCGATGATCATCCCCGCGCAGCGTCAGCAACGCGACCACGCTGACCGCGCACGTCACCACGACGTACCAGGCCGGAATGTCGATGTTCTTGGTCCGCTTGATCAGCTCGGTGATGATCAAGCCGGCCGACCCGGAGAACACTGCGTTGGACAGTGAATACGCCAGGCCGAGCCCGGTGTAGCGCGCCCGGGTCGGGAACATCTCGGCCAGCATTGCCGGTCCCGGCCCGGCCATCAACCCCACGACCAGCCCGGCGGCGAACACCGCGGCCCCCTTGGCCGCCGTACCGGCCTCTTTGTCCTGGAGCAGGTTGAGCAGCGGAAACGCCAGTACGACGACGAGCGCGGCACCGGTCACCATCACCGGCCGCCGCCCGATCCGGTCACTCAACGCACCGGCCGGCAGGATCGACGCGGCGAAACCGGCGTTCGCCAGCACGGTCGCGACCAGCGCCTGCTGGAAGGTCGCGTTCAACGTCGCCTGCAGGTACGACGGCATCACGACGAGGAAGGTGTAGCCGGCGGCCGACCAGCCCATCAGCCGCCCGATCCCGAGCGCAATCGCCCGCGCGACCTCACCTGCACCCGCCGGTCGAGGCTCAGCGGCGGCGGACGCCCGGGTGAAGCTGGGCGTCTCCTCCAGCCTGAGCCGCAACCACAGCGCGACCAGCCCGAGCGGGAACGCGACCAGGAACGGCACCCGCCAGCCCCAGTCGGTCAGCGCCTCCTTGCTCAGCACGGTCGCCAGGATCGCCGCCAGCCCAGCTCCCGCGAGCAGTCCGAGCGCCACGGTGAACGACTGCCAAGCGCCGTACCGGCCGCGGCGGCCCGGCGGCGCGAACTCGGTCATGATCGACACTGCGCCACCGAACTCACCACCCGCCGACAACCCCTGCAGCGCCCGGACCAGCGTCAACAGCCACGGCGCCAGCGCCCCGACACTCGCGTACGTCGGCAGTACGCCGATCAGCGTGGTCGAGGCGGTCATCAGCAGCAGCACCAGGATCAGGGTCGGGCGGCGGCCGATCCGGTCGCCGACCCGGCCGAAGATCGCGGCACCGATCGGGCGGAAGAAGAACGCCAGCGCGAACGAGGCGTACGTCTTGATCAGGCTCTCGGCGTCGCTGGTGGCCGTCGTACTGAAGAAGTTCGCCGCGATCACGGTGGCGAAGAAGCCGTAGGCACCGAACTCGTACCACTCGACGAAGTTGCCGACCGTGCCGGCGACCAGCGACCGCCGGTGCGAGGTGGGTGTACTCACGGTCAACATTCTGTCTCAACCTTGCGGACCGCGCCGGTGTCATTCTCGGTACAGACCAGATCACGGGGAGGGCGAACCGGGTGGCTCGGGGCGAAGACTTCGACGAATTCGTCCGCGGCAGCGCAACCAGGCTGCTGCGGACCGCCGTACTGCTGACTGGGGACCGGGCCGCGGCCGAGGACCTCGTCCAGGAGATGTTCGAGCGGGTGTACGTGAAATGGCGACGGATCCACGGGTCGCCGGAACCGTACGCCCGCAAAACGCTGGCCAACCTGTCCGCGAACAGGTGGCGCAGCAGGAGCCGTAAGCCCGAGGTGGCGCTCGCCGACCACCACGACCAGGGTGCACCCGACGGATCGGACGAGTACGCCGTCCGGGACGGACTGCTGACGGCATTGCAGGAGCTCCCGCCGCGGCAGCGCGCGGTGATCGTCCTGCGGTTCTACGAGGACATGACCGAGGCACAGACGGCCGAAGCGCTGAACTGCTCCCTCGGCACCGTCAAGAGCCAGACCTCCCGCGGCCTCGACCGCCTCCGCCTGATCACCGAACCCGCACTCCTGGAAGGACTGCGATGACCGAGACCGAACTCAAGAACCGGCTGACGGCCAGCGTCGACGAGATCGAGGCCGCGCCCGACGTACTCGACCGGGTTCGCCAGGGCGGCTCCCGCCGGCTCCGCCGCCGGCGCCTGACCACGCTGGCGGTCACCACGCTGGCCGTGATGGCGGTCGGCGGCGCCACTCTGTCCGGACCGGCGATCTACCACCAACTGACGGAGCCACCTGTGGCCGGCGTACCTGTGAAGAACGATCCCTACGGCTTCCTGATGAAGGGCCCGACCCGCGGCGACCTGGCTGGCGATCAGGACTACCTCGACCAGGCGCTGGCCGCCTGGCAGAAGTCGCACCGCGACTCGGCCAACCGGGACCGCGGGATCTTCGACCGCATGCAGGGCGAACCGCGGGTCTACTGGGCCGGTAAGACTCCGGGCGGGCGGGTCGCGATCATCGGGCAGTACTCCGACCTCCGCGATCACGACAACATCCAGCTCGACCGCGAAGGCGTGCACACGCTGGTCGGCTTCGTCGCCGACGGTACGAACGGCAAGCCCACCGTGGTGGCGGACAGCTATCCGGCACCCGGCGTCAGCCTGATCACCGGTTTCGTCACCAGGAACACGCTGGTGGTGCTCGACATCGGCAAGAAGGTCGGCTGGTCACCGGCCCGGGAGTACGACCTCGAGAACGGCGGCAGCGGCCGCAAGTACACGTCGGTGCAGTTCAAGGACGGCGTCGGAGTCGTCGAACTCCCGACGGACACCGACCCGAAGAAGCTGGCCCTGCACACACTGCCGGCGAAGGGTTCGTCCGACCTGTCGGTCGCCGGCGCCGGAGCGGAGCTCCAAGGCGATTCGACGCCGGACGATCGGCTCTGGTCGGACCTCAACGGTGACGGCAACTGGCCGATGTCGCCTGGGGCCGAGCAACTCGCCAGCACCGCCCGGGACACCTTCGGCAACGCCGTCGGAGCGGTTTCCGATCCGGACCTCTACTCGGCCGCGCACTCGATCTGGATCGGGTACGGCGTCACGGCCGACGGCAGCGCGGTGTACCTCGGCGAGCAGCAGCTCGACACCGACCCGACCCGCGTGTACGCCGTACTGCAGCCGAAGAACGGGAAGGCGCGGGTCATCTCCGGCGGCGAGCCGAAGCGCGGCGCCGCGCTGCCGGTGCAGATCCGGCTGCCCGGCAATCAGGGCTGGTCGGTCGCCGCCAAGGACGCGACGCTGTCCTACCGGTACGGCGAGGGGCAGTGGAGCACGACCTCCAAGAACGCGCTACTGATTCCGCACGGCGAAGACGTCGAGGTGAAGGTCGAGACCCCGGCGCAGACCGAGACGGTGAACATCACTCCGAGTTGATCTCTTGACACTGGGTTTGGGCCCGATCGATGATCAGTCCGCTATACCGGTTTAGTTCGGTGTAGCGGACCGCCCACCTTTGTGACGAGGAGTCGATCGAATGAGTGAGCTCATGCGCCGAAGGACCCTTCTGACCGCTCTCGCCGCCGGCACCGCCGTGGCCGCGACCGGCACGGCCACCGCGACCGCTGCCTGCCGAGCGGTCAAGAAGCCGACCACGGTCGCGTACATCGAGGTCAACGACCACAGCATGCTGAGCGCCGGCAAGTACACGCTGGCGAACGACGGCCGCCAGGTGATCGACATCGCGGTGATCTTCGCCGCGAACATCAACTACAACACGACGACCAAGAAGGCGTACCTGCACTTCAACACGCAGGTGACGAACGTGCTGAACAACGTCGCCACCCAGGTCCGCCCACTGCAGAACAAGGGCATCAAGGTCCTGCTCTCGATCCTCGGCAACCACGAGGGCGCCGGCTTCGCCAACTTCCCCACCAAGGCAGCCGCCGACGCGTTCGCTCAGGAGCTCGCCGACGCCGTCAACCGCTACGGCCTGGACGGCATCGACTTCGACGACGAATACGCCGACTACGGCAACAACGGCACCGGTCAGCCGAACGCGTACTCGTTCGTCTATCTCGTGCAGGCGCTGCGCGCCAAGCTCCCGACGAAGCTCATCACCTTCTACAACATCGGTCCCGCGGCCAGCCGCCTCTCGTACAACGGCCAGTCGGTCGCCAACACCTTCGACTACGCCTGGTACCCGTACTACGGCGGCTGGGGGCCGGACTCGGATTTCGCCAAGTCGAAGTACTCGCCTGCCGCCGTCAGCTACACCGCCACCAGCCAGGCCACGGCCGCATCGCTCGCTCAGCGCACGATGACCGAGGGCTACGGCGTCTTCCTCACCTACAACCTCACCGAGGCGAACACCGCGACGTACATGTCCGCCTTCACCCAACACCTCTACGGCAAGAACACGGTCTACGCGCCCTAGAACTCGTACTCCCACCCCGGCTGCCACTTGAACGGCGATTCGATCAGCTCCTCCATCGGCACGCCACCTCCGAGTAGATGGTCCAGCGCCCACCGGTTCGCCGAGTGTGCGACCACGAGCACCACACTGCCGCCGTACCAGCGCTTGAGGTCCTCGAGGAACGACCGCGTCAGCTCCATGACGTCGGTGTAGCTCTGGCCGCCGGGGAACGCCGTACGGACGCGCTCGACTCTCGGGTCGAGCGCGTCCACCGGAGCACCGTTGAGCTCGCCGTAGTTGCACTCGCGCAGCCGCCAGTCCTGCAGATGCGGGACGGTCAGCCCGGACAGCTCGACAGTCCGTACGGCGCGCGCCAGGTCCGAGCTGAACACCACGTCGACCCCTTGGCGCCGCTCCCCCAACTCCTTCGACTGCTGCCACCCGGCTGCCGAGAGCTCCCCCGGCAGCCATCCGGTGGCGATGCCGTTCTCGTTGTCGAGGGTGGTCGAGTGCGTCTCATAGATCAGTCTGGTGCGCATCCCCTTAGTGAAACGGCTTGGTCATCGTTACCGGCCGGTATATACTCAAGTTACTGACGAGTAAATGTCTAAGGGGACCCCTGTGAGTCACTACAAGTCGAATCTGCGGGACATCGAGTTCAATCTGCTCGAGGTTCTCGGCCGGGGCGAAGTGCTCGGGCAGGGACCGTACGCCGACATGGACGTCGACACCGCCCGTGAGGTGCTGGGCGAGATCGACCGGCTGGCGAAGAACGAGATCGCCGAGTCGTTCGAGGACGCCGACCGGAACCCGCCGGTGTTCGACCCGGAGACGCACGAGGTGCGGATGCCGGAGTCGTTCAAGAAGAGCTACCAGGCCTACATGGACGCCGAGTGGTTCAAGCTGGAGCTGCCGGCCGAGCTGGGCGGCCAGCCGACCCCGCCGTCGCTGCGCTGGGCCGCGGCCGAGATGATCCTCGGCGCCAACCCGGCCGTGCACATCTACGCCGCCGGACCGAACTTCGCGCACGTGCTGTGGCGCAACGGCATCGACCGGGACAAGAAGATCGCCGAGCACATCATCAAGCGCGGCTGGGGCGCGACCATGGTGCTGACCGAGCCGGACGCCGGCTCCGATGTCGGCGCCGGGCGCGCGAAGGCCACGCTGCAGGACGACGGCAGCTGGCACATCGAGGGCGTCAAGCGGTTCATCACCTCGGGTGAGCAGGACATGACCGAGAACATCGTCCACCTGGTGCTGGCCCGCCCGCAGGGCATCGAGGGTGTCGGCGGCCCCGGGACGAAGGGGCTCAGCCTGTTCGTCGTACCGAAGCACCACTTCGACCTGGAGACCGGCGAGCTGACCGGGGAGCGCAACGGCGCCTTCGTCACGAACGTCGAGAAGAAGATGGGCATCAAGGTCTCCACGACCTGCGAGCTGACCTTCGGCGACGGCGTACCGGCCAAGGGCTGGCTGCTCGGCGAGGTGCACGACGGCATCGCGCAGATGTTCCAGGTGATCGAGTACGCACGGATGATGGTCGGCACGAAGGCGATCGCGACGCTGTCCTCCGGCTACCTGAACGCACTTGAGTACGCGAAGACGCGCGTCCAGGGTCCCGACCTGACCAACCCGGCCAAGGACGCGCCGCGGGTGACCATCACCCACCACCCCGATGTACGGCGTTCGCTGCTCACGCAGAAGGCTTACTCGGAGGCGCTCCGCGCGCTGGTGCTGTTCACGGCGACGTACCAGGACCGCGCTGAGCAGGCGCGGTACGCCGGTGAGCACGACGTGGTCGCGGAGGGTGTGAACGACCTGCTCCTGCCGCTGGTGAAGGGCTACGGCTCGGAGAAGTCGTGGACCCTGCTCGGCACCGAGTCGCTGCAGACCTTCGGCGGCTCCGGCTTCCTGCAGGACTACCCGATCGAGCAGTACGTCCGCGACGCCAAGATCGACACCCTCTACGAGGGCACCACCGCGATCCAGGGTCAGGACCTGTTCTTCCGCAAGATCATCAAGGACCAGGGCAAGGCCCTCGGCCACCTGGCCGAGCAGATCCAGGGCTTCGTCGCCTCCGAGGCCGGCAACGGCCGCCTGAAGGAGGAGCGCGGCCTGCTGGCCAAGGGCCTCGAGGACACCCAGAAGCTGCTCGGGATCATGGGTGAGGCGCTGATGGCGAGCAACCCGCAGGCCGAGAACGGCGACCCGCGGAACGTCTACAAGGTCGCCCTGAACACCTCGCGGCTGCTGTTCGTCCTCGGTGACGTGGTCTGCTCGTGGCTGATGCTGCGCCAGGCCGAGGTCGCCCTCGAGCGGCTGGGTGGCGAGCTGACGCCGGCCGACCAGGACTTCTACAGCGGCAAGGTCGCGGCCGCCCAGTGGTTCGTCCGCTCGACGATGCCGACTGTCCGCGCCGAGCGGATCAAGGCCGAGCTGACCGATCTCGACATCATGGATCTGCCCGAGTCTGCTTTCTGATTCCACCTGCACTCCTCCGGCTCGGTCGCTTGCGCGGACCGAGTCGGAGGTCTGTTCAGGGGCTTTGTTGCGCAGTCAGGCTCGGGGCAGATCAATCTGCCCCACCATCTGCCCTTCTCCTGAAGCGGTTCCGTGCAGCAGCGTTTCTGCCCGAGGCACCCGCATCCCTGGCTTGGCTTCCCCTGTCCGAGCCAGGGCTGCGGTGTGCCGGAACCGCCGGTCCCAGGCTTGCGTCTGGGTGGATGTGAATCCCTCAGGTCGTCGTAGGCTGTCTGCGATGTCCGTCCTGCTCCGCCGCCTGGCCACCCTGCTCGCTGCCCTCGTGGTCCTGCCGGTTCTCCCCGTTCACGCAGCGCCCCCACCGCTTCCGGATCGGATCGCGGCCGCCTGGCGGACCGACCGCGTCTACGTCGACGCCCGCATCGCCCCGGCGATCCCGCTCAGCGAACTGGCCCGAATCCGCGCCGAGTCCACGCGGGCCGGGTTCGCCGTGTACGTCGCGCTGATCCCGCGGACGCCGGGACTGAGCGAGAAGCTCCACGACCTGCCGACGCTCTTGCAGGCGCGGGTCGGGCAGCCCGGGCTGTACGTCGTCGCCACCGTGTCGGACAACCACTGGTCCGGTGCTGATGGGCTGTTCCGGCCCGGTGGTCTCAAGGGTCGCTCGCTCACCAGCGTCCGGTCCGACGACAAGCAGCGCCTCCAGATCGTCGACGACCGGCCCGCGCCGGGGATCGTCCGAACAATCCAGCAGGCTGCGACCGCGTACGACGGTCGTCCGTTGCCCGCGGCGTTGGCCAGCGACCTGGAACCGCCGCGGCGCTCACGGGACACCCCGTCGATCACGGATCTGGAAGACCGGTCGGTGTTCATCGGCGTCTGCGTCGGCGGACTGGCCGGGTTCCTGCTGGTTCTCGTTCTCACGCTGACTCGCCGCCGGCCGAGCAACCGGGCGAAGGCCGCCGAGCCGACGGCGTACCGGAAGGAGATCCGTCGGCAGGCCGATCAGGCGATCAAGCAGGCCGCCCGGGCCGTGCAGCAACTGGAGAAGCGGCCGAAGCTGTCGGTGACGCAGCTCGACCATCGCGACGAAGCGAACCGACGGCTGGACGCTGCTCGCGCGCTGCGGGCGGATCAGCCGGATGACCTCCTCGCGGTGACCGGTGCGCTGGTGCTGGCCCGCCAGGCTCAGCAGGCGGTCGCTGGTCGCCCGGTCCAGCCGCCCTGCTTCTTCGATCCGACCCACCGGTCCGGGACGACCCGCGTCGCCTGGGACGACGATGTCGAGGTACCGGCCTGCCGGACGTGTGAGCAGAAGCTCCGCAAGGGCAAGACGCCGTACGGGCTCCGGGTGAGTCGCAGTACCGGACTCCTCGGTCGCAGTCGCGAGGTCGTTCCCTACTGGACCCTGGATCCGGAGGACAACCCGATGGTGGCGAGTGGCTTCGGCGCGCTGACCGACGACCTGGCCGACCGGGTGCGCAAACGGCCGGAGGACGCCCGATGAGGCGCGCCTTGATGTTGCTCTTAGCAACGATTGCCGTGCTCTGGGTGCCTGCGGTCGGCACCGCCGCCGTACCGGTCGATCCCCGGATCACCGCCGCGACCGAGGCCTGGGCGACCACGCCGCTGTACGTCGACCCCGATTACGCGTCGCTGGCTGACGTCGGTCCGATGCTGGCGGAGATCCGGACGGCGCCGGTGGCGGTGTACGTCGCCGTCGTACCGACCGGAGCGTGGTTCCAGGAGAAGGGCGATGGCGAGCTGCTGGCCGGCTGGCTGGCGAACGCCAACGGGAAACCGGGCGTGTACATCGTGATGGACGGCGACACCAGCAACGGGGTCGCCCACCAGCTCCGCGCGTACACCGCGGGCCAGACCTGGTCGTCGGGGCGCGAGCAGACCATGAGCAGCCAGCTCTCGGCCTTTCTCGACCGGCTGAAACTCACCGACCACTACGACGCCAAGCCGGCCCGGACCACCCCGCTGAAACCGCGGCCGGTCTCGGTTTCCGAACCGGAGCGGTTCACCACCGGCGACGCGATCCGGAGCGGACTCGCCGGCGGACTGCTCGGACTATTCGGCGGCGCACTGCTGGGCGCTGTGGTGCTGGGAGTGTCGGCCACGGTCGGCCCAAGACGTGGAGGACGTTCGTGAAGGTGCACAAGCTGACCGCCTTGGCGATGACCGTGCTGGTCACGCTGCTGCTGCTGCTCGCGGCGCCCGCCCAAGCCGGTAGCACGCAGACACCGGCCGAACGGGCCCGCGAGATCGCGACGGCCCTGGACAAGGACCGGCTGTACGTCGATCCGGCGTACAAGAACGCGTTGCCGGAGAAGCTGCTGACCGACGTCCGGACGAAGGCCAACGCCCTCGGTTATCCGGTCTACTCGATCGTGCTGCCGCTGACCCCGAGCGACGCCTTCCAGGGCAAGGAAAGCAACGTCCTGACGCTGGTGATCGACGCGATGGCCAAGCCCGGCCTGTACGTCGTCGTCGACGGCGGCAGCCGGTTCCCGTGGTACACGGTGCACGAGTTGCCGCAGCTCGACGAGGAGCGCCTCCGGCCGGTCCGGCAGCGCGCGCTCGACGACACCGGGTACGACGCGGGTCCGACCGAGGTATTGGCCCGGATGTACGAACTGCTGGCCTCGCCCACCCTGCCGCGGGCGAAACCGACCAAGTCGACCGGTGGTGGGCGCGACACGGATCGGGATTCGGACTCGTCGGCCGGCAAGGTCGCGCTGATCATCGTCGGCGGCCTCATCGTGCTGGTCGTCCTCGGGCTGGTGATCGGGCTGATCCGTCGTGGCGGCGGTCCGCACGCGCCGCGGCGCCAGAAGACGTTCAGCATTCCGCCGCACGTCGCTGCCACGGTAGCGGCCGAGCAGCGCCGGCGTCTGAGTCGGGAGACCGCGCTCGAGCTGACCACGCTCGGCTCGGAACTCGCCGCCTTGCCGACCGCTCATGGTTTGGGTCTGGCGCATCAGCAGGCTGCACTCGACGCGCGGCAGGCCGCGGAGAAGGTGCTCGACTCGTCGGAGGATCTCGTCGACGTGGTCGGTGCGATGGTGCTGCTGGACAAGGCCAGGCGTGAGTACGACGCCGCGGTCGCGGTGGCGGCCGATCGCCCGATCGACGCCGTACCGGAGCTGTGCGCCTTCAACCCACTGCACGGCCGATCGGCCGGACGGAAGACCCAGGTGAAGTCCGACGGTGCGACCCTGACGCTGCCACTCTGTGCCGAGTGCCGGCGGGCGCTCGAACACGGCCAGGCGCCGTCGTCGCTGCCTGGGGCCGACGGGCCGTACTGGCATGGCGACGATCTCTGGGCGCGGACCTTCTTCGGTGCGATCGGCGACGACCTCGCCGGAGCGGTGTCGCGGGGCGACCATCGCTCCTGATCTCAGGTGTCCCTGAGGTTCGGCTCAGGGGCGGCTAGGGGGTTCTGCCTGATCCGGCGGACAGCCTCGGCGACCTACGGTCGAGGCTGACACGCTGGGAGGCGGACGATGGAGAGCAAGCAGCTGGGGGTCGCGGTGCTGGTGATTGCGGCCGGTGTCGGGTTGTGGCAGTTCGGGGACAAGGACGGTGACGACGAGCGCCGGATCGACGCCAAGATCGACACGGTCCGGCTGGCGGCCAACAACGCCGACATCACCATCAAGGTCTCCGACGACGACACCACGACCGTGAACCAGAAGCGCCACTACTGGTTCGTCAGCCGTGGCGACGCGTACTCGGTCGACGGCAGCACGCTGAAGCTCGACGGCGACTGCGGCTGGAACTGCAGCGCGGACTACGAAGTGACGGTGCCCCGCGGCACCAAGGTGGTCGGAGAGAACGGCAGCGGTGACCTCTCGCTCACCGGAGTGGCCGGGGTCGACGCGAAGTCGCGGTCGGGCGAGGTCGACCTCCACGACGTCGGTGGCGACGTGAAGCTCGACCTGACCTCGGGTGACGTGTCGATCCAGAACCTGACCGGCCGGCTGAACATCAAGGCGAACTCAGGTGACATCGACGCCGAGGGACTCCGCGGTGGTCCGGTCGAGGTCGAGACCTCCTCCGGTGACATCGGCCTGGACCTGGTCGAGGCGAACGACATCCGGGTCAAGGGCACCAGCGGCGACGTGGACATCACCGCCCCCGGTGGCTACCGGGTCACCACCGACACCCGCTCCGGCGAGGTCGAGAACACCCTCGGCAACGACACCGCCGGGATGCACAGCCTGACTGCCAGCACGGTCAGCGGAGACATCGACCTCAGGCGCAACTGAGCGTTTGTCGCAGGGTACTGGTGGCGTGTCTGACAAGTGATGGATTACAGGGTGCGCACGGAGTAGCGTCTTAAGTAGGCGCACTTCACTAGGAGGCTCGGATGAGCATCGGTGTGGGGATCTTTCTGATGGTGGTGGGCGCGATCTTCGCGTTCGCGGTCCGGGACACCTGGGATGCGGTGAACCTGCAGGTCGTCGGCTACATCCTGCTGCTCGCCGGAGCGGCCGGGATCGTGCTGTCGTTCTACATCACCAACCGGCGGCGCCGGGTGGAGACGGACGCCATCGACCCGGCCATCGAAGAGGAGTACCGCGTCGTCGAGCAGCACCACCGCGACGTCAAGGAGTAGGCCCCGACAGCACCAGTTCCAAGCGTGCCGGTCCGTCAGCAGTGACGCGGACCGGCACACCCCAGTCCTGCCGATGCATGTGGCAAGCAGGGAACTCGACCGCCTCCGAGTCGTCGCAGGACGCGGCCTGAACCGCAACATGCAGTACGCCGTCGCCCACGCGCTCGTCGATCACGAGTCTGCGCGTCAGGTCGGTTGAGTCACCCGCGCCTTCCCGGAGGAGCGTGTCGGGTGTCGAGGAAACCAGTAGCCGCGTCGACGGACCGTACCTGTTGTCGAGCTTCTGCCCCGGCGGCGGCGTGAACACGACCTCGAGCGTCACCTCACCAGCCGCGATCTCCATCGGCGGCCGCTGCGTCCGCGTGCTGAACTCGGACGCCTTCGCCGACGCCCCGAGCGGAATCCGGGTCAGCCGATGCGCAGCCGACTCCACCACGAGCAGCTCGTTGCCCACGACAACAGCACCACTCGGCTCGGCGAGATCCGTCGCCATCGTGTCGACGGTGTCGGTGCCCGGGTCATACCGCCGTACGGCGCCGTTGTAGGTGTCGGAGATCGCCACCGAACCGTCCGGCAGCACGGTCACGCCGAGCGGGTGCTGCAGCAGCGCCTCGGTCGCCTTCCCGTCCCGCAGGCCGAAGTCGAACAGCCCGGTCCCGACGGCAGTGTGCACCTCGGTGTCGATCCACCGCAGCGCCGAGATCTCCGAGTCGGCCAGCCACAACCGATCCCCGTCCGCCGCCAGCCCACTCGTCTGCGCGAACCACGCTTCTCGGGGGTCGCCATCCTTCAAACCCTCGTTCGTCGTACCGGCTGCGATCTCGGTGGCCTTCGTGATCGGGTCGTACGTCCACAACTGATGGACGCCGGCCATCGCGATCCACACTTTGTCCTGGAACCACGCGACATCCCACGGCGAACTCAGTACGCCGGTGCTGTCGCCGTCCATCCACTGCTTCCCGGTCCCGACGAGCGTGCTGACCTCACCGGTCGCCAGGTTGATCCCGCGCAGCGCGTGGTTGACCGTGTCCGCCACGACCACGTCGTACCCGACCTGCTCAGCGATCTCAGCCGGCAGCTGGGTCAACCCGTTCGGCTCCGAGAAGCTCGGCTGCACTCCATCGGCGAATCCACGCTGGCCGGTGCCGATCCGCCGTACCAGCGTCTCCGCGTCGGGCTGGAGCTCCGCGATGCTGTGGTTGCCGGCGTCGGCCACGAGCAGGTTTCCGTTGCTCAAGGCAATCACCTTGGCCGGGAATCGCAGCTCCGACCACTCCGGCTCCGGGGCGACGTACGGCGACTTGCCCCGCGTCAGCGTTCCCTTCGCCTCGTGCTCGGTGATCAGCTCAGCCAGCAAGGCATCCAGCGCATGCGCATGCCCCTCACCCGAGTACTGCGCCACGATGTACCCATTGGGGTCGACCAGCACCAACGTCGGCCAAGCCCGCGCCGTGTAGGCCTGCCACGTCACCAGCTCCGGATCATCCAGCACCGGATGCCCCACCTCATACCGCTCCACAGCAGCCTTAACGGCCGCCGCCTCCCCCTCATGCGCGAACTTCGGCGAATGCACCCCCACAATCACCAGCGCATCGCCGTACTTCTCCTCCAACGGCCGCAACTCATCCAGCACATGCAGACAGTTCACACAGCAAAACGTCCAGAAGTCCAACAACAAGAACCGCCCCCGAAAGTCAGCCAAAGCCAACTCCCGCCCACCCGTATTA
>NZ_SMKA01000234.1 GCF_004348455.1 Kribbella albertanoniae
CGGGTGGACACCGGCAGCCCGATCCGGGGTGCTGGGGTGTTCGGTGGCGCCCCTGGTGGAGCCGGGGAGCATGACCGCCCGAATCGGAGGGCTAGGACTCCTCAACCTCGCCGTGCCCAGGCCACCACTGGTGGCCGGAGACAGGAAACCGGCGCTGGAGACCCGTGGCAACCGGTCTCCAGCAATCACAAGGTGTCTCACGCCACCACTGATGGCGCGAACCACTTACCCGACGACCGCAACGCGTCTCACCGAACACATCCGTTTCGGCGCCCGACCGGGTGATCAGTGGAACCAAATTTGCACATACTGCCCACTACGCTCCACAAAGGCGCGGAACGAGTGGGCGGCGGGGGGCGCTTGTGTACCGACGGACGGGTAGTGGTCGCTGGTCCGGCAGGTCGGCACGCTCGCGGCCGGTGGCGGCGCGGCTTTAACGACCACCATTACCCGTTCTTCCGTACGTTCAGGGAAGCAGGAGGAGGCCGCTGGTCAGGGCGCCTTGGGCGACGTTGACTACGGGGCCGGCGCCGGGGACGGCGAAGCGGAGGTAGGCGCCGGCGGGGGTGCCGGCGAAGAGGTAGGGGGCCAGGCAGAAGGGGACGTCGGCTTCTTTGACCGCGCCGGTCTCCATGTCGACGAACTGCATGGTCAGGCGGTCCACGGGGACGTACTTCTGCAGGATGTAGCCGGTTTCGGCCAGTGCCTGGTCTACCGCGTGCTGCCATTCGTCGGCCGATACCTCGGGGCCAACCACTACGCCGACACCGCCGTAGGAACCGGACGGTTTGAGGACGAGCTCCTGCTGATCCGCGATCGCCTGCGCACGAAGGGCTGCCGACAACACCTGGGTTCGCGGGACGTGCCGGCGTACAAGGGCGGCGTCGGCCGGGGCGAGGGTGTCGAGGTCGTCCCACAGCCAGGCGAAGATCGACTTGCTGGCCAGCAACCAGCTCGCGGTCGGGGTGAAGATGCGGATCGCACCCGTCTGCACCGCGGTCCCCAGTGCGTCCAGACCCGCGCTCGGTTTGGTCCCTTGCGGCACGAACATCCGCAGTACGGCGTCGATCGGGCCGTCGTCGACACACAGCCGGCCGGCGTCGTCGAGGGTCAGCCACTCGACCGGGTACACGCGCATGTCGAGCCCCAACTGCCGACCGCGCTCGCTGAATCCCTCCAGCAGCTTGATCATCGCAAGCCCATCCTGCGAACCCGGGTAGCTGCCACCCGTGGTGAACACCATCGCCAGCCGATGCTGCCCCGACAACGCCAGCGCCGACCGCACCGCCTCATACCGCGCGTCGACTGCGGACGGCGGCGCCGTCAACCCAACCGCATCCAGCACCGGATCACCGACGTACGCCGCGAGGAAGCGAGCCGCGATTCCGTCGGAGTCGTGCGCACCACCGAGCGCGCTGTCGATATTCGCCTCGACCAGGTACGGCGTTCCATCCGCGAGCAGGATGTCTGCCCGGACACCGCCGAGCAGGTCCTCCGTCAGCGGCAGGTTCTCGTCCAGCAGATCGATCGCGCCGACCGGCATTCCGAGCGCCTCCCGCAGTTCACCCGCCGTTGTCGCCCGCTGCTGACAAGCAGTCAGGATCAGCCGGGCAACGGTCGCCGAGATCGTGGTGAAGTCGTCGTAGACCGAGGCCGACATGATCGGCGGCCGGAGCGGTCGCCACTGCTTGTTGTGCGTGGCAACGCCGTCGTACACCGTCCGCCACGATTCGACACCACGCGCGATCAACGCCGTACGGGTTGCCTCGGGCAACGTGTTCCACAGATCGGTCACGACATCTCCAGGAGGGTGGTGAGGAGCTGCTCGCGGCCGGGCTGGACCGCGCGGTCGAGAGCGAGAGCGAAGGGAAGAACAGCGCCATCCGGGCGGGTCACCCGGCGCGGCGGTGCGGTCAAGGTGCAGTGCTCAGCCACGACCGCGAGGACTTCGGCCGCGAACCCACTGGTCCGGTTCGAGTCGTCGATGACCACCAAGCGGCCCGTCTTCTGCACCGACGCGATCAGACCGTCGACATCCAGCGGATAGACCGTCCGTGGGTCGAAGACCTCAACCGACATCCGCTGGGCCAGTTCGTCGGCGACGGCCAAAGCGTCGTGCACCAAGTGGCCGAGGGCAACGACCGTGACATCGTCACCAGCCCGAGCGACGCGGCCGACACCCAGCGGAACGGGCGCAAGCGCAGCAAAATCCAGATCGTCGCGTACGCCGAGCGCAGCGGACGGGGCGAAGAAGACGACCGGGTCGTCATCGCGAATCGCCGTGACCAGCAGACCGTACGCGTCAGCCGGAGTCGCCGGAACCACCGTCTTCACCCCGACATGGGCGAACAGCGAATACGGGTGATCCGAATGCTGGCCGGCCCATCCGGTCCGCGAGCCTGACCCCGGTACGACGTACGTGACCGGCACCTTGCACTGCCCACCGGTCATCAACGAGAACTTGTGTGCCTGGTTGGCGATCTGCTCGAAGACGAGGAAGAGCAGCGACGGGATCTGGAACTCGATCACCGGCCGCATCCCGACCAGCGCTGCACCGGTGGCGAAGTTCGTGAACGCCTGCTCCGACAACGGCGTATCGAGCACGCGGTCGGAGCCGAACCGCGCATGCAGGCCGGCCGTCACGTTCGACGCGGCGGCACGAATGTCCTCCCCGAGCACGAAGACGGCCGGATCCCGTTCCAGCTCGTCGGCCAAAGCCCGGTTCAGCGCCTTCAGGTAGGACAGCTTCGGCATTCAGATCTCCCCGGCGTACAGGTACGAGAGTGCGGCGGCGGGATCTGGGTGGGCGCTGCCCAATGCGATCCCCGCCGCCGCCTCCAGGAGGGACTCGACCTCGGCGTCGACGGCCGCCCGATCCGCGGCCGTCAGCCGTGCGCCCTGGATCTCCACTGGACACCGCGAACGCCCAGTCGTGATCTCTTCGGTCGAGCGATAGGTGAGCCGGGTCCGGTGCTCGAACGTGTGGTGTGCATCGAACCGGTACGTCGTGCACTCCAGGAACGTCGGCCCCTTCCCGGCCCGGGCCCGGGCGACCGCCGTACTGGTTGCCTCCAGCACCTTCTCCGGGTCCTGGCCGTCGACGGTGAAGGCCGGGATCCCGAACGCTCGGGCCCGGCCGGTGATACTGCCGGCGACCGCGGACGCGACCGGCATCGTGGTCGCGTAGCCGTTGTTCTCGCAGACGAAGACCACCGGCACCTGCCAGAGCGCGGCCAGGTTGAAGGCCTCCAGCAGCATGCCTTCGTTCATCGCGCCGTCCCCGAAGAACGTCGCGGCGACCGAGTCCTTGCCCTGCTGCCGCAAGGCCCACGCGGCGCCGGTCGCGATCGACCCGGCCGCGCCGACGATCGCGTTCGCGCCGAGGATGCCGAGACTGAAGTCGGCAGCATGCATCGAACCGCCTCGGCCCTTGTTCAGACCGGATTCGCGACCCATCAGCTCGGCCATCAACCGGGCCGGGTTCGCACCGCGGGCGAGCACGTGCCCGTGACCGCGGTGCGTACTGGTGATCACGTCGTCCGGGCCGAGCGCTGCGCACACCCCGGCCGCGATGCCTTCCTGACCGACGTACGGGTGAATGCCTCCGACGATCTCTCCGGACCGCACGAACTCGATCGCCCGTTCCTCGAATCTGCGGATCAACCGGACGGTCCGGTAGAGATCTGTACTCATTGGCGTCAGACCGTCGCCGGGGCGGTCGTGACGACGGCGGCGGTGATCGCGTCCCAGAGCCGGGCGCGGGCCGCGAGGGCGGTGTTGATGGTGTCCGCGCAGGCGTCCCACTTGGCCTGGTCGTCGCCGCACAGGTCAGCGACCATCTGCATCGCCATCGGGGTGTGGAATTCGCCATCCACCTCGATGTGCCGCTCGAGGTAGTCGACGAAGGTGTTGAGCTTGTTGGAGCGCTCGTTCACCGCAACCACCTGGGTGAACATGTCCGGGATCAGGTCCTCCCGCCCGAAGGCGAACGCGGCCGCCTGGCAGTGCACGGGTGCGTTCTCGATGATTCCCCAGGTGGTTCCGGCGAAGTCGATCGAAGCCTGCGGTACGCCGGCCGCTGCCAGCGACTCGACCACCGGAGCGCCACCGCGGAGCAACTCGATCAGCTTGTCGATCGCTGAAGTATCCGCACCGGCCTCGTGCATACCGTTGACGTACAGCTCGAAGTGGCTGATGAACGCAGGCTTGCCGTCGGTGCCACCCAGTTCGTCACTCTCCTCGACCATCACGATGTCGTTGATCAGCCGACGGCTGCTGCGGTGCTCGGTGGGGATCCACGGCACCGTCACACACGTGAGCTCGCGCTGCAGCGATTTCAGCAGGGACATGAAATCCCAGACCGCGAACACGTGGTGTTCCATGAAGGTGACCAGCGCCTCGTGGGTGTCGAGGATGGCGTAGAGCGGGTGCTGGACGACCTTGTCGCGGGCCTCCGAAACGGCCTTCTCCAGCTGCTCGATCCCGGGGTGCGTCTGACCCCAGTCGTAACGTGACATGTTGACCAATCCTTTCAAGTAGATTTGGCCTTCTAGCGATCGGCCCAGAGCGTCGGGCAGTACTCGGGATCGGCGTAATCCGGCCGCCCGTCGGAGGTCCGCCGTACCAGGACGTCGTGGTTGTACGCCGCCGTGGTGCCGTCGGACAGCGGGAACTCGCGGTAGCGGTTGTCCCCGTCCTGCAGGTGCAGCGAGATCGCCCGGCGTGGGCGGTCGCTGATATTCGCACCGCTGCCGTGATAGGTGCGGCAGTGGTGGAAGTTCATGTGGCCGCGCGGGATCGTGATCGGCAGTTTGACCACCTCGGCCCCGTTGTACGCCGCGTTCTCGGCCAGCATCTGGTCGAGCTGCGAGCGGTCCCGCTCAGCGAAGTGGCGGACGACCGTGTCGTCGGAGCCGATCTCCTTCCAGCGGTGACTGCCGTCGACCATCGTGATCGTGCCCATCTCCGGCGGGCAGTCGTGGAACGGGATGAACGCGGTCAGCATCCGCTCCGACGACGAGGACGACCAGTAGTGCTTGTCGAAATGCCAGGGCACGATGTTGGACGGTTCGCCCTCGATCGGTGGCTTGTAGATCAACGTGGACTGGAAGATCCGGATCTCGTGGGTTTGCGCGAGCCGGGCCGCGACCGCCCCGATCAGCGGCTTGCGGAGGATCTTCGCCAGCCCGTCGTGCTCGTAGTGCACGTAGTCGTTGTGCCGCTGGACGTTGCCCTTGGAGGGATCCCAGTACGCCAGTTTGGGCGGGGCCGTCGGGAGGGTCCGGTCCCGCTCACCGGCGTAGTACCGCTCGCTCGCGTTGACGAGCTCGTCGGTCTCGTCGTCGGTGAGCAGCTTCTTCGACAGATACCAGCCATGTTCGTTGTAGAAGGCAACGTCTTCGTCAGTCGGGAGGAGTTCGATCTCCTCGTCCGACAACTTGAACTCAAGCGTCATGCGCCAACTCCCGCTCCTTGGCTTCGTACAGGGCCTTGATGTTGCCGCTGCCGAACGTCATCGCACCGCGCCGCTCGATGATCTCCAGGAACAGCGTGCGCCGGACGTGCATCGACTCGGTGAAGATCTGCAGCAGCTGACCCCAGTGGTCGCGGTCGACCAGGATGCCGCGCTGCTGCAGTTCCTCGATCGGCGTCTCGACCTCGCCGACCCGCTCGGCCAGGGCGTCGTAGTACGTCGAAGGTGTGCCGAGGAAGTTCACTCCGCGGTCGGAGAGAGTGCTGACCGCTTCGACGATGTTGCTGGTACGCAAGGCGATGTGCTGCACACCGGCGCCCGCATGCCAGGTGAGGAAGTCGTTGATCTGCCCGGGCCGGCGACTGAGATCCGGCTCGATCAGCGTGAACGTGACGTGCTTCGACGGGCTCTGCACCACCTTCGAGTCCATCCCCTGCCCCGCAACCTCGATGTACTCCTCGAAGATCCGCGGGAAGCCGAACACGTCCTCGTAGAACTTGGCGGTCGGCTCGAGCTCACCGGACGGTACGCAGATCGCCAGGTGGTCGATCTCGCTGAACAGCTTCTCGTCCGGTACGCCGCTCGGCGCGGTCAGCTGGATCCGCCCCGGCAGGAACTCCCGCCGCGGCCCGTGCCGCTCCACCAGCCGGTGGATCACGTCACCGAACCCGGCCACCTCCGCGGTCACCACCACCGCGTCCCCGGCCTCGAACCGCTCCGGCTCCCGTAGCCCCACGGCCCCGCGCGCGGTCAGTTCGCCGTACGCCGCCGTCGCGTCGTCGACCTCCATCGCGACGATCGCCACGCCGTCCCCGTGCCGCTGCACATACTCAGCGGCCGGATGGTCCGCAGCCAGTCCAGACGTCAGCACGATCTGTACGGCGTCCTCGCGCAGCAGCAACGACCGCTGATCCGGCAGCCCGGTCTCCGGCCCGCCCTGACCGTGGATGTGCAGCCCGAACGCATGCCCCAGGTAGAACGCCGCCTGCCGAGCGTCGCCCACGTACATCTCCACGTGGTCGATCCCGTAAATCTCCATCTACGCCTTCTCCTCACTTGATAGCTGTCGCTGCTTCGGCGTGGTGGTTCTACCGAGGAGCAGGCTGACGTTCTGGCCGCCGAACCCGAACGAGTTCGAGACGGCGTAGTCGAGCGGGATCGCCCGTGGTTCCTTGCGGATGTGATCCAGCGGGCAGGCCGGATCAGGGTCGTCCAGGTGGTACGTCGGCGGTGCGAGGCCGGTGTTGATCGCCAACGCGGCCGCTGCCGCCTCGACCACCCCGGAGGTGCCGAGCATGTGGCCGGTCAATGCTTTGGTGGAACTGACCGCCGGAAGGTGGTTGCCGAAGGCAAGGCCGATCGCCACGGACTCGGCGACATCACCCAGCTTGGTGCTGGTGCCGTGCGCGTTGACATAACCAACCTGCTCCGGCCGGATGGTCCTCATTGCCAACCGCATGCAGGCGGCCGCCCCGGTTCCGTCCGGTCGTGGTGCGGTCGGGTGATGCGCGTCCGAGTTGACGCCGTACCCGGCAACATCGGCGTACCCGCTCGCACCTCGCGCGGCCGCATGCGCCGTACTCTCGAGAACTAGTAGCGCGGCGCCTTCACTGAGCACGAACCCGTTACGTCTAAGGTCAAACGGTCGGCTGGCTTCCGTCGGGTCGTCCCAGCCCCGGGCGAGCGCTCGCGCGTTGGCAAACGTCTCCGCGAAGGTGGGGAACAACGGCGCCTCACTGGCCCCGCACAGTACGACGTCCGCTTCGCCGGCCCGGATAAGGCGCACCGCATCCGCAATCGCCTGCGCCCCCGAAGCACAAGCCGTCCCCACCGCCGACGTGTAGCCCCGCATCCCGAACCGGATCGCAACCCGCGCCGCCGGCATGTTCGGCAAGATCCCCGTCAGCAGATAGGGGCTAACAGCAACCTTCCCCCGCTCTGCCCTCGCGAGAACCTGCCGCTCCAGAGTCGCCATCCCGCCGACACCGCCGATGATCACGCCAATGCGGTCCGCATCAACGTTCTCCCCGACAACCAACCCCGCATCAGCCAACGCCTCCTCAGCCACAAGCTGCGCGAGAATGACGGTCCGATCCATCACCTTCCCGTCCGGCCCAGACGCGATCTTCCCGGCATCGAACTCCGGCAGAATCCCCGCCAACTCGATCGACCCAGCGATCGGATGATCCTCAGGCGGCACCACAATCCCCGACCGCCCCTGCAGCAGCGAGGCGAACACCTCCGCCGCCCCCCGCCCCACGGGGGTCAGCATCCCGATCCCCGTGATCGTGACTCCGGCCGGAGCGGCCTGCGCCCCCGCGACCTGCCCGGCCGCATCCGCGCGATCCCCCGCCGTACTCATGAGCGGGCCTCGCGCAGCGCGACCTTGCGGACTTTGCCGGTGACGGTGACCGGGACGTCGTCGGACCCGACCACCGTCACCTTCCGGAGGATGGCGGCTACCTCCTCGCCGACGGCCGCCTTCACGGCGTCGGTTCGGTCCACCTCGGGGGCATCCGGGGTGAGCTCGAGGAGTACGTCGGCGGCGTACTGCCCGCCCTCCGCCACGATCACGACCGTGCAGTCGGCAACGTCCGGGAGCGCGGCGAGGATGCGCTCTTCGGACAGCGACGTGTAGAGCTGCGGTCCGTCGAACCCAGCGACCGCGTCCGGGATGCGGTCCAGGTGGAAATAGTGACCGGTTTCGTCTCGGTAGACGAGATCCCCGGTAACAAACCAACCGTTTAGTCGGAAGCGATAGGTGTTGATCGAGTCGTTCCAGTACCCCGGCGACACCGTCGGCGACCGGAACCCGAGGATCCCCGCCTTCCCCGGCGGCAACTCCTCCCCCGTCGAACTCAGCACCGTCGCCTCAGCGAACTCGTACGGCTTCCCGATACACCGCCCGTAATGCTCCGACGACACCGTATGCGTGATGTGGAACCCGTTGTGCCCCATCTCGCTGGATCCCAGCCCATCAATGAAATGCGACCCCGGCACAGTCACTCGCCCATCCCGAGTCACCGTCTCCCGGCTGCCAACAGCCACCAACTTCCGGATATGCGGCTCATGCGCGCAGTCCCCCGTGTTGAACCACATCCGCACCGAATCCAGGTCACGCGCCCCCAGATCCTCCCGAGCCAACCCAGCCCACGTCACCGCGAACCCGTACACCGCATGCGGCTTCCACCGCTCGATCTGCCGCAGCACCCCGCCCGCATCCTGACTCGACAGCAGCAGCATCTCCGCGCGGTTCCCGAGCACCTGATTGACCATCAGGATCGTCGCCGTATGCGGAATCGGCAGCGCGTTCAGAATCCGATCGGTCCCCTGCGCCTGCGGCATTGTGAGCAGGTGCTTCAGCGCGGCGTACAAGGTCGTGTGCGTGTGCAGAACAGCCTTCGGTACGCCGGTCGTCCCGCTCGTGTGCGTGATCACCACTGGGTCGTCCCTATGATGCCGATACGCCTCCGGCGCCTTCGCCGGATCGCCTGTCCCCAGCTCCCGCGGCTCCGCCAGCACCTCAGCTTCCAGGAGCCCCTTATGGTCCAAGTCAGCCAGTACGGCGGTCGCCCGCAACCGCCGGATGTATTCGTCCGCGATCGCCGGCGCCATCTTCCCGTTCAGCAAGGCCGGAATCGCCCCGACCCGGGTCAGCGCCAGGAAGCTCAGTACGACGTCCTGCGCCTCGGTCGCCCAGACCGCGACCACGTCCCGCCGCCCGATCCCGTGCTCGTGCAACCACGCCGTACGGGCCTGGACCCGCTCGTCCAGCTCACCCAACGTCAACGGGTGCTCAGCCTCGAACTGGTCCACGGCCGTGTCGAACGTCAGCCCCGGACCGTCCAGATCGGCGCCCTGGGCAATCACCGTCGCCAGCACGTTCCCGGTACCGATCCCCGGATCAGCCGCCAGCCGTGCCCGCCAGCCCGTTGTCTGCTTCATGACTCTCCCCCACTCACGATCTGCGCGGACGCCTCGTCCGCCGCCACCTGCACGATCAGCACCCGATCGGCGTCTCCGTCACCGATCAGCAACGCGGCCTCGTCGAACCCGCCGTCCGTCACACACACCACCGGCCCACGCAGGTCCCACTTCGCCGCGATCCAGCCCGCGATGCTGTTCGGCACCGACTGGAAGAAGAACAACGGCCCCACTCGTTTGCCCTGAGCAACCAATCGCTCGACGGCATCCGCACTCACCCGATCCCCGGCCGTCACGACCACCACACCAGTCGTCCCCGTCAGCAGACCGGCGCGCTCCAGGCACCGCTCAGCCGCAGCCGCCGCCAACGGATTGAAGGCCGACTCGACGAACCCCGGGATCCCCGGCGGCACACCATCACCGGGCTCCGGCCAGCGCGCCTCGGCCAGGACCACCAAGTCATGGACCTCGATCACACCGTCACCACCAAAGCCGTATTGGCGCCCCCGAACGCCGAGTTCACCGACACCCCGACCTGCGTCTGCACGCTCCGCGGCGCATCCAGGATCACGTCGACCGCACACTCCGGATCGCTCCCGAGGAACCCCGCATTGACCGGCAGCTTCCCTTCCAGCAACGCCTGCACCATCACCACGAACTCGACGACCCCGGAGGCCTCCAGCGCATGCCCGTGCAGTCCCTTGGTAGAGCTCACCGGCGGACTGCTCCGAAACACCGCACCGAGCGCCGCCGCCTCGGCCTGGTCGCTGAACACCGTTCCGGTCGCGTTGGCGTTCACATAGCCCACGTCTTCCGCAGACAGCTCTGCACGCTGAAGTGCTCGCTGGAGTGCAGCGGCGAGCCCGCGTCCGTCCGGTGCGGGCTGACAGGGGTGATGAGCATCGCCCGCACGCCCCCAGCCGGCCAGCCGAGCCAGACCGGCGCCAGCCTCGAGTACTACGGCCGCAACACCGTCACCGAGCAGAGTCCCGCGCCTTTGAGCACTAAACGGCCGTACGACGTTGTCGTCGGCCAGCGCACGCCCCGCGTCGAACAGTGCAAACTGATACGGCTCCACCAGATACGCACCTGCCACGACGACCCGGTCAGCCCGCCCGCTGCTGATCAACGCTGCCGCGTCGGCCAACGCCGTACTGCCGGACACACAAGCGCTCGTGTAAATCCGGGCAGCCCCGAACTCGCACACCGGCGGCGCATGCATCGCCAGCAACAACGGCGTCGTACTGCGATCCACACCGGCCTGCGCACACGCCGTGGCGATCGCCAGATCGAGCTCCTCGTCCAGAGTCCCGGTCTCCGCGGCCAGTGCGCCGTACCGGACCCGCAGTGCGCTGGTGTCGAACCGCCGTACCTCGGCAAACGCGGGCACGCCAGAGAGCTGCGCCTCGGGACCACGTCCGAGGGCAGTCAGGATGGATAGTCCGGTCACTGCGACCGGGCGGCGTTCAGACATGACTCGGCAGCACCTCAGCCAGTACGGCGACCGCCGCGTCGATGGTGGTCATCCTCTCGAGCTGCTCGTCCGGCAGCTCCACGCCGTACCGCTGCTCGACCTGATGAACCAGCCAGGCCAGCTCCATCGAGTCGATCCGCTCGGTACCTGGTGGACGCTGACCGAGGCCGGCCAGCCAGTCGATGATCTCTGCCCGCCCGGGCGGGGGCTGGGTGGTCATCACACCTGCTGTGCGACCCGGCCGGCCACCTCGGTGGTGAACTCGCCGACCGTCATCAACGCCAGCTGCTCGGACTCGTCGTCGGAGAACCGGACGCCGTACTTGTCCTCGACCCGGACGGACAGGTCGGCCAGCGCGAGCGACTCGAGGTCGACCCCGGCCGGGCCGAGCGTGGTGTCGTCGTCGATCCCGTCGACGTCGTAGTTCATGTCCTGCAGTTGCGCGATGACGAAAGCGCGAACCTCGTCCTTCATCGGGTTACCTTCCCTCTGTGGATGATGCTGTTGATGTGTGGATTGCGCCGGCGGGTGACGACTCCCGCGCCACCGCTCACGCCTTGCTGCTCTCGCTCTCCCGCACCCTGGTCACCGACCCGGTGCTGCAGCACGCCGCGAACGGCCGGCCAGAGATCACCGGCCTGGCGGTGAGCCTGAGCCACAGCCGCTCGCTCGTCGCGGTCGCTGCGCGCCGTACCGGCTCGATCGGCATCGACCTCGAGGACGTGTATCCGCGCTCGGTGAGCGGACTCGCCCGCCGCTGGTTCGATGCCGAGGAGCTGGAGTGGATGGCCGGCGACCTGCACGCCTTCCTGCGGCTGTGGACCGCCAAGGAAGCCGTCGGCAAAGCGCTCGGCGTCGGCCTGCGCAACTCGGGTCTGCGGCGACGCGTCCCGTTCGCCGACGGTCCTGTCGACTCGGTCCCCGGCCTGTACGTCGTCCGCCTGCCGCTCGAGGGCGCCGTACTGGCCGTGGCGCTCGACGATCCGCCGCCTGCGATCGTGGTGACCGAGCATCACGACACCGCCTTGCGCAGCACGGTGAGGTCGCGGACGAGCTTCCCGGTCGTTGTCCGCGGCAACTGATCGAGCACATGCAGCGTCCGCGGCCGCTTGTACGACGCCAGCCGCTGGGACAGCTCGGCCTCCAGGCGGGTGGTCTCGCGGCGCTCGTGGAGTTGCAGGTAGGCCGTGATCGAGCCGTCGAAGACAACGACCGCCGCCTCGACGCCTCTCAACGTGCCCAGCGTGTATTCGACCTCGGTCAGATCGACCTTCAACCCACCGACCGAGACCTGCGAGTCGAGCCGGCCCTTGATGCTGACCAGCCCGGTCTCCGGGTCGACGACCCCGGCATCACGCGTCCGCAGCCAGCCGTCCGACCAGCGCGCCGGATCGGACAGACCGAGGTACGGCGATTCCTTCCGCGCGATCTGCAGTTCGCCGTCGACCACCCGTACGTCGATCCCGGGCGCGGGCCGGATCGCGGGGCGATGCCGGCCGAACAGATCGGTGCCGATGACACCGACCTCGGTCATCCCGTACATGTTCCCGAGCGGAACGCCGTACTTCTGCTCGAACGCGTCCGACACGGCCTGCGGCACAAGCTCGCCACCGGTCGTCATGCGTTTGAACTGCGGCAACCAGGGCGGCTGCTGAACCGAAGCCAGCAAGCCGATATGGAACGGAACTCCGAGCACAGTGGCCGGTGTGGTCTCGGCCGCGATCGCGTGCACGATGGCATCGCCGGTGAGGCGGGCGGGCGGTACCAACTCGACCCCGGCGTGCAGGCAGTAGAGGAGGCCGCCGACCAGACCGAGCACATGCACCATCGAGGGCAGCAGAATCAGTCGTTCGTTCTTGGTGGGTACGCCGTCGATCCGCGTGTACCTGTTGATTTCCTCGACCAGGTCCTCGGCGGTCCGGCCGATCACCTTGGACGGCCCGGTCGAACCCGAACTCAGCTGCACAACCGCATGCGCGGTATTGGCCGGATGGCCCGAATAGCTGGCCAAATCGGCGCCCACGTCATGGAACGTCCGCAGCCCGGCCGGCACCGGCCGATCCGCCGACACCACCACCTGCGGCACCAGTCGCTCGATCGCTCGCCGCACCTCGTAGTCGGTCAATCGGTGGTCCAGCAGGATCGCCTGACCACCACTGCGCCATACCGCCAGCAAATGCGTGACAAAAGCCACCGACGGCGGTAACCGTAAAGCCACCGCACCACCGGCGCGAAAACCGGCCTGGGCCAGTTCCTTTTGCCGTTGCTGAACCAGCGTGCGTAGTTTCCCGCGGTCGATCACTTCCGGCAGGCGTAAACAAACATCAGCCGCCGGCCCCGCCAGCAGTACGTCGTCGACCCAGTCGGCACCCAGCGCGATTCCGGGCACGACGACAGACTCGTCCATGGCCATCCGAGCTCCAAAGTCGTTGCACACAAAGGATTCGAAGGCCAGCACCCCCACCAAGGCCTGGCGATGACTGGACGATACGACACGACCACACAACCGCGCTATGGACCAGAAGTAATGGTCCCATCACGCGAAGCAACCCCTCAAAACAAACGCTCCACCCCGCGAAAAACAAACCGCTGGGATTTTTGCGAAGGGTTAGAAATGGACTACCTTTGCACCCCTCCGAAGGATTCCCCGCACACGTCCACGGACGGCATCCGATGAACACCGAGAACTTTTTCGCGCCGACCGGCCGGCGACCCTGGACCGCCGCTGCTCTACTTTGATGCCGTGGACGACCAAGGAGTTGCCGACGAGCTGTACACCGCCATGACGAACAAACTGGCGGCCGTCGCCGCCGGACTGCCACGCGCGGCAGTCACCCGCGCGGACGACGGCGACCTCTGCCTCACCGTCGACGGCGACCGGTCGGCAGAACTGTTCATGATGGGCTCCACCGAGGTCTTCGGGCTGAAGCTCGGCACCTACTACACCGTCTACCAGCTGGCCTACGGCCCCGACATCGACGACAAACTGGAGAACGTCGACGACTTCCTCCACACCATGGACCTTTACCTCCAAGGCAGCTACCACGAGAAGGTCTATGAGTCCGCCGCCGGCACAGAGCTCCACCGCGACCTCTACATCAACAACGTCCACGTCGCCGGCTCCCACGGCTTCCCCCGAGCCCAGTTCCGCCGCCTCCGAGCCAAACGCAACTACACCATCACTCCGTAAGGAGCGCCGTGCGGTTCGCCAGGATGTAGGCGACTGCGGCGCGGTAGCCGCCGGCGTGGTCCTCGTCGCGGTGTACGTCGAACGCCGGGTTGCCGGCCTTCACCTGCTGCTCGATGTTTGCCGCGTGGCCCAGCAACCGCAGGCCGATCAGATCCACCAGCTCGGCCGGCTCGACACCCAGCCCGTACGCATCGCAGAACAACCGCAACCGCCTGGCGCGATCCGGTTCCGTCGCCCAGCCGAATGGCTCGAGCCAGGCCGGCGGATGAAACGGCACGAACTGATGCGCGGCGTACGCGAGATCCCAGCGCCGGTTCGACGGCCGGATCGTGTCCCAGTCGATGATCCCGACCACCTCGGCCCCGTCGAACACCAGGTTCCACGGCGCCAGATCGTGGTGCCCGATGCAGTCCACCTGCACCGGCGCCGCAACCTCCAGGTCATGCCAAGCCCCGTCGACCGGTTCGAACCCCGCGGTCGCGTCGTGCAACCGCCGTACCGCCCGAGCGACACTCACCAACGCCTCATCAGACCTCAGTGCCTCCGACAGCGGCGGAAACCCGGCCAACCCGTCGACGTACGTCAGCGTCTCTGTCTCATCGCCCACCTCGACAACCCGAGGCGCCAGCTCGAACCCCGCCCGCTCCAGGTGCCGCAGCAGCGCCTGCGAGTTCGCCGACCCACGCCGCCGTACGACGGTTTCGCCCCGCCGCACCGGCTGGGAGAACCGTCCGCCGCTCAGTTCCTCATCCACCGGGGAAGCTTAAGTTGCCACGGCCAACCCCGTGCCCACCCAGCGAACCTCGTCGAACCCAGCCTCATGCAGCAACCCGTCAAGCTCATCCACGCTGATCACCCGGCGCCGCAGCACATCCACATCCGTCGTACCGTCGTCATGCCGCCAGGTCCGATGCGTCACCTGCAGCCGCCGCACGGCATCCCAGGCAGACATCACCTCGACGTTCGCCGCCACGAAATCCGTCTCGACCCGAACCGTCTGCTTGACCGACTCGATCCGCGGAGTCGTCAACGTCGAGATCACCACGAGCCCCTGATCCGCAACATGCACCCGCAGGGTCTCCGCAGCCGCGCGCAGATCTTCATCGGTCCGCAGATACGACAGGCTGTTGCCCAGGCAGGTCACCAGATCGAACCGCCGCCCGAGCCGAACCGATCGCAGATCACCACACCGAAGATCCACCCCATGCCGCCGTCGCCCGTAGTCGACCATCTGCCCCTGCAGATCAACCCCGACAGCCTCCGCCCCGAACTCATCCCGAAGCGCCACCAGATGCCGCCCCGTCCCACACCCAAGATCCAGAACCCC
>NZ_SMKA01000235.1 GCF_004348455.1 Kribbella albertanoniae
CGGAGATCCGGACGCCGTGTTCGTCGGGGATCAGATTGAGCCGTTCGCGGGCGTAGGCCTTCTGCTCGTCGGGCTCGGGACCGTCCTGGTCGAGGAGGTCGCGGGCGCGCTGGGCGGCTTTGCGCAGCTCGGCCGGCGACATGTCGCGGCCGAGCTTGACCAGCTCTTCCTCGGCGACGCGCAGAGCCTCGGCCGGGACCGTGGCGGGGACCTTTTCGAGCATGGACACGATCACGCCCATCTGCTCAGGGCGCAGCAGGACCTCGGGCGGGAGGGTGTCGTCGGTGCCGTCCGGGACCGGCACAGGCACGGCCGGGTCGGGCAACGCGTCGGCGACAGCGGCGTACTTGGGCAGTGCGAGAGCTAGCCGGACCGTGGCGTGGGCCTTACGCGGGTCCATGCGATACCGGAAGGCCAGCAGCTCGGCGGTGTTGCGGGTGCCGAGCTCTTCGGCGTGCCCGGTCTCGGCGACGCGCGCGACATAGGGCAGGCGGGCGGTTTCCAGACGGGCGATCTCGGCGTCGATCGAATCGATGGACGACAGCGCTTCGCTGCCGTTCATCGACCACGCCGGTCGCTCGCCCAGGAGTTCCATACCGTTAACTCTAGACAGGGCCACCGACAGTTTTCAAAGCCAGAACCCCTTATTTTCAAGGGAAATACTTATCCACAGATTTCGGGAGATTCATCCACAGGCCCCGCTCGCCTCTGGATTCCTCAATTGTTGCCTATAGCAATCAGAACTCTGTCGCCCGAGGTGTACCGGCGAACTGGTAGTAGTCGGCGGTGGTCGCTGTATCCCCGCGCGCAGGAGATCCCGGAACTCGGTTGGCGGGGACCTCTACCCGTTGGTCGGTACACGTGCCGCTGCATTCGGACGCGGCCGGGCCTGCAGGTGCCGGGCGACCGGCGAGTTCGTCCGAGGTCGGCATCGTGAGCACAATGCGGCACCCCGCGGATCATCACCGGGATGATCCGCGGGGTGCTGGTGCTCAGCAGGCTGCGGCTGTGTAGGTTTGGCCGCGGAAGAGGGCGTTGCCGGGGATGCCGCAGATGACGGGGTTGCGGTTGAGGCCGGCCATGAAGCCGGCCGAGTTGATCGGGCTGGCGAGGTTGTAGGGGACCGAGACCTCGAAGTGCAGGTGGTCGCCGCCGGCCTTGCCGACGTCGCCCTCGAGGCCGAGAACGGTGCCGACGGCAACGGTGTCGCCGACCTGGTGGCCGCGGCTGGTGACGGAGTTGGTCCGGACGTGGCTGTACTTGCTCCACTCGCCGTCCGGGTGCTCGATCCAGACGTAGTTGTTGTCCTCGGTGGGCTCGGCGTTGGTGTCCACGATGTACTTGATGACGCCGCCGCGAGCGGCCACGATCTCGTAGTCGGGGCCGGCGTCGACACCGGACATGTCGATCCGTCCGAGCGGGCTGTGCGCCAGTACGTCGTTCGTCACCTTGACCTTGGTTCCGGACTTGTAGCCGAGCCGGTACTCACCGATCGACATCGCCGGACCGCCGAACCGGTCTCCTGCCTGCGCGACTCCCTTGACCTCCGGGCTGTCCTGCGTCCAGATCTGGTCGGTGCTGGTGGAGAGGAAGCCGGACGTGCCGTAGAGGACGTTGACCGCGCCGCCACTCAACTGATCGCCGATGGCCTCACCAGGAGCTCCGGCTGCGAGATCGAAGCGGCCGTTGCCGTCGAAGTCACCGGCGGCGAGGGCATAGCCGAGGTAGTCGCCCGGTTCGGACAAGCCTTCCAAGTTGTTGACGCCTTGGCTGAGGTGCTGGACGACATTCGGGGACAGGCCGTCGGGGCTGCCGTACAGCACGGCCAACCGGCCGGCCGCGACATTGCCGTTCACGATGGTGCCGGGGGCACCGATCGCGAGGTCGTCGCCGACCTGGCCGTTGAAGTTGCCAGCGGCAAGCGCCGTACCGAACTGGTCGCCGGAGGACGCCGTGCCGCCGGAGAGCAGGCCGGCCCGGGTGAAGATCTGACTCCAGTTCGCCTGCAGGCCGTTCGCCGTACCGTAGGTGACGTTGACGGCTCCGGCATCGCGGGTGTCGCCGTCGTTCTCGCCCGGTACGCCGGCTGCCAGGTCGTCGCGTCCGTCGTTGTTGAAGTCACCCGCCACCACCGACTGGCCGTAGAGATCGTTCTGCTCCCACTGGCCCGGGACGCCTTCGGTCGACTGGTTGAGGACGTGGTTGCCGGTTGCGGTGAGTCCCGTGGCCGAGCCGTAGATGACGTTGACCGTGCCCGCGGCGGCCTGGTCGGCGATCGCCTCGCCGGGAGCGCCGACGACCAGGTCGGAGCGGCCGTCCTGGTTGAAGTCGCCTGCTGCGAGCGCCGTACCGAAGCTGTCGCCGCCTTCGACGTCACCGGCGATGCCGGGCGAGCCCTGATGCCAGTTCTGGCTGCCGGTCGTCGAGAGGCCGAGGCGGCCGCCGTACAGGACGATCACGTTGCCGGCCTGGTTGGAGCCGTTGTGGTTCTCCTTGGGCGCGCCGATGGCGAGGTCGTCACGTCCGTCGTTGTTGAAGTCGCCCGCGGCGACCGCCGTACCGAACTCGTCGGTCCGCTCGGCAGCGTCGGGCATCCCGGCGGAGGACTGCGTGAAGATCTGGTTGCCGGTGGTGGCGAGTCCGACAGCGGATCCGTAGAAGATGTTGACCGAACCGGCGTCGTACACGTCGCCCGCCGCGACCTCGACGCTCTCGTGCGGAGCACCGACGGCGAGGTCGGTGAATCCGTCGTTGTCGAAGTCACCGCAGGCAGTGGCGTGCCCGAAGGCGTCACCGCGCTCGGCCACCCCGTCGATGCCGGGAGTGTCCTGGGTGATCAGCACGTTGCCGGTCGTGGACACACCCGCGGCGGATCCGTACAGCACGTTGACCGAGCCGGCGCTGTCGAGGTTGCCGACGCTCTCGCCCGGTGCCCCCACCGCCAGGTCATCGCGGCCGTCGTTGTTGAAGTCGCAGACCGGGCCGGCGATCGCGTTCGCCGAGGCAAGCAGTGGGTGGGCCAGTACGGCGGCGGCGACGAGGGCCGCGGCGGCTAGTCCGGCCGTTGATTTTCTCATCTCAAGTCCTTCGGAAGTGGGCGGATCTCTCACCCACGACTCTGCTGGAGCCGCGACCTGAGGGCATGAGGGACGACCCCTCATTCTTCGGTCTGGGGGGTGCCGACGAGCTTCATCTACCGGCAACAGCGGGGCAATAAGCGAGCGTCATCCTGGCCGCATGGACTCGTTGCGTACGGCGCTCGTGGGCGGGGAAGCGTGTGAGGTCTGCGGCCGCCTGCCGCACCCTCGGCGGCTGCGGTTGACGGTGGCCAAGCTCCTGGCCGTGTTCCCGGTCGAACTCGCACTGCACGCACTCGTGCTGGCGATCCACCCGCCGTACGTCGTCGCCGTCGCCGTACTGGTGATCACGACGACCGTGCTGGTGATCTGGGTCGTCGAGCCGTCCGCGATGCGCTTCCTGCGGACTTGGCTACATGCGCCGCACGCTCAACCGGGGACTGGTATCGACGCGCTCTGGCGGATTCGCGTCACGCTGCCAGACAGCGTCGGATCGCTCGAGCGGCTCGCTCACGGCTTGGCCACGGTAGACGCGAACATCCTCGGCCTGCACGTCCACACTGTCGAAGACGGCGTCCGCGACGAGCTGGTTGTGTCCGCCCCCGACTCGGTCCGCTCCGGCGCACTGTCAGCTGTGGTCGAGGATTCAGGCGGCGGCGACGTACAGGTCTGGCCGACAACAGCCCTCGCTCTGATCGACGGCCAAACCAAGGCCCTCAGCCTGGCCGCCCGCGTAGTCGCCGACCCAACCGAGCTACCCCACGCAGTAGCAGAGCTCCTCGGCGCCCAACTAGTCACCGACCGCGCGCTCCTGGCCGGCCCTCTCCCCTCCGACAGAACCATCCTGAAGATCCCCTCCCCGTGGACCGGCTTCTTCGCCTTCACCCGCCCAGCCGAGCCCTTCACCCCCGCCGAATCCGCCAGAGCCCACCGCCTGGCCCAACTAGCCGAGCAAACCCGCGTACTTCCCCTATAGCTACGACCACCAGGGACGGACGTTGTGCGTACGGCGGTCAGTCGGGGTTGGGGTTGTGGGGGGTGAAGGTTACGGCGATGGTTTCGGCGGATTTGTGGCGTTGAGCTTGGGCGTACATGGCGTAGGCGCGGTGGTCGGCGGGGGTGAGGTCGGTGGCCGAGTCGGTGAAGAGGGCGAGGAGGGAGCGTGGGTAGAGCTGGTGGGCGATCACCGAGTTGAGTTCGGCGCCGATGACGGCGATCACCGAGGCGGCGTAGATGAGGCCGATCAGGCCGAGGGTCAGGGCGAAGATGCCGTTGACCTCGCTGGCTTTGGCCAGTACGTCGTTGACGTAGATGCCGCCCAGGCGTTCCAGCAGGTGCCAGCCGAGTGCGGTGAAGACGGCGCCGGGGAGGATCTGCCGGAACGGTGGTCGAGGGCGTTTGCCGGGGCGCAGGCACAGGGTCAGCATCGCTGTGAGCACCAGGATCGAGCCGATCGCGACGAGCCAGCCCAAGTCGGCGGCGACCACGCCGGAGAGGGAGGCTTGGCTGCCGGCGAGGACTGTCAGTGTGGCGAAGCTGAGGACGGTGAGGCCGGCCAGCGACAGCAGTGCGCCGGAGCGCAGCCGGCCGCGGAAGGGGTTGGGGCGGCCGTTGCGGGGGATGCCCCAGGTGACGTTGACCGCGTTCTGGACTGCTTGGCCGAGGCCGATGATGCCGTACAGGGCGGTGATCGTACCGACGATGACGGCCGCCGTACTGCCTTGCAGGCCCTGCGGTGTTGCCAGCTGGGTCCCGACGATCGGGAACTCCTTCAGCGCGGACTGCAGTACGGCGCGCTGCAGATCTTCGTTGCCCTGGAGAACGAAGCCGAGCACCGACGAGGAGATCAGCAGCATCGGGAAGATCGCGGCGAAGGCGTAGTACGTGATGATCACCGCCAGGTAGCTGCCCTGGTCATCGAAAAACTTGTACACCACGGCGAGCGGGAACCCGAGCCGCCGGCGCCGTCGCTGCGCAGCATCCAGCCGCTCCAAGGTACTCACGCTCCAAGCCTACGGGCCTGACGCCCGTGCGGACGTCAGGCCTGGAGGTGTTCAGGCTGCGGTGACCAGGTTGGCGAGGGTGGATCGGGCGCGGGCTACTCGGGAGCGGATGGTGCCGGTGGGGCAGCCGAGGTGGGTGGCTGCTTCGGCGTACGGGAGGCCGGCCAGTTGGGTGAGGACGAAGACTTCGCGGCGGTCGGTGGGGAGTTTGTCGAGGAGGTCGGTGAGGGCGATGCCGTCGTCGAAGCCGGGGAGATTGCGTGGCTGGGCTTGTTCGGCGGCGAGTTGCCAGTCGTGGTCGGAGATTCGCGGTCGGGAGGCTTGGTGGCGGAGGTGGTCGGCGACGGTACGGCGGGCGATCGACAGCAGCCACGTTCGGGCCGATGAGCGGGCCTCGAAGCGGTGCAGGCTCTTGAGGGCCCGCAGGAATGTCTCCTGGGTGAGGTCGTCGGCCGATTGCGGGTCGGCGCTCAGGTAGGTGACATAGCGCCGTACGTCGAGATGCAGCGCGCGGATGAAGTTGTCCAGGGCAACGAGATCGCCGGCGCGGGCGGCGAGTGCGAGGCGGGTGGTGGTTTCGTCGGGCGGTTGGTGCAAGGCGGAAGCCATCACGGGAATCCTTCGGTGGTCCAGGCAAGCGGAAAGCCCCTGCCGGTGTGGCAGAGGTGGGTCGGCCGTCAGTTGACGGGGACTCCGCGCGGTGGACCTCGCGAGATGATGGCGTGCACGAGCAGGAAGAGCCGCAGCGGCCTGGGGGAGTAGTGCTGCTGGATCCGCGGCTGGTGTGGGGTGAACAACGGCTGGGCGATCAGCCGCAGCGAGACCAGCAGCCGGGTCGCGACGGAGCGCAGGACGGTGAAGACGGCCCGCTCACCGTAGGCCAGCCAGAGACCACTCAACAGCGCGGCCACCAGGTGGACCGCGAGCATCCCGTACGACGATGTCCCGGTCATCTCGTGACCCGGCGTCATAGGTGGTGTCACGGGATGGGCCTGGGCCGTCGTGAAGACCGTGTGCAGCATGGCCTGGACCATCACCGTGGAGACGAGCACGAACGGGATACCGCGTTCGCAGTCGGTGACGAACCAGGCGGCCGTGCCCACCACGGCGAAGGCCAGGACGATCGCCCAGCCCGGAATCGGCGTACCGGACATCAGTACGTGGCCGAGAGCTGCGAGCAGCACACAGGTGGCCGCGAACATCGCGGCCCGCGCTGCTCGGAAACCCCAGGCCTGTCGCATGGCCGCACCATGGTCGCATGAAACTGCACTGTGTCCCAGGTCACGGGAACTGAGCGGCCTCGCGATCCGACTACTCCCACAGAACTGCGAGCGAGGAGTGGACGTGGGTGAAGTGGCGACGGTCCCGGTGCCGGTCGAGGCGGAGAAGGCCGGGCCGCGGGGGAAGGGATCCGGGTTGTTCCGGGCCTTCTGGCGGTGGCATTTCTACGCCAGTTTCCTGGTCATCCCGGTTCTCCTGATCCTGGCGGTCACCGGGCTGATCTACCTCTTCCGGTTCCAGATCGAGCCGGTACTGCACGCCGACCTGATGAAGGTCCAGCAGCCAGCCGGCCTGGTCGCGCAGCCGTACTCCTCCCAGCTCGAGGAGGTGCGGCAGGCGTTCCCGGACGCGACAGTCGTCTCGATGACCGAACCGTCCGCACCCAACCGGTCGACCGTCTTCTCCCTCGACACCGCAGCCGGACCGCGGGATGTCTTCGTCGACCCGTACGAAGGCAAGGTGCTGGGCGCGCTGAACCCGGACACCACGCTGTCGGGTGGCGCGATCCTGCTGCACGGCGAGCTGATGGCCGGCCGCTGGGGCGACTACGTGATCGAGATCGCCGCCTGCTGGGCGATCGTGATGGCGATGACGGGCTACTACCTGTTCTTCCGCGGCCGGGTCGCCCGGGCGCGACGACGAGCGGCCGGCGCGGCGGGCGCCGTACTGCGGTCCCGGCACGGCCGCACCGGCTCGGTTCTCGGCGTCGGCCTGCTGTTCCTGATCGTGTCGGGGCTGCCGTGGACCGGCGTCTGGGGCGAACAGACCCAGAAACTCGCGACCCAGGGCGGTACGTCGTTCTGGGCCGAGGACCACGGTGCATTGTCGAATCCGACCTCGACCATGGACGAATCCCTTCCGCACAGCCACTCGGTGCCTTGGGGGGTGGGGAAGTCCGACGTACCGCGTTCGGATCCGGCGGACAAGCGCCGATCGGTGGCGACCGTGGACACCGCGATCGCGGTCGGTGAGCGCAACGGGTTGCGCCGCCCGATGACGGTCGCGCTGCCCGCCGACGAGGAGGGCGTCTACTCGGCGATCGGGTACGCGTTCAACGACCCGGCCAAGGAACGCAGTCTCCATGTCGACCAGTACGGCGGACGCGTCGTGTCGACGTATGGGTACGGCGACTATCCGGCCCTGGCGAAAGTGGTTGCCCAGGGCATCGCTCTGCACGAGGGCAGGCGGTTCGGCACGCTGAATCTCTGGGTCACCACGGTGTTCTGCCTCGGGGTCGTCTTCATGTGCGTCACCGGGCCGCTGATGTGGTGGCGCCGCCGTCCGAAGGGCAATGCACTCGGCGCGCCCCGCGGCCGCCTGCCGCTTCGGGCCACGCCCGCCCTGGCCGTCCTGGTCGTGGCGCTCGCGCTCTTCCTGCCGCTGTTCGGCATCACGCTCGCCGCGGTCCTCCTGCTCGACCAACTCGTCCTCCGCCGCGTGGCCGGACTCCGAGCCTGGTTCAATACTGTCCGAACCTGAGAATAAGCTCGTGCATGGCGGAAAGGATCCGACCATGTCGAAGCCCAACATCCTGCTCATCGTTTCCGACGACCACGGGTACGCCGACCGCACTGCGCTCGGTGTCCATGCCGACGTGCGCACCCCAGCGCTCGACCGGCTGGCGGCCGAGGGTGTCAGCTGCACCGACGCCTATGTGACCGCACCGATCTGCAGTCCGTCCCGGGCGGCGATCATCTCGGGTCAGTACCAGCAGCGGTGGGGCGCCGAGTGGTTCGAATCATCGTCGTTCCCGCCGGACGACGTACCGTCCCTCGCGGAGCGACTCCAGGACCAGGGCTATCGCACCGGCTACTTCGGCAAGGTGCACTACGGCGGTGAGCAGGTCGGCGACCGAGCCTGTCCGCCGCATCACGGCTTCGAGACGACGCTCTACGGTCTCGCCGGCCAGTCCTTCGGCCGGTTGAACTATCTGCACCACTCAGCAGAGGCACAGGCCGAGTACGGCGATCCCGCGGCGGTCCACATGGCCGTCCAGCCGTTGTTGTCGGGTGACGAACCGGTCGAGCACGAAGGTTTCCTGACCACCGAGATCGGCCGCCGGGCTGCTGAGTTCATCGCGAGTGACGATCAGCCGTACTTCTGCATGGTCGCGTTCAACGCCGTCCACAACTTCTGCTGGCAGTTGCCGGACGAGGAGCTCGAAGCCCGCAACCTGCCGAAGTTCAGCGACTGGACGCCCGACACCGGCCTCGCCTTCGGCGACTGGTACGACGACGCCATCGTGCCGAACCTTCCGCACGGCCGCGAGTACTACCTGGCCCAGCTCGAGCTCATGGACGCCGAGATCGGCAAGCTGCTCGCCACGATCGACAGCACCGGCGCGGCCGAGGACACGATCGTCGTCTACGTCACCGACAACGGCGGTTCCACCTGCAACTTCGGCGACAACACACCCCTGCGCGGCACGAAGTACACGCTGTGGGAAGGCGGCATCCGGATCCCCATGCTGTGGCGGTGGCCCGGCGTACTCCCGGCAGCCCAGCAGTGCGACGCCCTCCTGAGCACACTCGACCTGGTACCAACACTCACAGCCGCCGCTGGTGCTGAACGCGGCACGACCGACGGCATCGACGCCCTGCCCATCCTGCAGGGAACCAAGGCGGATCAGCGCACCCTGCACTGGGACTGCGGCTTCCAATGGGCAGTCCGCGACGCCGAGTGGAAGCTCAGCTGGGTCGACGACACCGAAGAAAGCCGCCACCTACAGGCCTACGAGCATGCACCGATGGGCAAGGGCATGTTCCTCGCCAACCTCACCGAAGACGTCGCCGAACAACACAACCTCGTGGACACCGAGCCGGAGATCGCAGCCCGGCTGTCCGCGCTGCACCAGGAATGGCGTGCGGACCTCACCAGCGCCACGGCTGGTGAGGTCTGAGGCGCTGGATCAGTCGCAGGTGTCGCAGATGCCGCTGGCGGGGGTCTGCAGGTTGCACTTGGGGCAGGCCTTGATCGGGCGCTCGGCGATCGCGGCCTTGCGGGCGCGGGCACGAGCGGCACCGAGCTTGGCCGGGATCATCGCGCTGCCGCCGTCGGACGGCAGGTTGCCGGCCTCGAAGTGGCGGTAGGCGGCGAGGCGCTCGTGGGAGGCGTGCGCGTCGGGATCGGCGGGAGTCTCACCGGTGGCGGCGCCGACGATCGCGGCGTACCCCTCGAAGACGCTCTCGTCCGGGTTGACGCAGAGCGCCGGCAGCATCGGCTCACCGCGGCGCAGGTTCTCCGCGTAGACCTCGGCGAGGGTGCCGCCGATCCACAGCTTCGGGAGCTGCTTGGTGCGGATACCGGTCTGCTCCTGGACGCCGACGGCGAGGTCCTTGAGCTGCACCAGCGACTGGTACTTCTTGGCCGCGACCAGCAGCAGCTCGCGGGCAGCACCGGCCCACTCGACACGCGCAGCGGCCACTCCGATATCGGACACCTCACGCCAAGCAGGCTCTTCTACATCCGGCAGATCTTGGTCTGATGTGGCGACATCGTAGATAGACACGTTCGAAACCCTACGGGCCCGCGGCCGATCGGCGAAACCGTGAGGTGTGGGATCAGGCCTGACGGGGGAGTAATTGTGCCTTAAGCGAGACCCTGGCCCGGCTGATCCTGGACTTCACGGTCCCGACCGGGATGCCGACCTGGTCGGCGATCTCGTCGTAACTGAGCTCGTAGATGTCCCGAAGGACCACCGAAGTGACAGTCTCGGGCAGTTCGGTCTCGAGCTGTTCGAGCGCGTCGAGCAGATCCAGCCGGGTGCCGGCGACCACACTCGTCGTCCGCGGGTCGGGACGGTCGTATCTCGCCGGCCGGTCATCGTCGTGCCAAGCCGCCGTGTTCTCGACCGCGCGTCGCTTCAGCCGCCGGTAGGTCTCGCGGGCCGCGTTCGAGGCGACCACGTGCACCCAGGTGCTGAACCGGCTCCGCCCCGAGAAGGTGCCGATCTTGGTGGCGATCGACAGCAGTGCGTCCTGACAGGCGTCCTCGGCGTCGGCGCGATGCGGCAGGACGCGCTGGCAGATCCGCATCACCTGCGGCTGCACCTGCCGGATCAGTTCGTCCAGCAACGCCGGGTCCTGGGCAGCGCGCCGAGCCAGGTCGTCGAGCGCGTCCGCGTCGTCAGACATGGTCGTGACGATAATGGTCGTCATGGTTCAGCCCTCTCATTTTGGCCGGTACGCCGTGATCCGGCGACTGGGCAGTGGTGGTTTCGCGGCGGTCTGGCTGGCTCGGGACGAGGAGCTCGACGCCGAGGTCGCGGTCAAGGTGCTGGCTGAGCACTGGGTCGACGATCTCGACGTACGGCGGCGCTTCGTCGAGGAAGGCCGGTTCCTGCGGAAGGTCGAGTCGCCGTACGTCGTCGGCGTCCACGACAGCGGTACCACCGACGACGGCCGCCCGTTCCTCGTTCTGACCTACGCTGACCGCGGCACTCTGGCGGACCGCATCAAAGAGGGCCCGCTGCCGCTGGCGGACACGCTGGAAGTGATCGAGAACGTCAGCGCCGGTCTGCAGGAGCTGCACGACCGCGGTGTCCTGCACCGAGACGTCAAGCCGGAGAACGTGCTCTTCCGCAGTACGCCGACCGGTGAGCGGGCCATGCTCGGCGACCTCGGCCTTGGCAAGTCGCTCGACAAGGTGTCCCGGGTGACGATGCCCGGCGGTACCCCGGCGTATGTCGCCCCCGAGCAGGTGCGTGGGGACGTACTCGATCCGCGCGCCGACCTGTATGCGCTGGCCGCGGTCACGTACGCCGCGCTCGCCGGACAACCGCCGTACGACGCGACCACTCTGGCCGCCGTACTGGCTGTCGACGGGCCGCCGCCCCCGCTGGAGACGGTCCCCGCCGCGGTGGACGAGGTGATCCGGCGCGGGTTGAACAAGGACCGGGAGCAGCGCTGGCCCGATGTCCGCTCCTTCGCCGAAGCCCTGCGGACGGCCGCCGAGCTGCCGCAGACCACGCGCCGGTTCTCGCTCAACCCCTGGGTGGCGGCGACCGTCGCGGCTGCGCTGCTGGGTAGCGTCGGGGGCTACCTCGGCTGGCAGTACGGCGTACAGCGTCAGTCGGTGCGAGTCGTGGATCAAAAGGGGGTCCTGTCGGTCGAGCTTCCTCGGGAGTGGGCGGCCAACCGGACCGGCGGTGGCTGGCAGCCGCAGGGTGCGACCGGCCAGCTCCCCGGCCTCCTGGTGAGCGCCGACAACACCGCCTGGAGCACACCGAATGCGAAGATCCCCGGTGTCTTCGCCGGTGTGCTGCCTGATGGTGAGGTGCCGCTGGCCGCCGCGCTTCCGGGTCCGGTGGGCTGCTCGGCCGCAGTGGATCGCAACGAGAGCACAAACACGGCGACTGCGAAGTACGCCGATTGCCCGGCCGGTATGACGACGTTCGAGCGGGTGAAGAGGATCAACGGCTCGCTGATCCGGATCCAGGTTCGGGCCGAGGACGCTGCTCAGGCTGAGCAGGTCCTCGACTCGGTGGCCTACACGCCCTAGTTCCCCAGCTGGTACGGGCGGCTGTCGGTGTGGCCGGTGCCCTTCTTCAGCGGGGTGGCAAGCTCGCAAGTGCCGGTCTTCGGGGCGCAGCGGGCGATCGCGGTCTTGTCACCTTGTTCGGCCAGGACCAGGACGTGGTCGGCGTCCTCCATCGTGGTGGAGATGATCGCCACCTTGGAGCCGCCCGACCACTCACGGACCGCCTTGCCGGTCCGCAGGTCCAGCGCGGCGAACAGGCCGTCGCCGTACCCATCGCGGTACGCCGGCCCGCCGAGCGCGTAGGGGCTCTTGGCGGGGAGCTCATCGATCGCGTACTCGCAGGTGGCCCAGCGCTTCCGGGCCGAGGCGATCTCGACCAGCGCGGTGCAGCTGCCGTCATCGGTCGTCGAGACGATCGACGCGCCGAGCTGCAGGTCCGACGAGACCGCAGACGGAGTCGGTACGGCGGCGATCGGCTTCGGGGCGTCCTCCCCGGCGATCCACTTGTAGAGCGTTTGCTTCTCGCTCTTGTTCAGCGCGCTGAAGTAGACCTCGCTGCCCTGAACGGCATGCACGATCGGCCCGTGCTCGCCGGTGCGCTCGATCGAGTACTTCTCACCACTCGGGTTGTCACGCCAGACCAGCGTGAACCGCGGCAGCTCGGTGCCTTCGGAGTTCGTCGGCTGCACGGCGTACGCGCTGCTCGCCAAGTTGTCGCCGGACCGCACTGTCGAGACGTCCTTGATCGACTCGCCACTCGTCCCACCGCTCCAGGCGGTGAGCACGGCGTTGCCGTTCTGGTTCGGCCGGTGCAGCACGAGCGCGCCGCCGTTACCTGTCCGCGCGACGTCCCAGACCTCGCCGTCCGAGGCCGGCAGGGTGAACTTGGTCCCGCCGACGTGCACGGTGCGGCCGTCGACGTACGACGTCGTCGGCGCAGCGCCCTGCTTGAGCTTGGTGAGGTCGATCGTCTGCTTGATCTCCCCGTCCGGCGTGGTCGAGGGCGTGCTTGGCGTCGTGGACGGTGGCTGCACCGACTTGCTGACGCTGTCGATCGGCTTGACCCCGCCGTCGGACGCTGACGCGAGCGTCGGCGTCTGCTGCGCCGCAACCAGCGTGCCCGCCACGACCGCGGCGAGCGAAACGCCCGTCACCAGCCCCGCCAGCTTGATGCTCCGATTCATGGTGCCCTCCGAGTGAGTGGTTCAGTTTGTCGTAACGGAGGGCTTTGATGGTCGGCCGACACGTTCGGTTCACGAGATCCGGATTTGACCTTCAGTAGCCGCGCCGACCTGTTGCGTGACGGCTACGGAGCTGCCAGTTTTGGGCCTCATGATGCGGAAGGCACTCGTCGTACTGCTCGTCGCCTGCGGATTGTCGGTCGCTGAGCCTGCGTCCGCAGCGCCGGCCGGGCCGCGGGACGTGATCGTCCAGCTGTTCGAGTGGAACTGGAAGTCGGTCGGCCGCGAGTGCGGTGCGTTCCTCGGCCCGCGCGGGTACGGCGCAGTCCAGGTGTCGCCGCCGCAGGAGCATGTCGTGCTGCCGGGGCAGGGATACCCGTGGTGGCAGGACTACCAACCGGTTAGTTACAAGCTCGACAACACCCGCCGCGGGACCCGCGCGGACTTCGTGGCGATGGTGAACAGCTGTCACGCGGCCGGTGTGAAGGTGTACGTCGACGCGGTCATCAACCACATGACCGGCGGGTCGTCCGGCGGCACCGGGAGCGCAGGGTCGGCGTACACGCACTATGACTATCCGGGGCTCTTCCAGACGCAGGACTTCCATCACTGCGGCCGCAACGGGAACGACGACATCGTCAACTACGGCGACCGCTACGAGGTGCAGAACTGCGAGCTCGTCGACCTCGCGGACCTCGCCACTGGTTCGGACTACGTGCGCGGCCGGATCGCGGCGTACCTGAACGACCTGCTCGCGATCGGGGTCGACGGGTTCCGGCTGGACGCTTCCAAGCACATGCCGGCCGCGGACATCGCCGCGATCAAGGCGCGGCTGTCGCGACCGGCGTACCTGTACCAAGAGGTGATCCACGGCGCGGGCGAGCCGATCACGCCGGAGGAGTACGTCGGGAACGGCGACGTGCACGAATTCCGCTACGGGCAGGACCTGGCCAAGATCTTCAACAACGAGCGGCTCGCCTATCTGAAGACCTTCGGATCGCCACTGCCGTCGGACAAGGCGGTCGTCTTCACGGACAACCACGACACCCAACGGGGAAGTGGCGTCCTGACCTTCCGCGACAACGGCCGGTACGCGATGGCGAACGCCTTCATGCTCGCGTGGACCTACGGGACGCCGACGGTGATGTCCAGTTACGAGTACACCTCGAACGACCAGGGCCCTCCGGCTGCCGCAGACGGTCGTACGACGGACACCACGTGCTTCACCAACCGCTGGCGGTGCGAGCACGAATGGCGCGTGATCGCCAACATGGTTGCCTTCCGCAACATCACTCGCGGCACCGCGGTCACCGAATGGTGGGACAACGGCAACGACGCGATCGCCTTCGGCCGCGGCGACAAGGGCTACCTGGTCCTGAACGACGAAGGCTCGGCGTTGACCGGTCGCAGCTTCCACACCAATCTCGCACCGGGCCGCTACTGTGATGTCTTCCATGGCGACTACACCTCCGGCAACTGCAGCGGCCCGATCTACACCGTCGACGCCTCCGGCTGGTTCCGCGCCGACATCGCCGCCCAGGATGGTCTGGCTCTCCACGCCGCGGCCAAGGTGAGTTGACCGCCGAGATGGGTACTGTTCCGCAGTGAAACGCGCAGGCGAGGTCGTCGGGGGACGGTACCGGATCGTCGCGGTGATCGGTCGCGGCGGGATGGGTGACGTCTACCGCGCTGTCGACGAGGTCCTGGAGCGCGAGGTCGCGTTGAAGGTGGTGCGGCCGGAGCCTCGGACGCTGGTAGATGCCGACCGCTTCCGGCGTGAGGCCCGGGCGATCGCGCAGATCTGCGACCCCCACGTGGTCGCGGCCTACGACTTCGGCGACGAAGGCAAGAGCTGGTACCTGGCCATGGAGCTGAGCACCGGTTGCTCAGTGGGGGAGGAGCTCCGGGAGAGCGGGCCCTTCGAGCCAAGCCGCGCCCTGTACGTCGTACGTCAGGCGGCGGCCGGATTGGCGGCGGCCCATCGCGAGGGCGTCGTACATCGCGATATCAAGCCGGACAATCTGCTGCTGGGTGACGACGGTTCGGTCAAGGTGGCCGACTTCGGCATCGCCCGCTTCCTGAGCGAAGCGACCACGACGATGACGTCGAGCGGCGAGATCGTCGGCACCAGCTACTACCTCTCACCCGAAGCAGCCCGCGGCCGGGCGGTCGGCCCGCCCTCCGACATCTACGCGCTCGGCTGCGTCCTGTACCAACTGGTCACGGGTCAACCGCCGTTCATGGCCGACGAACCGGCCGCGATCATGTACCAGCACGTCGAGTGCGAACCGGCACCCCCGAGCGATCATCGCCCGGAGCTGACCGACGACCTCGAAGCCCTCATCTTCTGGATGCTCGCCAAAGACC
>NZ_SMKA01000236.1 GCF_004348455.1 Kribbella albertanoniae
GACCGCGCGTCGCCAACGACACGCTCACCACCACAGCTGATCCACGAAGCCACGAGGCGCCCGACCGGGAACAACCCAGCCGGGCGCCTCACCCTTGCCTCTTGACAGCAGGTCACTCCATATCAGTTGGCGGGTGGCGGCTCGGTCGTAGGTGGTGGATTGCCAGGTGATGCGGCCGGCGGTGCATTGGGCGTTGTCGGTGCGGATGGGCCAGAGGTCGATGTCGAGGCCTACCTCGTGGCTGCCGTGGCCGGGGATGTCGCCGCCGTGTTCGAAGCCGGCGTCGCCGTACGGGACCTTGCCTTGGGCTGTTGAAGCGAAGGAGCGGGCGGCCTGCTCGAGTTGCGCAACCGCGGCTGAGGTGGCCCAGTTGGCGGCTGTGCCGTTGCCGTCGGGGTCCTGGTCGCAGAGGTTGGCGGTGAAGTCGGGGTAGTCGTAGTGCCAGGCGAGGTTGCGCCAGGTGATCGGGCCGACGATGCCGTCCGAGCCGATCCCGGCGTGCGTCTGGAAGGCGGCGACTGCGTCGCGGACCGCCGTACTGAAGATGCCGTCGACGGGGAGGCTGAGGCGGCGCTTGGCGTTCAGCTCGATCTGGAGGGCTTTGACGGCGGCGTTGTTGTCGCCGGAGCGGATGGTGGGCGCGAGCGCGGCCCAGGTCTGCGGGCCGACGATGCCGTCGGCGCCAAGGCCCTTGGCGGTCTGGAAGGCCTTGGCCGCATCGACTGTTGAGGGGCCGAAGACGCCGTCGGCCGGGGCGGCCTGGCCGTGGTGCTGCAGCAGGTACTGGATCGCCAGTACGTCGGCGCCGCGGTTGCCGCTGCTCTGAGTCGGGAAGAAGGCGTTCGCGTACGCGCTGGCGCTGGTCGGAACGAGGGCGAGGGTCAGAGCGAGGAGTACGACCAGGAGACGTCGCATGGGTGATCCTCCGGGGCGGGAGAGGGAACTAACTTACGGTCCCTCGCCACAATCCGGCATCGATTACCGTCAGCGCAAGGCCCTACTCGAAAGGCGACGGATCGCCGGCACCCACCCGGACCACCTCGGGGAAGTCCTCGGACAGGTCGATCACCGTGGTCGGCTCGATCCCGGTCTCGCCGTCGACGACACCGTCGACCTGATTGTCGAGCTCTTCCTTGATCTCCCAGCCCTGGGTCATCGGCTCCTCGCGCCCGGGCAGCAGCAGCGTGCTCGACAGCATCGGTTCGCCGAGCTCCTCGAGGAGCGCCTGGGTGACCACGTGATCGGGGATCCGGACGCCGACCGTCTTCTTCTTGGGGTGCAGCAGCCGCTTCGGAACTTCCTTGGTGGCCGGCAGGATGAACGTGTAACTGCCCGGGGTCGCCGCCTTGATCGAGCGGAAGACGGCGTTGTTGATGTGCACGAACTGCCCGAGCTGGGCGAAGTTCTGGCACATCAACGTGAAGTGGTGCTTGTCGTCCAACTGCCGGATGGATCTGATCCGGTCGATCCCGTCCCGGTTGCCCAGCGCACAGCCGAGGGCGAAACCTGAGTCGGTCGGATAGGCGATCAGCCCGCCGCCGCGAACCATCTCGACGACCTGACCGACCGCACGCTTCTGAGGATTCTCCGGATGCACATCGAAATACCTGGCCACCTGCCGAGCCTACCGCCGCTCGCGCGCTGCGTGAGCCACCCGTTCGATCCCTTCGCGCAGCGTCGCCTCAGGCAGCATTAACGGGATCCGCGTGTGATCGTCGGCCGCCCCGAAGACAGCGCCGGGCAGCAGGGCGACGCCGTACCGGGAAACGAGCTGGCTCCACTGGGTCGCAGTTCGGTCCGGCAGGCGGACCCAGAGCGACGCGCCCGCGCGCGGTTCATGCCAGGTCCACTCAGGCAGGTGTTGCTGGAGGAGACCGGTCAGCACGCGCAGCTGCACAGGCAGTGTTGTACGGCGTTCTGCCACCGCGTCCTCGTAGTGATCGAAGAGCCGCCGGGCCACCTCTTGAGCGACTAGCGAGCTGCCCAGATCGCTGATGCCCCGGACCTGCGCGAGCCGACCGACCGTCTGCGGAGCACCGCGGATCCAGCCGAGCCGCAAACCGCCCCAGAACAGCTTGCTCATCGAGCCGACCGTGACCAGGCGATCGTGTGTCCCCAACGTCGAGTCGGTGGGCGCGAGCGACGTACCGGCGAGTGAAGTGTCGTCGACCAGCACGAACTCGTACCTGTCCAGGAGCCGTCGTAGGCGTCGGCGGCGGTCGGCGGACATCACGACACCGGTCGGGTTGTGCCCTGGGGACTGCACGTAGACCAGCCGCGGCGCCTCGGCGACCAGCAGCTTCTCCAGCGCGTCTACGTCGAGACCGTCACCGTCCATCGGGACCGTCCGCAGTCTGCTGCCGGTGCGCGCGAAGGCGTCCAACGCTCCCCGGTACGTCGGTTCCTCGACGATCACGCGGTCGCCCGGCTGCAGGCAGCCCCGCGCCACGAGTTCCAGCGCCTGCTGGGCTCCTGACGTGATCAGGATGTCGTCGGGCGCGGTCGAACCGCCGTACCAGCGGGCGATCCGCTCGCGCAGCGAGGGCAGACCCTTGAGGTGGTAGCCGTGATGGGTGGTCGTCAGTTGCAGGTAGTCGTCCCGCGTCAGACTCGCGGCCACGTCGGCAACGATCCCAAGACTCGGCAGCGCGGCCGTCATGAAGTCGATCGCGGGCGTCCCATCGAGGAACTGACTGGACGCGTGATCCCCAGCGAGCTCCCAGCTCGACACGGTATGCCGGGCATGCGTCCGCACCCTGGTCCCGCTGCCTCGCCGCCGCTCGAGCCGGCCGCTGGTCTGCAGTTCCTGGTACGCCGCGACGACCGTCGTCCGGCTCACCGTGAGGGCCACGGCGAGCGCCCGTTCGGGCGGCAGGAGCGCGCCGGGTGGCAGTTCACCCCGATCGATCAGCTCGGCCAGGCTCTCGCTCAACCGCCGGTAGAGCGGACCTGTCGGCGTACCGGTCCCTACCAGCATCCGGGTCAGCTGCTCGGTGGTGATCCTGTCCATTCGAGTCCAATTTCGGCGATGTGGCTCTGGAGATCATCGCACCGGCCGGGTCAGGGTTGACCCCATGAGCGTCACCTATCAGTTCGAGTACGCCGAACGGCTGCGCTGCGCGTTCATCGGCGCCGGCGGGCACTCGTACCGCAACGTCTACCCGGCCTTCCAGTACGCACCGGTCGACCTCGTCGCGATCTGCGATGTCGACCTCGACCGCGCCCAGACCTATGCGCGCGGGTTCGGCGCACCGGCGGCGTACGCCGATCATCACGCGATGCTGGCTGCCGAACGACCCGACGCGGTCTTCATCGTCACGTCGTACACAGACAGCGGTGACGTGCAGGCGACAGCCTTGGCCGAGGACTGTCTGCGGGCCGGAGCGCATGTGTGGATGGAGAAACCGACGGCGGCCGGGCTCGCGCAACTCGACCGCCTGCAGGCCGTCGCCGACGAGACCGGGCTGACCGTGATGACCGGGCTGAAGAAGATCTTCACCCCGGCGATCGAGAAGGTGGCCGCGATCCTGAGGGATCCTTCGTTTGGGCCGGTCAGTTCGATCGCGGTGCGTTATCCACAGGCGTTGCCGGCACCGGCCGATCGGTCCGACGACGTCGCGATGATCGGCTTCCTCGACCACATCTTCCATCCGGCCGCGATCCTCACCTACCTGATGGGCCCGGTACGGCGGCTCAGTTACGAATGGGAGCCGCGGACGGGGGCCTCGGTGTCCAGCTTGCTGTTCGAATCCGGCGCGATCGGCTCTCTGCACCTCGCGGCCGGCTCGGCACCCGGCGCTCCGCTGGAGCGGGTCGAGGTGATCGGAGACGGCGCCCATGTCGTCGTGGACAACGGCGTGCGGCTGACTTACTACCGGCGTGGAGTCGAGTTGCCGTACGGGCGATCGGCGTCGTTCATCGCCGGTGACGAGGTCGCGCCGTTGTACTGGGAGCCGGAGTTCTCGCTCGGGCAGCTCTACAACAAGAACCTGTTCTACCTCGGTTATGTCCCCGAAGTCGTGCACTTCTGCGAGAGCGTGCTGGCCGGAAAGCCAGTAGAGAAAGGGACCTTGGCCGATGTCCGGATGATTCTCGACCTGTACGAAAGGTACCGATGATGATCGAGGAACAGCCGTGGGGACGGCTGGAGTGGATGGTGTCCGGTGCCTTGGGCAACTCCACGACCATGACGGTCGGGCGCTGCTATATCCGACCGGGTGAGCAGAATCCGCGCCACTATCACCCGAACTGCGACGAGGTTCTGCATGTCCTGCAAGGGACGATCGAGCACAGCGTCGACGACGAACGCGTCCGGATGGGGCCGGGCGACACGATCAGCATCCCGGCCGGTCGCGTCCACAACGCGCGCAATCTGGGTGCGGACGAGGCGATCTTCGTGATCGCGTTCTCGAGTCCGGAGCGGCAGGTCGTGGGCGAGTGACCTACTTCGCCAGGCCGACCGCGGTCGCGGTGACCACGAGATTCTCTTCGTAGCCACCGTTCTTGGCATCGTAGGCGCCCGTGCAGGTGATCAGGACGAGCCGATGATCGCCCGTCTGGTCGAAGGCACCGCTGCGGGTGGCCAAGGCGTCCTTCGGGACGGACATCTTCGAGACAATCCGGTACGTCGCACTTCGGCCGGCAGCACGCAGTACGACGTACTCGCCGGGCTCGGCTTTCCGCAGGCGCGCGAAGAATCCGAGGCCCTCGGTCTTCGTGTCGACGTGACCGGCCAGAACGATCGAGCCAAAGGGGTCACCGGCCTCGGCGCCGCCGTCCCACCAGCCGACGCGTTGCGCACCGGACGGCACCTGCAACTGGCCGTTGACCGTGCCAGCGGGGAGGACGGGTGCGTCGGCACCGCCGGGCAGCACCACCTCGGTCGGCACGAACCGGATGCGCTGGCTGGGCGCCGGCGTACCGATGCGGCCGGGTGAAACCGTGCCCGTGATGGCCGTGTCGAAAGGGGTGGACGACGGCGCTGCGCCGTCCACCCCGGTGCTCGGCACGGCTCCGTCCAACTGCGCGGCGCACCCCACCAAGCCCACGCAGCAGCACAGCAGCAGTCCGAACAGCAGCCTCCTCAGCGGCGTTTCACCCTTCTGACAGTGATTGCCGTGCCCAGGAGAAGCAGAAGCGCGATCCCGGCCAGCGTTGCGGTCTGGTCGGGGCCGGCTCCGGTGTTGACGACCTTGGGCTTCGGGGTTCCGGCCGGGCCGAGTTTGATCGTGCCGACCGCGACCGTCATCGTCTTCTGGCTCGGTGCGCCGACCGCGAAAACCCGGGTCAGATATCCTGCCTTCACCGGCAAATCCACCGGACCGAGAACAACAGGTGACTTCGCACCGGCAGGCACGATGTCGACACGGTAAGTGGCCGCCGGGACGACTACGTCGAGTGATTCCCCGTTCGCGACATTCGCGAACAGGACCTGACCGTTCACCCGGATATCGGCCGGCCCGACCGCGGCCGTGTGCGCGACCCGGACCGCCGCTTTATCGGCCGCGACCGCAGTCAGCTTGTTCGTGTACGACGTGATCACCGGAGCGCCGCCCGGCGAGGCCGGCTGGTGGATCACCACGTCCAGACTGCCGCCGGAAGCGACCGTCACCTGACGCTCGATGACGACCTTTCCGCCTTGTTTTGCAGTGATTGTGCGCTGCCCGGCCGAGACGCCGAGCGGGCCGATCAGTTTGGCGGCCGGCACCTTGGTGGCTACTTCACGACCGTCGATGCTGATGTCGAGCGTCCGCCCGGGCAGGCCCTGGACGATGTAGAGATTGCCTCCGGCGGCTCCCTGCGCCGGTATCGCGAAGACGGCCGGAGCCGCCACGACAGCGATCACCAGAATTACCGGACCTGGCATTCTCGAAAATACCGATCGAAGATGCCCGAACACGCTACGTTTCTGCATTTGCCCCCCTGAAATACGTGCGTTTGAATTACCCCCACCTTTGCCGGACTCGGCGAATTGCGGCGTATCGTAAGCGCAAACCGATCCGGCCGCCAGAGGCAGCGGGCCGCACCGGATCCGTTTCTTGGGGGCGATGAGTGATGGCACATCGCAGGCGGGTGCTGATGGTGGCTGCGCTGCTCCTGGCGCTCGGTGGCTGTTCCGGCGATCCCGATCCCGTGGCGCCCACTCCGGGGACCGGCGATACCGAGGCCATCCAGCCGCCCGGCCAGTCGGAATCGCCCGAGACGCCGGGTCCGGGCGTCACCGCGCCGGGCATCCGGCTGACCGCCGTACCGCGGGCCGACGGGTCGTTCGACATGGTCGAGGAGGTGATGCTGCTGGCGGCGGTCGACGTACTGCAACTGCAGGTTCCTACCTCCGGGGAGCAGTTGCCTGGGTTGATGACGAAGACGGCTCCGCGGGCGTCCGATCTGCAGTTGCTGGCCGATGATCAACTGGTGCCGCTCGACGTGACCACGGTGGAGACCACTCGGGATCTGCCGCTGATTTCGGCCGCCAAGAAGCTCAGGTTGACGTATCGGTTGACCGGTACGACGGTTCGCCGTACACCGCAGCGGCCGGAGCGCGCCGCGGCTGCGTTGCGCCCGCTGATCGCACCCGCCGAGCCCACCTTGCCCACAACGGTTTCGGTGTCCGGCGGACTGCTGAATGCCGTTTGCCCGTTGCTTCCGGAGACCCGTTGCGCGGTCGGCGATCCGCCGGCGCTGACGATCCAGCCGGACATTCCGGTCGCCAACGCACTGGTGGTGATCCAGTTCGACCTGCCCTGATGCAGTTTTGTCCGAAGGGCCGCTTACTGTGAGTTCATGGCGGAGGAACGGATCGCATTGGGGACCGCGCGAGCGCGGTGGGTGCTGGCGGCCACGGCACTCGGGTCGGGGATGGCATTCCTCGACGGCACGGTGGTCAACGTCGCGCTGCCCGCGATGGGCGAGGACCTCGGCGCCGATATGGCCGGTCTGCAATGGATCGTCAACGGCTACATGCTGATGCTGGCGTCGCTGATCCTGCTCAGCGGCTCGCTCGGCGACCGGCTCGGCCGACGCCGGATGTATGTGATCGGCGTTGCCTGGTTCGCGGTGGCCTCGGTGATCTGCACGATCGCACCGAATCTCGAGGTGATGATCGCCGGGCGGGTGCTGCAAGGCATCGGCGGCGCGCTGCTCACGCCGGGCAGTCTCGCGATCCTGCAGACGACGTTCGCGCCAGGCGATCGCGGCAAGGCAGTCGGGACCTGGTCCGGGCTCACCTCGGTCGCTGCGGCGATCGGGCCGTTCGTCGGCGGGACCTTGGTGGACAGCGGTTCCTGGCGGTTGATCTTCCTGATCAACGCACCGATCGCGCTCCTCACCATCCTGGTCACGCTGAAACATGTGCCGGAGACACGGGACGAGACGATGGCCGGCAAGCTCGACCTCGGCGGCGCATGCCTGGCCACGATCGGCTTGGCCGGCTTCACGTTCGGACTGATTCAGGCAGGTGAGAGCGGCTTCGGCAATGCGCCGGTGATCGCCAGTCTGGTGGTCGGGCTGATTGCTTTCGGCGTCTTCGTCGAGGTCGAGCGGCGCAGTTCGCATCCGATGCTGCCACCGGGCATCTTCGCCAACCGCCGCTTCACCGGGGCGAACCTGGTGACCGTGGTGGTTTACGGCGCCCTCGGTACGGCGACGTTCCTGGTAGTCGTCTACTTCCAGACAGCACTTGGGTACGCCGCAATCTGGGCCGGGGCGTCGTTGCTACCGATGACCGCGTTGATGTTCTTCCTGTCTGGGTGGGCAGGTGGACTGGCCGAGAAGATCGGGGCCCGAATACCGATGACGGTGGGGCCGTTGCTGATGGCAGGCGGGTTCCTGCTGATGCTGCGGATCTCACCTGGTGCGCAGTACGTCACCGACGTGCTGCCGGCGGTCGTCGTACTGGGTCTTGGATTGGTTGCGACAGTGGCGCCATTGACGGCGACCGTGTTGTCGTCGGTCGAGGACCATCACGCGGGGATTGCCTCTGGGGTGAACAACGCGATTGCCCGGTCCGCGCAACTGATGGCCGTCGCCGCGATTCCGATGGCGGCGGGGATCACCGGGGAGTCGTACCGGGATCCTGTTGCCTTTAGCAACAGCTTTCACCGGGCGTTGATCATCTCGGCCGTGCTCGCCGCTGCCGGGGCCGTGATCGCGTGGACCACGCTCGGAGACGGGACCAGGCGCCGTACGGTGCAGGTCCTGCATCATCGGCACTGCGCGCTGGACGCACCGCCGTACAGGGAGGTCGCGCGCTGACCGCTGGCCGACATGTCGACAAACCCGGATCTTTTTGACACGGTCGTGCGATATGCTCGCCGGTAAGCGATCTGGGGAGGTACGGGGTGAACGTGTGGTGGCGGGCGGCATTCGGAGCCGCGGCGATGGGGTTCGCACTGGGGTGCTCGATCACGGTCTCCGAGGCGGTGAACAACCGGTATGTGCCTGCAGTGGTGTGTGCGGTGGTCGCCATCCTGCTGATCCGGCCGTTCCGGCGGCGCCAGGAGCTGGGACTACGGAACGCGGCGCGCGGGTTGCTCACTGGGCTGCTGGTGACGGGCGGCAGCGCGGCCGTCGTGCTCGGCGCGGGCACCCTCGCCGGGTGGATCAGCTGGGGGCGGTTCGACCTGCATCGCGTGCTGCTGTTCCTGCTGACGAACACGATCATCGCGCTGCTGCTCGAGGCTCTGCCGGAGGAGATCAGTCTGCGTGGTCACACGTGGAGTGCGCTGCGACCGCGGTACCGCGGTCTGCTGGCTGCGATCGGGACCACGGCGTTGTTCCTGCTCGTGCCGGGGATCTCGTCGGCCGTGCAGCTCATTCTCGGGACCATCTTCGAACAGAACACCCAGGAGCTGAGTTTCGCGCCCCCGGGCGAGGACCTCGTGTCGTACCTGTTCCTGCTGACGATCTTCGGGTTCACGCTCATCGCCGCCCGCGTGGCCACCGGTTCACTGTGGGCCAGTGTCGCAACGCATCTGACCTTCCTCACGGTGAACCGGCTGACCATCGACGGCGCCAAGCGTGACGCCGGTTGGTCGGCGAGCGTGATCAACCAGGACGTGCTGCTGCTCGTCCCGGCGTACCTGGTGCTCGCCGCCCTCGTCTACTACGTGCAGTTCTTGATCTCCCGGCCCCAGTTGTCCTTGGCCACGTCGTTGCCCCAATGAGCCAGGGCGAAGGCCGAGACATACTGGTTGGCCGGGCCGATGTCTAGATCGGTCTTCAGCCACCAGTGGTTGAAGGACGTGCCGACCCGGACCTCAGGGCCCCACACGCGGCAGTAGACGTAACTCGTGCCCTTCTTCAGCGTGCCCGTCGACGGGTTGACGCCAGGAGAGGCGTAACCGGGCGCGTCCTGGAACGTGTCCACCCAGAATTTGGTTGCGACGGGACCGCTGCAGTTCTCGCTCGTCTCGTAGTACGTGAAGTACTCCCACTTCCGCGGGACCACGACGCCGCGGAACTTGGGCTGCAGGACGGTGCCGTTCAGCTTCTGCTCGTAGTGCAGATGCGATCCGCTGGAGTTGGTGCCGGTGTTGCCGACGGTGCCGATCTGGGTGCCTACGGCAACCCTGGCGCCGACCGCGACGGTCCGGGTGTCGAGGTGCAGGTAGCGGGTCTGCCAGCCGTTGTCTCCGTGGTTGATGACCACCATGTTTCCGGCGTCCGTCACGTAGCCCGAGAAGGTGACCGTTCCCTCAGCCGAGGCCAGCGTCGGCGCACCATGGGTCCGGCCGGACCTGTTGATCAGGTCAAGCTTCTCCGGCGGGTTGTGTCCGCTGTGCGTGGACATCGTCCAGGTCTCGCCGCACGGGACCGGCATCTGGAAGAACGGTTCCTCGACGGCGGAGGCCGACGTCGGAGCGGCGTACAGGCCGGCGGCGACCAGAACCGCCAGCGTGGCCAGACGGATGAGCTTCATGAGGCGGGCCTTTCATCGGGTCCGCCCACCGTAGATCCGCCGTACCCGGTGATGCAGTCCTTTCGAGCCTGGCCGAACAGTTAGCGCCGCGCGCGGTAGTGGGCACGAACGTCAGCCGGCAGCCGCTCGATCGCGTAGCGCAGCATCGTCCGCGGCATCGCCGGTGCGTGCTCGTCGAGGAAGACCCGGAGCTCCTCCTCGGACACGCGTTTGCCCGCCTCGCGCAGCATCCAGCCCGCCGCCTTGTGGATCAGGTCCTCACGGTCGTCGAAGACTTCGGGCGCCAGGTGGTAGATGTCCTCGCTCTCACCGCGTCTGATGAACCAGTGGGTCGCGACCAGGGCGATCCGGCGCTCCCAGAGCGACTCCGAGTGGACGAGAGTGGTCAGGACGTCACGTGACTTGTCGATCAGATGGCCGCCGACGATCTCTGAGGCGCTGCAGTCGACCAGATCCCAGTTGTTGATGTACGCCGTACTGCGGAGGTAGAGATCGTAGATCTCTGGTCGCTCGTTGCCCTTGCCCTTGGCGGCTCGGTCGGCGAGCAGGCAGAGGATGGCCAGCCGGTGCTCGTGGATCGGGCTGGTCAGGGCTTGCTCGAGCTCATCGAGCGGGACCGCAGCTCGGAGATACGGCTTGAGCAATCCGCGGATCGTCGAGAGCTTCACGCCCACCATCTGATCGCCGTACCCGTAGCCGCCGGGCTGGAGCTGGAAGTAGCGCTCGAGGACCTCAGCCACCTGGGGATCCGCGGCGTCGTCAATCTCGGCCAGCAGGGTGGCCGCGGTCAGAGCTGCTGCGGTCATATCAGCATGCCGCCACTGGCCCGGAGGTTCTGGCCGGTGATCCAGCGGCTGTCCGGGCCGGCCAGGAAACCGACGACGTCGGCGATATCGGCCGGCTGACCGACCCTGGCCAGGGCGGTCACGCTGATCAGCATCTCCTGGACCTCGGCCGGGTTGTTGTCGTAGAACATCTCGGTCGCGGTCGCTCCCGGCGAGACCGAGTTGACGGTGATCCCGCGGGCGCCGTACTCGCGGGCGGCGATCTTCACGAACTGCTCCAGCCCGGCTTTGCTGGCGGCGTACAGCGCGACGGTCGGGACCGGCATCGCCGTGTTGAGCGTCGAGAGCGCGATGATCCGACCGCCGTCGGGCAGCACTTGAGCCGCCCGCTGGATCGCGAAGAACGGGCCGCGCAGGTTGGTCGCGAACAGTTCGTCGTACATGGACTCGGTGACATCCGCGATCGGCGCGATGGTCGCCAGCGCCGCGTTGCAGACGAAGATGTCGAGCGTGCCGGTCGGCTCGGCCGCGCGCTCGAACAGCTCGGGCACCGCGGACACGTCGGCCTGGTCGGACTGCACCGCGATCGCCTGACCACCGGCCGCCTTCACCTCGGCGACCACATCGGCCGCTTTGGCTTCACTGTTCAAATACGTGAAGGTGACGACAGCGCCGTCCGCCGCCAGCCGCCGTACGATCGCTGCACCGATCCCTCGCGAGCCACCGGTGACGAGAGCTGCCTTGCCGTCGAGTACGCCCATATCGATCCTTCCGCCGAAGTGCTCTTTGTCTACCATCCGGCGGGGACAGTCCGCATCGTCGTTGTAACGCTTGACTTTTGGTAGCGCTTACAACGGGGAGGTCACGCTCCGGGTTTATCCATCGAGCAGGCGTTGTGACGTTAAGCCGTGGGGGCATACGGTTGCCCCAGGGCAGTACAACCCGCCAGGACGGACCGGCGGCGCAGGACTACCCGGGGGAGAGACCGGCGTGACAAGCCAGCCTGAGCCGCGGGACGGCGAAATGATCAGAACGACGTTCGACGCGGTCACCGAAGAGCTGGAGCCGGGCGTGCTGCTCGTGCGCCTGTCCGGCGAGCTCGACATCGCCACCACCGACTTCGCCTCCGAATCGATCCGGGCCGCCGTCGCTCCACCGGCGCGACTGGTGCTGATCGACGTTTCGGCCGTCACCTTCCTCAGCTCGGCCGGCCTCGGGAACCTGGTCGAGGCCCGCACCCTGGCCGGCCGGCACAACATCACCCTGGCCCTGGTCGGCGTCGGCCGTCCGGTCGATCGCCCACTCGCGATCACCGGTCTGGGTGGCCAGTTCCGCATCTTCGCCTCGGCGTCCGAAGCGCTCGCCGAGCTCTGAGTTCCACGGGTTGCCGGTGGCAACACCGGCTTCCGGCGTACCGCATCACTGTCTGGAACGTTAGGTGCGGTAGCGTCCGGTATCCCCGAAGAAGGAATGGCATGGGTGACTTAGCCAAGATCGTGATCGTCGTACCGACCTACAACGAGCGGGAGAACCTGCCCGTCCTGGCCGGGCTGCTGTCCGACCTGAATCTGCCCGGGCTCGAACTGCTGGTCGTCGACGACAACTCCCCCGACGGTACGGGTGACGTCGCCGACGAACTGGCGAAGGAATCGCCGGACAAGATCGGCGTACTGCACCGCACCACCAAGGACGGCCTCGGGCGCGCGTACATCGCCGGGATCACCCGCGCGCTGAACGAAGGCGCCGACATCGTCATCCAGATGGACGCGGACCTGTCGCACCCCGCGTCGGTCATCCCGTTGATGGTGGAGACCCTGCGGACCACCGACGCCGGCCTCGTGATCGGCTCCCGGTACGTCGAGGGCGGCTCCGCGGCGGCCGAGTGGGGCTGGCATCGCCGGGCGCTCTCGGCCTGGGCCAACTTCTACGTGAACGCACTGCTGCGGCTGCACGTGAAGGACGCCACCGCCGGCTTCAAGGCCTGGAAGGCCGACACCCTGCGCTGGATCGACGTCGCCTCGATCGAGAGCAACGGCTACTCGTTCCAGGTCGAGATGAACTACCGCACGGTGAAGCGCGGCCTGCGGATCGCCGAGGTCCCGATCCACTTCGAGGAGCGCACCGAGGGTGTCTCCAAGATGAGCCTGCGGGTCCAGCTCGAGTCGGCCCTGATGCCCTGGAAGCTGCTCTTCAGCCGCTCCTAGGCTCTTTGCGTCCACCGCCGTACGGTTCACGCCGTACGGCGGTTTCGGCGTGCCCTCAGCCGTAGCCGAGCTCGTGCAGCCGGGCGTCGTCGATCCCGAAGTGGTGCGCGATCTCGTGCACCACCGTGATGTTCACCTCATCGACGACGTCCTCGACGGTCTCGCACATCCGCAGCGTCGGATTCCGGTAGATCGTGATCCGGTCCGGCAGCACCCCGCCGTAGTAGTGCCCGCGCTCCGTCAACGGGATCCCCTCGTAGATCCCGAGCAGCTCGGGACCGCCCGCCGGCGGATCGTCCTCCACGAAGATCGCCACATTGTCGATCAACGCCGCCAGTTCCCCCGGCACCTCGTCCAGCGCCTCAGCCACCAGCACCTCGAAGTCCGCCCGAGTCATCTCGATCACACTGCCAGCGTACGGACTACAACCAGCCCTGCCGTGACGCCTGCACGCCGAGCTGGAACCGCGTCTGCGCGCCAAGGGCTTCCTGAAGGCGTCCGATCCGGCGCGCGATCGTCCGTTCGCTGACCCCGAACTCCCGCGCGATCGACTCGTCGGTGAGCCCGGCGCTCAGGTAGGTCAGCAGCCGCTTGATCTCCAGACTCGGTCCGGCCTCGACGTCGTTCAGCTCGGTGCTGTTGGTGATCGGTACGGCGATCCGCCAGAGCGCGTCGAAGATTCCCTCGAGCCCTCCGAGCAGCGCCGACTCGTGGACCACCATCGCCACGAACTCCGGGCCCGCCTGGGTGTGCTGCGAGCGGGCTGCGACCAGGGCCCAGCGATGGTCGACCAGGGTCAGGTTGAGCGGTACGCGAGGGAACACGCGGGCCTGCTCACCCGCGTCGATGCACTCCTGCGCCATGTGGAGCGCGGCCGCGTTCTGCAGTACGTGCGCTCCGTAGATCACGTCGTACCGGACGCCGCGCTTGAGCGCATCGAACAGTCCGGTCACGATCTGCACCTTGCGTGGAGCCATGATCGTGCCCATCGTCATCGCTCGTACATGGTGCTGCGCATCGGTCTGTACCGAGTCGATCACGGACTGTACGGCGTCGTAGGTCGGAAGCAGCTCCAGGTGGTCCTGCTTGCCGGACGCCGCCCGCCAGAGGTCCGTGAGGACCTCGGCGCTCTCTCGGACCAGTGCGGCCCTCTTGGCGTGCTGCTCGGCCAGTGCGTCCAGAGCGAGTCGTGGCGGGCGGACGAGCACGCCGTCGTCGTCGGAGCGCTCCACAAGGCCCAGTGCGACCAGCTCATCGACGTACTGCGGCTGTGGGTGCTCTACAGGGTGCTGCAGCAGTTCCAGGTAGAGGTTCTCCGCCTCCGGCGAGAGGTCTAGTGCGCGGAGCGCGTCCATGCCCCTGTGTACCACCGGCGACAGGTTCCCGCCATGCCGGTTTCTGACACCGCCGGCGTCTCGTAGCGGGGGTGTGACCGGCCAATACTGACCGTGCTCTGTTCCCCTCGCGCTTCAGGAGTCCTCCATGAGAAAACACCTCGTCTGGCCGGTGGTCGCCGTACTGGGCCTCGCCCTCGGCCTCGCCGCGCCTTCCGGCGCCGTGGCTACCGCACCGTCGTCGTCCCCTCTTGCCGCGCAGTTGCCGGCATTGAAGGCGCGTGCGGAGGCTGTCCGGTCACAGCTCGGGTTGGAGCGCAGCTCGGTGCAGGACGCTGCGCTGGCCGCGATCGATCCGACGCAGTACGAGTGCTCGAGCGCACCGGCGCCCGTACTGTCCGCCGTACTACCCGATACGACGAGCTGGACGGCCGATCAGCGTCTGGCTGCCACCTTGGTGCTGCTGTTCGACCTGCCCATGGTTGACGCGGTCTACCTGCCACAGAGCGGCCCGTTCACCTACGGCTCGGCGGGTACCTTCACCGCACAGGTCGACCGCGCGGACCGCAGCCTGCGGACGTTCTGGGACATCCCCTCTGCCGGCATCGAGCTGGTCCCCGCCCACGGCCACACTCTCCTCAACCCGGCCCGGAGCGCCCGCGCCCTGACCGCGCTGTACGGCGTTGACCCGGTCACGGCTCAGGCCATCGGCGAACTGATCGCCGACCAGCTGAACACCCCGGCCCTCGGCTACGGCGACCTGCCGGTGTTCACCTTCAACGCCTACGCGGCCTCGGGTGGCGAGGTCATCCCTGGCTACCCGACGGCGGTGCGCCGCATCGTGCTCGGCGACGGCGTCCTCGACGGCTTCGCCAAGGTCGGTCTCGGCGACGTGGCCCCGCGCGCGATCCTGGCGCATGAATTCGGTCACCAGATCCAGTTCGCCGACGACCTGATGCGCACCGACCTCCCCGCCCCCGAAGCCACCCGGTGGGCCGAACTCATGGCCGACGGCTTCGCGTCGTACTTCCTCACCCACGCCCGCGGCAGCGCCCTCCAGTGGAAGCGCGTCCAGCAGTTCGGCCAGGTCTTCTTCCAGGTAGGCGACTGCGGCTTCACCGCCCCCGGCCACCACGGCAC
>NZ_SMKA01000237.1 GCF_004348455.1 Kribbella albertanoniae
GGTCAGTCTTCGTCGGTGTCGAACTCGGGGTCTATTTGTTCGGGGGAGAGGGCTAGTACGTCGGCCAGCTCCAGGACCAGGGCGGAGCGGACCAGCCAGGCGAGGCCGGCGCCGGAGCGTTCGGCGCGGAGCTCGATCGGGCGGCGGAAGACGACGATCCGGTACGGCTCGTGCGAGGTGCCGCCGGTGGCGTGGGTGAGCGGGATCTCGGTGGCGTCGAGCTCGAGGGTCGGCACGTCCTCGATGGCGAACTCGACCCGGGCGACGACCTGTGGCAGTCGCTTCTCCAAGCGTGTCACCTCGACCGCGACCACCTCGTCGAACTGCGCCGCGGCCGAGCGTTGCAGCGGTAGCCCGCGCGGCGCGAAGGAGCTCGGCCGGCTGATCGGGCCGAGCATGCCGCGCCCATGGCGGTCGATGTGCCTGCGATGACGGCGAGCCTCGGTCACGCGCTCAGCCTAGTGGGGGTAACGTCTTGTCGTGAGCATCGCCAGGATCTGTTCGCGCGCCGCCTGTCATTCGCCGGCCGTTTCGACGCTCACCTACGTCTATGCCGACTCGACCTGTGTGATCGGTCCACTCGCGACGTATGCCGAGCCGCACTGCTACGACCTCTGCGCCGACCACGCCGACCGGTTGACCGCTCCGAACGGCTGGGAGGTCATCCGGCTCGCTCCGGACCCGGCCGCCGCCGGACCGTCGACGGACGACCTCGAAGCGCTGGCCAACGCGGTCCGCGAGGCCGCCCGGCCGCTGCCACGCCGCGAACCAGGCGCCGATATCCCGGGCGCGCCGGTGGAGGTGACCCGCCGTGGTCACCTGCGAATGCTGCGCGACCCCGACGGCAACTGACGGCTTTAACGCAAAGCAGCCCGTACGTCGGGTTGCGCGCCCAGCTGAGCCCGGAACACCAGTGAAGTGCTCAGCGGCCACGCTGCGACCTGCGGAGTGTCATCGCTCTTCGGATCGGGCATCAGCGTGACACCGGCGACGACCGTCCCGCGCGTCTGCTCCACCGTCAGGTACGTCGGCGCGCTCTGCGCCTTGAACGCGATCTGAGTCGTCGAACCCGCGATCACGTCGACCGCGCGGCTCTGCAGCGACTTACCCGCCGCATCCCGCAGATCGATCTTCACACTCGACGCCTTGCCCGGAGCGGTCACCTGCAGGATGGCCGGCTGCTGATGAGCCGGCAGCACCAGGTACGCCGGTCCGGTCAGCCCCTCGGTCGCCGAGATCGACGCGAAGTCCGAACCACTCTTGTCGATCATCCGCAGCGAGGCAGTCACCGGCTGATCCGACACCAAGCTGATCCCGCTGGCATCCCCGTGCAGCACCTTGGTCAGGTCGATCGTGCTCACCGCACCCGCGGGCAGCCGAACGGTCTCCAGCCCGGCTGGTTTGAACGGCCCGTTCGGACCGTTCACCGTCAGGCTGATCGTGGCCTGCAGGTCCGACGGGTTCGCCATCACCAGCTTCCGCTGCCCAGGACCAGGCGCGGCAGCCGGCACGAACACCTTGGTCGACGGTGCGATCGTGGGACCGATCCAGTCGACCCCGGCCGGCGTCTTGTCGGCCTTGGTCGCGTAGTCGCGCAGCGCCGGAGCCACGCGGCCACCGGTCGACACGATGTGCAGCGCAAGGTCCTTCTGGCTACGGGCGACCTGATCAAGGAACAGCTCGTACGTCGACCGGGCCGGAATCACGAGTCCGCGCGCGGACGGCACATCCAGCCGGCCCTTGTTCGAGTAGATCGTCACGTTCACTGCGGCGTTGATGCTGTCCAGGTTGGTCAGCGTCAGCACGTCCCGGCGATCGGGAGCCGTGGACCCACCAACGAACCAGAAATCGGAGCCGGGCAGCTGGCACGGCGCACTGGCCATTCCGCTGTTCACACCACTGGTGGCGATCGCCGTACTGGTCCCTACTGCACCTGCGGCGAGTGGACCGGTGCCGCGGATCGACAGGACCTGTGGCTTCGTGGCGGCTGGACTCGAGCCGATCTTGCCGCGGACCAGCAGTGAACCGAGCGGATCGGCGGTTGTGGCCAGCGGACTGATCGACAGCGGGGCCTCGTCGCCCTTGGCGACCGGTGTGCCCGCAGGCAGAGCCGGTGCGACGCCGCTGACCACACTGGTCTGCTTGCCACCCGCTGCCGGCGCCGGACAGGCCAGTGCGGTCCGGTTGACGATCGAACGAGTCGGGGCCTGCGCGGCCTGCGGCTCAACGTTCGGCTGCTTCGGGTTGGTGACGACGGCCAGCCCACCGACCACGGCGATGGCCAGCACACACGCCCCGAGGCGGATGCGCGGATCCGACAGCAGGCTGCTCATCGGTCCCTCCTGGCATGGGTGCCATGCGGTACGGCGACCGTCCGGCGGACTGTCGGCAGGCAGAAGATCAGCGCGATGATCCACCCGATCAGGCCGAGGATGCGCCACAGGTTGTGGGTCACCTCGCCCAGCGGCGACTTGCCCTCACCGTTCGACCGGTCCACCAACCAGGAGGCATCGCCTTCGTTGGCACTGGCCCGGGTTAGGCCCGGCAGCGAGTCGAGAGTCGACTGCAAGGTCGCGTCCACCGGTGCGGGCAGATAGACGTAGTCGACGGCCAGGGCAGCCAGCTGACGTCCTTCTTCACCGGAGCCACCGCCACCCAGCGTCGACAGTACGTCGGTGATCGGCTTGACCTGCTCGGGCTTCGGCGCGGCCTCCACGGAACCCATCCGCGGACCGCCGTCCTTGACCAGCGAATACCGCATCGGGCTGCCTGGAGCCTTGCGGACAACCAGAATCGAGTCGTTCGTCGGTGGGCCCTGCGCGGACACCAGGTACGCCGGGAGGTCCTGCGCCTGCCCCCGCCACAGCGGTCCGTCCACACCACGCACCAACCAGAACCCGGCCGTCACAATCGTCGTCACCAGCACGACGCCCAGCACACCCTGGATCAGAACCTCGCTGCTCTTCCCGACCGAGTCCCACGCCACGGTGACCGCAATAACCCAGCCTGCGGTCATCAGGAACATCAGCGGGCCACTGCCGCCGCCCAACCGGCTCGACACGAGTGTGCCGACCAGCCCGACCAGTGCGACGAACCAGCCGAGCAGCTCGTACCGCTGCCGCGACTCGCGCAGCAAACTGACCAGAGCCACCAGAATCAGCGGTACGGCGAACCACCAGGGCGTCGGGCCACCAACCGGCGTACCGGTCAGGAGATGCGGCAGGCTGTCGCCCGGTCCGATCGCAGTGGTCGGCCGACCACCAGCTTCCTGGCCCAGCAACGACGGATGCAGCACCAGCTGGATCGTCCATGGCAACACCAGGACGAGACCGAGCACCACGGAGAAGACCAGCTGCCGGCCTTGCCGACGCCAGCCGAGGCCCAGCACGCCACCGACGGCCAGAGTGACCGCGACGAGCAGGCCGATCGCCGGAGTGAAAGCAAAGAGGATCGCCTGACAGATACCGGCGAACCACGCGGCCCGCCAACTGCCCTGGACAAGCACGCGACGCCGACGCGCCACGGTGTGGGCAGCAGCACCGAGCAGGGGCAGCACGATCGCCGCCACCACCGTCCCGAGCCGGCCCTGCGTGATCGCGCCGTTCGTAAACACTGCAATCCCGTACGCCGTTGCGCCCCAGGCGCGGGCACCCCGGTCGACGATGAACGCCCGGAGCAACGCCCAGGCGGCCAGCGCGGCCAGTGGGATCGCACCGATCAGCAGAACGTTCGTTGCTCCCGACGGCCCGAACATGACCGTGGAGAGAGCCCAGAACTGTCCCAGCCAGGCAGGTGGTGTCACACCGGTCGGTGCGGACGCAGCTGCATGCCAGAGCGCCGCCAGGTTCTCGTGCGCGGGCAGCAGCAGGTTGGAGCGCAGCACACCGCTACCGATCAGACTGCGCCCAGCGATGAAGGTGCCGAGCGCCAGCACCACCCAGGCGACGAGGAACGGCCGCCGCATCAGCTGCCGACGCCAGCGCGGCTGACCGACGGCTACCCGGGCTGTGCTCTTCGCACGGCGCGCAGTGGTGACCACCTGCTCTTCCGGCTCGTCCGCCCAGGCTTCACGGATCCGCTCGGAGATGGTGCTGGTGGTCTCCTCCAGGTTGTGCCGCAATGCGTGCACGGACCGGGAGAACAGTCCCTTGATGTCGTCGTACGGGACCTTGTCGAGATTGCGGCGGTCCTTGCGGGCCTGCGTCCAGCCACCGGCCAGCAGCGTGCCGAGCAGTGCCGTCCACTCGTCGACCGCACCGGACGGCGTCTTACCGATCAGGAACCAGACCGACCGCAGGATCGTGCCGAGCAGGAATCTGAGGATCAGGATCGGCAGCAGCTTGCCAGGAGCGTTCGCTAGAACGGTGTAGTACGCATGCGCGCGGTCGAGCTGGTATGCGTGCCGACGGGTGCCGGCCAGTGCGCGCTCACCGGTCGCCGCGGCCTGCGCGTGGTAGACCACCGCATCCGGCGCCACGCCGACCTGGAAACCAGCCCGGCTCGCTCGCCAGCCGAAGTCGATGTCGTCGCGGAACATCGGCAGCCGCGGGTCGAAACCCTTCAGCGTCTCCCAGACATCGCGGCGGACCAGCATGCCGGCCGAGCTGACCGCCAGCACGTTCCGCGGCTGGTCGTGCTGGCCCTGGTCGAGCTCGCCGTTCTCGATACCGGTGTCGCGGCGACCGCCGAGGGACGTGGTGACGCCGACCTCGAGCAGATCCCGGTCCCGCGGCCAGAGCCGCAGCTTCGGCCCCCAGATACCCACTTCCGGCGCGATGGTGGCCTGGAGCAACAACTTCTCCAGCGCCTTGGGTGCGGGCGCGCAGTCGTCGTGGAGCAGCCAGAGCCACTCGACCACCGGCATGTGCGCGTCATCGCCGTACGGCCCGTACGGCGAGGGGATCGGCGCGAACCCGACCGACTCGACGCCACGGGCGACCGCCGTACCGAATCCGGTCCGTGCGGAGACGCTGACCACGGGCTCGACACCTGGCATCGAGGCGAGCAGCTCGGCGGTCTCGTCGGTGGATCCGGTGTCGACCGCGATCAGCCGGTCGGGGCGTGGGTTGAGTGCCCACAGCGCTTCGGACAGTCGCGGCAGCCAGGCCGCACCCTCGTGGCCGACCACCACCGCGGTCACGACGTGCCTGACCCGCGGGCGACCCATCGGGTCGTCGATGTGATCGGTCGGGAAGTCGACAGAGTCGAAGAACTCCCAGCCGGCCGGAGCTTCTTGTTCCATGCGGAGCTGTGACACCTCAATGGGTACGGACGGTCTGGGTCACCATACAGCCGCCGAGGTGACGGTCCGAAAAGCGTCCGGAACGCCGCGGGCCCCGGTGACAGGTGGTCCCCCGGGGCCTCGCGGAAAGTTCGTGTTGAAGTTGTCTACGGACGTTGCATGATGACCGTCAGACGGCCTTCTTCTTCAGCTTGCGGCGCTCCCGCTCCGACAGACCGCCCCAGATACCGAAGCGCTCATCGTTGTGGAGTGCGTACTCCAGGCACTCACCACGGACGTCACACCCGAGGCAGACCTTCTTCGCCTCGCGGGTGGAACCGCCCTTCTCCGGGAAGAAAGCCTCTGGGTCGGTCTGGGCACACAGCGCCCGTTCCTGCCAGTTCGGCTCCTCCTCGATCGCCTCACCGTCGACAATCGCCAGTAGCTCTGTCACGGTACGACCTCCTCGACCCTGTTCGTTCCCCTGTACATGTGAGTTTGCGGTTCACATGCCTGACCTCGACCGTCCCGCACTCTGCGACGACAGTCCCCGATACCGAGTGTCAACGAACGACACGGTTGAAATTACATTCCTGCAATCCACGAAAGTCAAGCCGTGGTCTGCTATTGGCATCATCCGCAACATGGCTGCAAAACAACGAGAGGCCTGTGTACACAGGCCTCTCGTGTTCATGTGCTACAGCTGGAAACTGGATGAAGTTGTTTCGTCAGCAGTTTCTGGTAAGGGCTTGCTGCCTTGCCTGGCAGGCATCCTGGGGTCAGGACGGCTGCGACCACCAGCCCTGCTGACCCTGGCTCTGCTGGCCCTGGTCGTCCTTCTCGGTCTCGGAAACGCGCGGATCCACACGGGTTTCGTCGGCAACCGGCTCGGCGGCCGGTGCCGGCTCGACGGTCTCCGGGGTGGCGGCCGGGGCCTCCTCGGCAGGCCAGGACTGCTCACCGGACTGCCAGGTCGGCTGACCCTCCGGCTGCGCCTGCTCGGCCTGACCGGACTGTGACGGCCACTCCTGCTGCGGGTAGTCCTGACCGGACCACTGCTGCTGGCCGCCGTCACTCCACTGTGATCCTTGGCCCTGCTCCTGCGGCCACTGGTTGCCCTGGGCTTCCTGGCCGCCGTACTGCTGCTGGCCTTCCGAGCTCCACTGCTGGGTCGGCTCGGTGCCCGGCTGGGCGCCGGCGGACCAGGCCTGGTCGGCCGGGGCGTGCTGCTGAGCCTCTGCCTCGCTGGCGGACCAGGCCTGCTGCTGCTCGCCCTGGTTCCAGCCCTGCTCCTGCGGCCACTGCTGGTCGCCCTGAGCCGCTGCGTAACCGCCTGCGGCACCAGCGGCCGCACCTGCACCGGCTGCTGCGGCATAACCGCCGTACTGGCCCTGCTGGCCCTGCTCGAACTGGCCGCCCTGCTGCGGGTACTGCCCCTGCTGGCCCGGCTGACCGTACTGGCCACCCTGCTGACCGAACTGCTGCGGCTGCTGGCCGTACTGGTTGCCGTACTGCCCCTGGGGCGCGAACTGGCCCGGCTTCGGCGCACGCACCGCGGCCGGCAGACCCTGGAAGGTGTTGAAGATGTAGTAACCGACAGCCCCGTACAGAGCCAGGCCGGCCAGCGACGAGATGAATGTGGCCGTCAGCAGGCCGCCGGAGCCGTTGGCCCCGAAGACGGAGAACGTCGCGATCAGTCCGACCAGTACGGCGACACCGGCGATCGCGAGGGCGGCAATCGTGACGAGCCGGGCGTTCGTCGTACGCTCACCCGCCTCGTTGACCAGCCACACCGATGCGGCCAGGCTGAGCAGCAGCAGGATGCCACTGACGTCGGACGGCGCGAGCCGGCTCTGCGCGCGGAGGGCATTGGTCGCGAAGGTGCTGTCGCCGAAGAACAGCAGGACCAGGACCGCCAGCACGGAAAGGGCAGCGAAGGCGAGCAGAATGTACGCGACCGGCTCTCTGAGCTTCTTGGTTGCGTCGGTGACCACGAGGGCTCCTCGGGATGTTGGGGGCCGTACAACTGAGCTGTGCGGATGTTCGGACCCACCGCAGCATAGTCGTGCGGTGGCTCGGCGCATTGACGACTCGTGCAGACTCTTCCCATGCGATTGACAGTGCTGGCCGGCGGCGTCGGTGGAGCCACCTTCATCCGCGGGCTACTGAAGGCCCGCCCGGACGCCGAGATCACCGTGGTGGGGAACACCGCCGACGACATCACCCTCTTCGGTCTGCGCGTCTGCCCGGACCTGGACACGGTGATGTACACCCTCGGTGGAGGCATCTCGAAGGAGCGCGGCTGGGGCCGTGAGGACGAGACCTGGGTGATCAAGGAGGAGCTCGCCGAGTACGGCGTGGAGCCGACCTGGTTCGGGCTCGGCGACCGGGACGTGGCCACCCACCTGGTCCGGACCCAGATGCTGGACGCCGGCTACGGCCTGACCGCGGTCACCGAGGCACTGTGCCAGCGGTGGAAGCTGCCGGTCCGGCTGCTGCCGATGAGCGACGACCGGGTCGAGACCCACGTCGTCGTGGACGACCCGGAGCAGCCGGGCAAGCGCAAGGCCATCCACTTCCAGGAGTACTGGGTGCGCTGGCACGCCGAGGTCACCGCCCACCAGATCGTCGCGGTCGGGCAGGACAAGGCCAAGCCCGCACCCGGCGTACTGGAGGCCATCGCGGACGCCGACGTCGTGCTGATCCCGCCTTCCAACCCGGTGGTCTCGGTCGGCACCATCCTCGGCGTACCGGGGATCCGCGACGCCGTCCGGGAGACCGCCGCCCCGGTGATCGGGCTGTCGCCGATCATCGGCACCGGTCCGGTCCGTGGGATGGCCGACAAGGTGCTGGCCGCGGTCGGGGTCGCGTCGACCGCCTCCGCGGTCGCCCGGTTCTACGGGTCGCGGACGTCGGGCGGCGTACTGGACGGCTGGCTGATCGACACGTCGGACTCGATTCAGGCCGACTCGATCGCCGGAGCGGGAATTCATGTGCAGGCGGTGCCGTTGTGGATGACGGACGAGACCACCACCGCCGCGATGGCCGATGCGGCTCTGAACCTCGCGGAGGCAGTACGGCGATGAGGAAACACCTGGAAGTCTTCCCGGTGACCGGACTACCCGAGGTGGCGGCCGGCGACGACCTGACCGCGCTGATCGGCTCCGCGGACCTGCACGACGGGGACGTGGTGTCGGTGACGTCCAAGATCATCAGCAAGGCCGAGGGCCGAGTCACCTACGGCACCCGGCAGGAGGCGGTCGACGCCGAGCTGGTGCGCGTCGTGGCGCAGCGCGGCGAGACCCGGATCGTTCAGACCCGCCACGGCCTGGTGATGGCTGCTGCGGGCACAGACACCTCCAACACGCCCCCTGGCACCGTCCTGTTGCTACCGGTGGACCCAGACGCCTCTGCACGGGCGCTGCGGGAGGCTCTGAAGGCCCGGTACGACGTGAACGTCGGAGTGGTCGTCACAGACACGCTCGGGCGGCCATGGCGCACCGGACAGACCGATCTGGCCATCGGGGCCGCCGGAGTGCGCGTAGTGGAAGACCTCCGCGGTACGACGGACAGTCATGGCAATGTGCTCGCGGTGACCGAGCCGGCGCTGGCTGACGAGATCGCGAGCGCCAGTGAGCTCGTGAAGGGCAAGGCGGACGGGGTGCCGGTGGCGATCGTGCGTGGGCTGGCAGACGTCGTGCTGCCGGTCGGGGAGCACGGTCCGGGCGCCCGGGCGCTGGTGCGGGACGCGGAGCACGACATGTTCAGTCTGGGCACGCGGGAGGCGGCGCGGGCCGCCGTACTGGAGCGTCAGGCGCCTACGGGGCCCTGTGAGGTCGATCCGGCGCTGTGGGACGGGCTGCTGGCCGAGGTCGAGGACGTGCACCTGCAGGTGCTCGACAACGCGGTCACGGTCTTCGGTGAGGAGCCGGTGACGGTCGGTCTGATCGCGGAGCGGCTGGCGGTCCTGCTGCACGCGGAGGGGTACGGCGTGAGCGTGCGGACGGGCCCGGGGAGTGAGGCGACGGTCACGTTCGGCTCACGGTCCCGATAAGTTTCTAGGCATCTTCTTAGAAACTCCTCGTACACTGCATCCGCACGGCGGCGCGATGGCCGCCCCGATCCGGGAAGACCAACACTGTGGGTAAAGCGTCATCGCAGAAGCAGGCACGCCGCGAGATGATCGAGAAGATGCAGCGCGACCAGGCCCGGTCCGACAAGAACCGGACCCTGCTGATCGTGGTCGCCTCGATCGTCGTCGGTCTGGCCATCATCGCCTACCCGGCGATCAAGCTGATCCAGGACTCGCGCACCAAGGGCCAGGACATCTCCGACTTCGGCGTCAGCGCGAGTGCCGCCTCGTGTGACGCGCCCACGGACGACAAGGCCGGCGGCACCATGGATCACAAACCCGACGGCACCAAGATCCTGTACAACGAGTCACCGCCGTCGTCCGGCCCGCACTACCAGGAGTGGGCACCGTTCGGCCGGAAGTTCTACACCCTGGCCGACCGCCCCGGCGTCTCGAACCTGGTCCACAACCTGGAGCACGGCTACACGATCCTCTGGTACAAGGACACCCTGCCCAAGGATCAGATCGACCAGATCGAGCAGATCTCCAAGGGCAAGCTCCCGGAGTCGTCCATCGGCAAGTTCATCGCGGCCCCCTTCAAGGCCGACGAGGGCAAGCCCTGGCCCGACGGCAAGAACGTCGCCTTCGCGCACTGGTCCGGTAACAAGGCCGGCGCCACCGAGGCCTTCGGCCACCGCCAGTTCTGCGGCTCCGTCAGCGGCGAAGCCCTCAAGTCCTTCATGGACAAGTACCCGGCCATGGACGCCCAAGAACCCAACGGCGGCTAAAGGCCAGCACCACCCCGAACACCCCGCAGCTTCACCAGCCGCGGGGTGTTCCGCTGTCCGCCCCGCCGCCTTACAGGTATTTGGTGGCGTGGTCGGACTGGACTTGGGCTACCAGGTCTTTGACTCGTTCGCCGTCGGACAGCGGGCAGACCATGGTGACGTCCTGGGTGTGGACGATGATGTGGCTGCGCAACCCCACCGTGGCGATCAGGTGGTCGGGGTCGTCGGTGACGATGATGTTGTCGTGGGAGTCGAGCAGGCAGCTCAGCGTCGTACCGTCGGTGCGGTTGCCGTTCGGGTCCTCCGCGTACGTGCCGGCCAGGGCGGCCCAGGAGCCGACATCGAGCCAGTGCACAGGCATCGGTACGACGACCACCTCGGCATCGACCTTGCCCTGGGAGGCGGGCTCCATCACGGCGTAGTCGACGCTGATCTTCTGCAGGTTCGGGTAGATCCCGGCCAGCGTCCCCTCGCGCTCAGGGGTGTCCCACACGGACGCGACCTGCCGCAGGTTGGCCGCCGACTCAGGCAGCAGCTCATCCAACACGCTCAACACGGTCTCGGCGCGCCACACGAACATCCCCGAGTTCCACCAGAACCGTCCGGTGGCCAGGTACTCCTCGGCCGTCGCCAGATCCGGCTTCTCCCGGAACCGGTCCACGACGAACGCCGCCGTACCCTCAATCGCCGTACCGCGCTCGATGTATCCCAGACCGGTATGCGGATGCGTCGGCTCGATCCCGAACGTCACCAGCGCCCGAGGCCGCTGCTCCACGACCGCGAACCCAGCCTCGATCGCAGCCCGGAACTCGTCCTCCGGACTGATCAAGTGGTCCGACCCCACGAACGCGACGACCGCGTCCGGATCGTTCCGGGCAACAACAGCCGACGCGAGACCGACCGCGTTCGCCGTGTCCCGGCGGGCCGGCTCGCCGATGATGGCGTGCGGGCCGAGCTCCGGAAGCTCCTTGCGGACAACGTCTGCGTACGCACCGACCGTGCACACATAGATGTTCTCCGGCTCGACGAGTCCTTGCAGCCGGTTGTACGCCACCCGCAGCAGCGACTCACCAGCTGCCAACGGCAGCACCTGCTTCGGCCTGTCGTCCCTGGACATCGGCCACAGCCGCGTCCCCGAGCCCCCGGCCAGGATCACCACGTTTCGCATGAGGAGAGACCCTACCGGGCCCCGGAAGCAGGTGGTGGCAACCGCAGGTGCGCGAGGTCCGGCGGCACCGGCGAATCGCCAGGCATGAAGAACGCATCCGACTCCCCGTCCACCCCGGTCGCGGGCGCGTCGGTCAGCCGGAACCGGTCCCGCAGCCGCCCGTAGAAGTCAGTCGGCCGCAGCCGCACCAGCCGCAGCGGACGCGTCGATCCGTACACCCCGATCCAGTCCCCCGGATCAAGTACGCCGCGCAACTGCCCGTCGATGCTCACCGCGGCCTGCCCCGAATGCGGCAGCACCCGCAGCGCAATCGGCTCATCCGGCGCAGCGATCACACTCCGGTTGAACGTCATATGCGGCGCCACCGGCGTGAACACGAGGGCGTTCGTATTCGGCGACAAGATCGGCCCACCCGCCGCAAAGCTGTACGCCGTCGACCCGGTCGGCGTCGCCACGATCACCGCATCAGCCGAGTACGACGCCAGCAGCCGCCCGGCCAGGTAGACCCCGAGCGCCACCTGGTGATCCCGCGCAAGCTTCTCCAGTACGACGTCGTTCAGCGCCGTCACGTCGAGCGCGAGCCCCCACCCGTCCCCCTCGGTACTCTCCGGCCGAACCGCCGGCGGCGGCAACGCCGGCCCGTGCCCGTACCGCAGCAGCGACTCGATCCCGTCCGGAATCTCCAGCGCCCGCGAAGCCCGCATCGTGAGCGTCATCCGCTCCTCGATCGTCGCCCCACCGTGATGTACCGCCTCGAGCGCCGCCTCCACGTCCTTGCACGCAACCTCGGTCAGGAACCCGACCTTCCCGAGATCCACCCCCAGTACGGCGGCATTGTTCTTCGCCGCGATCCGCGCACCCCGCAGGAACGTCCCGTCCCCACCGAGCGTCACCACCAGATCCGGGTCCCCCGCATGATGCAGCTCGGCCATCCCACTGCGCCGATCCTCGTGGTCCTTCCACACGTCGATATCGGTACACCCGATCCCGTGCTTGTCCGCCCAGGCCCGCACCGTCCCCGCCGTCCGGACGGCCATCTCCCGCCCCTGGTGAACCACAAGCCCGATCCGCTCAACCACGCCAAACCCTCCTCAGCCACCGATCCCCCCACCGTAACCGCCTCCCACCCACCGGTACGGCGTTGCGCGGAAAACGAGGGGATCTCCGCTCAATGTGCTGGTTCTCCCCTCAAAAATTGAGCGGAGAAGGGTCCACTTGAACGGATAGCCCCTCAAATCTCGAAGGTGCGTACGGGGGCGGCGATCAGTTGGGTCGGGCGGCTTCGTGGGCCATGCGGGCGAACTCGGTGCGGAACTGGGGGCGGTCGGCGATTGGTTCGGACCAGGGGATGCGGACTTCGACGGGGTGGCCGGCGACTGTTGCGGTGAAGATGGCGGCGGTGGGGTCGAGGGCGGTGAGTACGACGGCGGTGGCGTCGGGCTGGTTGCCGAGGACCTGGACGATCTCCAGGGAGTGGCCGCCGTGGTCGGTGTTCATGTGCTTGAGCACGGCCTCGACGATGTCGGGGGTGAAGGGATGTGCGGTCATGAATGCTTCCTTCGGGTGGCGAGGGTGATCAGCAGACCGGCCAGGAGGAGTACGCCGCCGCCGATGGGGAGCCAGATGCCTGCGCCACCGGTGTTGGCGAGTGAGCCGGTTGGCTTGGTCGGTGTATCGGTCACCGGCGGCTGCGTCGTGGTCGGCGAGGCCGTGGGAGTCGGGGTGGGCGTAGGTGTCGGTGTCGGCGTGACAGCTGAGGTGACCGAGAAGTTCGTCGAGGCGGTCAGGCCCGAGGGACCGGTCAGCGTCAGCACGTGCTTGCCGACGGCGAAGTCGTTCGGCACCTTCCAGGCGAACCGCACCTTGCCGTCCGCATCCGCCTCCTGCTCACCCAGCGTCGTACCAACAGCCGCAGCCCGCACCGAAGCCGAAGCAAACTCCAACGGCACCCGTACGTCGAACGCCCGGTTCGCCGTCGACCGGTGATCCGCACGCAAGTACAGAACGCAGCCGCGAGGAGTAGAAGCGCAGTCGGTCAACTCGTCCTTCGACGCCACCGTGACCGTCGTTCGAGCGACCAGGTCGGCCCCGATCCGTACGACGAGGTTCTCGGAACCGGCGTACGGGTAGTTGGTGATCCACGCCGACTGCCCGCTCTTGCCAGTCAGGTCGGCACCACCGATCGCTGGCGATGCCGTCTGCCCAGCACCGTTGTCGACGGCCGTCATCACGTAGAACCCGCTCGGCGCCGCCGCCGTGTTCTCGCGACTGTTCCGCAACCCGCTGACCTTGACCGCAAGCTGCGCACTATCAGGCAGTAACAGCTTGCCACCGGCAACTGACAGCGCCTTGCCGTTCGCCGAGCTGACCGTCACCGTCTGACCGTTCGCATTACTGAAGCTGAACTCCGGCGCATCCGTCGCGGCATCCACCGCAGCCGTCACCTTCTGCCCAGCCGGGAACCCGCTGCCCTCGGCAACCAATTCCCCGCCCTGCTTCACCGCAGCCGTCACCACGACCTTGGGATCAGCACCGGCAACCGTCAGCACAGCAGCGGCCGAGGTCGCCGACCCCGCCGCATTGCTGAACACGGCCCGGAATCGCGCCCCGTTGTCAGCAGCCTGTACGGCGTCCACCTTCAACGTCGCCGTCACCGCAGACGGCGATGCGATCGGCGCCCACGTCTTCCCCTCATCACCACTGCGTTCCCACTGCACAGTCGGAACCGGCGTACCGCTCGCCGCCGCCGTGAACTCAACGTTGCTACCAGCAACAACCGCAAGCTCACGCGGCTGAGTAGTCACCACCGGCAGAACCGGCTGCGGCCCAGCGTTCTTGAAGGTGATCGCACGGAACACGTCCTGCGACCGATCGCCGCGCAGGTCGACCACCTCGTTGTCCGAGGCAAGCGGTGAGTTGAAGCTCGCCAGATAACAAGCAACCGCCTTACAGTCGATTTTCACGCCCTCATTGGTGAACGTCACCGCAGTCTGCACGGTCGTCTCAAAGGTCCCCGCCGCCGTGGTGACAACCCGCTGCGCACCCGAGAACGGCGAGGGGTTCGTCGAACCCGACGTACCTTGCGGCGTCTGCGCGACATACAGCGCACGGTTCGGCGCGTACCCCGCCCCCTTCACACTGACCGTCTGCCCGTCGCTCAAGTCAGCATGCGGCGCAACAGTCAGCACCGCAGTCCCGCCACCGAACACGACCGGCTTGAGCAGCTCCTGCGGCGCATTGGGGACAGCACCACCAGCGGCGTACGTCGCGATTCCGTAAGTACCCGACGCCGCAGAGGCCGGCTTCACGTTCAGCGTGGCTTCGAACGTCCCATCCGGGTTCAGCGTCACAAACGCCGGATCCGCTCCTGGGCGGGATGCATCCGGCAGCGCCCATTTCTGATCGAGCACGCGGCGCGCACCAGCCGGTGCACCCTCAGACGGCCGCCACGCCTTGTCGAAGCTGCCGAACACGACGTACACACCACCAGGCTTGCCGGGTGTGACCGGCGGCCGGGTCGACGGGTTCGACGCCGGGTCGAACCCGCTGCCGCGAACCGTCGCCACCACACCGGCCAGCGGGACGGTACCCAGCGGCTTGCCATCCGGCCCCAGTACGTCGATCTTCGGCTGCCAGGTCGGCGTCGTGGTCAGCCGAACCGCGAAGCTGACCGGATCGAGCGCCGTACCGGCCGCGTAGAAGCCAGCGAACGCAGGAACACCGGCCGCGGTCAGCGTCGCCGGCGCACCGACGACCGTCGCGACGCCGTCCTTGATCTCCACCGGCTTGGTCGCGAAGTCGAGGGACGCCAGCTCCACATCGTCGTACGTCGCCGGCTGGCCGCTCTCCATGCTCTTGCTGACCACGTCCGCGATGATCTTGCCGGTACTCCGGTTGAGCGCGATCCGCAGATCCCGCACGGTCACCTCGAGCAGCGGATTGCCCGCCTGCATCTCGTGCCCCTTGAAGTACACGCCACCCTCGAAGCCGACCTTGTCCGCGGTCCCGGTGCCATTGGCAAAGCGGAACGAACCATCGGTACTACGAGTCGCCGGAGCCTGTACGGCGATCGCCCCATGCGCGATCGCCGTACAGGCTCCGGCGACTCGTAGTACCGATGG
>NZ_SMKA01000238.1 GCF_004348455.1 Kribbella albertanoniae
GTCCAGGGGTGGGTGCGGAGGGCGTGGACTCGGCCGTTGGGGTACGTGCCTGAGTCGGACATCTGCCGGGGTGGCGTCGTCATCGATGGATTCGCGACCTCGAATGTGAGGATTGGGACATGACGACCAGCACTTTGCTCGAGCGCTTGCGTGAGCTGTCTACGACCAGCCTTGTCGATGCGGCGTCGACGTTGCGCGTTCTGCCGCCGGGGCTGCGTCCGGTTGCGCCGGGCGGAGGTCTGGTGGGACGGGTCGTGACCGCACGGGCAAACCGTGACCTGATGTCGGTGATCCATGGGTTGCGGGAGTCGGGTCGCGGGGACGTGCTGGTCGTTGACGCAGGTGGCGAGGACAGAGCCGTTGCGGGCGAACTGTTCTGCACGGAGGCTCAGCGCCGCGGTCTCGCGGGACTGGTGATCGCTGGACGTTCTCGCGACACGGCCACGGTTGCCCGGCTGTCGATGCCGGTGTGGTCCACGGGATTCGCCCCGAACGCGTATCCGGCGAAGGCTCTCCCCGAGACCGGAATCGATCTTGTTCTCGAGGGCGTCCGGGTTCGGCCGGGGGATCTGATCGTCGGCGACGACGACGGATTGGTGGTGGGTTCCGAGCAGGAGTTCGCTTCCGCCGTCGACGCGGCAGAGGCGATCGAGGCCCGCGAGAGGGACTTGCAGGCGCGCTTGCTCGACGGTTCGTCCCTCTTCGACGCCTTGAACTACGACGAGCACCTGGCCGCCCTCCGCGAGGGCCGTTCGACCGCACTCGCCTTCGGCTGAGCTGTCTACGCCAAGGCGCGGATGGCTTCCAGATAGGGCTGGTAGGCGGAGCGGAAGGGTTCGGCGGTGGTGATGTTGGCGGCCAGCCAGGTGCAGGTGGCTTGGGCGGTGGCTACTACCTGGGGTGGGTAGGCGTACTTCACGCGGTGGGCTTCGAACTCGTCTTCGTCCATGACTCGTACGGCGCCGCTGCGGAGCAGGCGGATGTCGAGGTCGAGGTCTACGAGGGTGACGGTGTCCACGCCGAAGACTGCGGGCATGGTGACGTCGCAGTAGATGTGGGTGGCGTGGGGGGTGTCGTTGAAGAGGGCTGACCACCATTGGCCGCGGGGGAAGAGGCGGACGCGGTGGTGGTCGACGGTGATCCAGGTGCCGTCGGCGCGGCGGGCGCGGCTGCCGGGGCGCGAGCCTACCCAGAGGCCGTGTTCGTCTTCGCCCAAATCGACGGCCTCCATCAGGCGGTGTGGGGTGCCGTCGTACTTGGTGAACAGGGTGGTCACCTGATGCATGCGGTCACTGTAGGGGACACCCCGAACTAATCACCCTCAGTGAGCGTCTCAGAAAGTGAGATTCACAGCACGTGCCCGGCCAGTTCGGAATCAAGCGGGCGCATGCATAGACTCAAGCATTCGAGGACGACCTGTGGAAGGGGCTCGATGCGCGTGCTGGAGACGGTCGGCGGGCCGGCGGATCTGAAGAAGCTGACGCCGAAGGAGCTCACCGACCTGGCGGCGGAGATCCGGGACGTCCTGGTGGAGACCGTGTCGCGGACCGGGGGACACCTCGGGCCGAATCTGGGCATGGTGGAGATCACATTGGCGATGCACCGGGTGTTCGACTCGCCGACGGATCGGCTGGTCTACGACACCGGCCACCAGACGTATGTGCACAAGCTGCTGACCGGCCGCGCGCCGAAGTTCGACAGCTTGCGGCAGGAGGGCGGCCTGAGCGGCTACCCGAGCCAGGCCGAGTCCGAGCACGACATCGTGGAGAACAGTCACGCCAGCACGAGCCTCTCGTACGCCGATGGTCTGGCCAAGGCCTACCGGATCCGCAAGGAGAACCGGCATGTCGTCGCGCTGATCGGTGACGGCGGTCTGACCGGTGGCATGGCGTGGGAAGCGCTGAACAACATCGCCACCGAGAAGGACCTGAAGCTCGTCATCATCGTCAACGACAACGGCCGGTCGTACAGCCCGACCGTCGGTGGCCTGGCGACGCATCTGACCGCGCTCCGGACCAATCCGCGGTACGAGAAGATCCTCGACCTGATCAAGAAGAACCTCGGCCGCACGCCGCTCGTCGGCCCGCCGATGTACGAGGTGCTGCACGGGGTGAAGAAGGGGCTGAAGGACATGCTGGCCCCGCAGGGCATGTTCGAGGACCTCGGCCTCAAGTACGTCGGTCCTGTCGACGGCCACGACCGGGAAGCGATGGAGGACGCGCTCAGCAAGGCGAAGGCGTTCGGCGGCCCGGTGATCGTGCACGCGGTCACCCAGAAGGGCTTCGGGTACGCCGCTGCCGAGCAGGACGAGGAAGACAACTTCCACCAGATCCGGCCGCCCAACAAGCCGCGCGGCTGGACGGATGTGTTCGCCGAGGAGCTGGTCCGGATCGGTCACCGCCGGCCCGACGTGGTCGCGATCACCGCCGCGATGCTGAACCCGACCGGCCTCAACCAGTTCGCGGAGGCCTTCCCCGACCGCACGTTCGATGTCGGGATCGCCGAGCAGCACGCGGTCACGAGTGCCGCGGGTCTCGCGATGGGTGGCATGCACCCGGTCGTCGGCCTGTACGCGACTTTCCTGAACCGTGCCTTCGACCAGTTGCTGCTGGATGTTGCGCTGCACAAGTGCGGTGTCACGTTCGTGCTCGACCGCGCCGGCGTGACCGGTGACGACGGCCCGAGCCACAACGGCATGTGGGACATGTCGATCGTCCAGGTTGTCCCGGGCCTCCGGCTGGCCGCGCCGCGGGACAGCACCCGTCTGGTCGAGCTGCTGAACGAGGCAGTTGACGTGAGCGACGCCCCGACCGTGCTGCGGTACGCGAAGGGCGAGGTGTTCCCGGACATCGACCCGATCGACAAGGTCGGCGGCCTCGACGTGCTGCATCGTTCCGGCACCGACGTCCTGCTGGTCGGCATCGGCTCGATGGCGGCCACCGCGATGGACGTGGTCGAGCGGCTGCAGGCACAGGGCATCGGCGTCACCGTGGTGGATCCGCGCTGGGTGAAGCCGGTCGATCCGAAGTTGGTCGAGCTGGCTCCGAAGTTCAAGCTCGTGGTCACGATCGAGGACAACGGCCGCGCCGGTGGGTGTGGCGTGATGATCGCCCAGGCCCTGCGCGACCACAACATCACGACCCCGGTGCGTGACTTCGGCATCCCGCAGCAGTTCTTGGAGCATGCGAAGCGTGCGGCGGTTTTGCAGCAGATCGGCCTCACCGGTCAGCAGATCGCGAGAGATGTCATCGAGGCCGTTGCCCAAACTCAGGGTGAGTCGATCAGTGAGCCAGCGACTGGTCGGCCAGGCGGAGCCTGAGCAGGCGGCCTGAGTGGGCCGCCATGCGGCACCTGCGCGGCGTCGGGCCGCAGGACGGGCCCGTACGCCGCTTTGGCCGTTCCTGCTGTCGTTCGTGCTGGTCGCGGCGGCGGTGGCCGGCGGCCTGGCCCTGCACCAGTCCACCACCCAGGCCGAGCAGCCGGCCAAGACCGCCCCGAAGACACCGGACATCGATCTGGTCGCCCGGGCCGCGGCGGTCGACAAGGTCCTGAAGCGTCGCGCCCAGGCCGTCCTCGCCGACGACCAGGCTGCCTTTCTCGCCGACGTCGACCAGGCCAACCTGAGCCTGATCGCCCGGCAGCGCACGCTCTTCGCCAACCTGCGGCAGTTCGGCTTCGCGAAGCTCGCGTACCACCAGCTCGCCCAGCAGTACGACGACGCCGTCACCCGCAAGTACGGCCCCTCGACGTACGTGGTGGCGGTCGCGATGACCTACCAGATCCGCGGTATCGACACCGTCCCCGTCCGGTCGATGCTCGGCTACACCTTCAGCGAGCGCAAGGCCGGCCGCTGGGCCCTCGTCTCCGACCAGGACCTCGACAAGCGCTTGCCGCGCGGTTCGCACGAGGAGGCCTGGGACACCGGCGAGGTCCTGGTCAAACGGGCCGCACGGGTCCTCGTGGTCGTCGAGAAGGGCCAGCAGCAGCTGGCGGCCAAGCTGACCGGCATCGCGACCAACGCGGTGAAGGCGGTCGGCAAGAGCTGGCCGGGCGGCTGGACCGGCTCCGGCGTGGTGATCGCGCTCGACGACAAGGTCGTCCGCGGCGCCGACTACACCGTCCCGAAGAACGCCGAGGACGCGATCGCGATGGCGACCTGGGTCTACCGCACCTTGCCCGGTGAGGTGAGCGGAGCCGGCGAGCGCGCCGACTCTTATGTCGTGATCAACCCGCGGAACCGCAGCCGGATCGACGTCCGCACCCTCGCGCACGAATTCACCCATGTCGCGACCGCGTCGTACGGGCCCTATGCGCCGCGCTGGCTGGTCGAGGGCGCCGCGACGTACGTCGAGTTCCTGCCGATGGACGGCGCCCAGGATCTGGCCCTCCCGAAGTACCGGCAGGAGGTGCGAACGAAGTACCTGGCGAAGGCGAAGAGTCTGCCGGCCGACGCGGTCTTCTTCCAGCGTCCCGACAGTTCGTATCCGCTGTCGTGGCTCGCGGTCGACTATCTTTTCGACCGCTTCGGTGGCACCGAGGTCGCCACGCTGTACCAGGAACTCGCCGCGCTGGGCTCCAGCCAGGAAGAGCGCGACCGGATCATGACCGAACATGTCGGGCTCACTGAGACTGCTCTGTTCCGGGCATTGAAGAACGCCGCTGCATCGTGACCGGCGTGTTGGTGGCGGAACGCGGCGAACCGAGTAGGGTGGCCGAGCTGTAGACAGACGGGCCCTCGGAGGAACGACCCGACGTGAGTGCGACCATCCCTAGCGCCCCGCCGCCAGGCGCTCCGGCTGGCCCTGGCCGATGGCTGGGGCTGCTGCTGGCGGTAGCACTCGTGTCCGGCGGTGTCGTCTACGCGGTCAACGAGCGGTCCGAGGACGCCCGGGCACGGGTGGCGACCGTGACCCCATCCAGTACGCCGAGATCGCCGTCGAAGGCGTCTGCCGCGGCGACGGCTCGCCGGGTGGCGATCGACACGATCCTGATCCGCCGCGCCCAGGCCGTGCAGACCGGGAATCAGACGCTGTTCCTGAAGGATCTCGACCCGTCGAACACCAAGCTGATCGCCCGCCAGAAGGTGCTGTTCGCGAACCTGGTCGAGATGGGGTTCGCCGAACTCGGCTACAGCCAGGCCGAGGAACGCTTCGACCCGGCCGTCGTGAAGGCTCGCGGACGAGCGACGTACCTGGTTCGCATCCTGATGCGCTACCAGATCCCGAAGGTCGACGTGGCTCCGGTGACGACCGAGCTCGGGTACACGTTCATCAGCCGGGCCGGCCGCTGGGTGCTGACCGATGACGACGACCTCGACGACGACCTCGGCCCCGGCGCGCACCGCGAGGCCTGGGACCTGGGCCGGATCGAGGTACTGCGCGGACCCCGCGTCCTGGTCGTGGTCGAGAAGGGTGACCACGAGCGTGGCCGGGCGATCCTGACCGAGGCGGCCGAGGGGCTGGTCGAGGTTCGGGACTACTGGCCGCGCCGCTGGCGTGGGTCCGCCCTCATCATCGCGCTCGACGACACCGAGGTCCGCGACGCGCGGTTCGCCGACGAGGACATCGAGTCGGCGGCCAGTGCGGGGTCGACGTTCTCGTCGCTGCCCGGTCAGGACACCGCCGACGGCACCGTGGCCGGCGCCTACATCGTGATCAACCCGAATCAGCGTGACCAGGTCGACGAGATCCTGCTGTCGCACGAGCTCACCCATGTCGCGACCGCCGACCTCGGCGGATACGAACCGCTGTGGCTGGCCGAGGGCGCCGCGGAGTACGTGTCCTGGCGCGGTATCGAGGCCCTCGGTGGTCCCGGCGAGGTGGCCAAGTGGGAGCAGGAGGTCATCGACGACGCACTGCCGACGCTGCACTCGCTCCCGACCGACGCCGGCTTCTACGAGAGTTCCTCCGACGTGTACGGCGTGAGCTGGCTGGCCGTCCGCTACCTGGTGCAGCGGATCGGCCTGGACGCGGTCGCGGAGCTGTACGAGGACATGGCTGCCCACGGCATCAATCAGGTGTCCCGCGACCGCATCCTGCTCAGCCGCAGCGGACTGACCGAGGTCACGTTATGGACATCACTACGGACATACCGGCCGCAACGCTGAGTGCCGAATTGACCTCGCGCTGTCAGAGAGGCAGGCTCGGAGAGTTCCGTCCAGTCCAGTAATGGACGCAGTCGAGGAGGCGCAGATGAGTCTTGTCCGGAAGAAGACGATCGAACAATCGATCGCCGATACCGACGAGCCGGAGTACCAGCTCAAGAAACGCCTCACCGCCTTGGACCTGACGGTCTTCGGTATCGGCGTGATCATCGGTGCCGGCATCTTCACCCTCACCGGCCGGGCCGCCAAGTCCTTCGCCGGCCCGGGTATCGCCCTCTCCTTCGTGCTGGCCGCCCTCTGCTGCGCGCTGGCCGCCCTGTGTTACGCCGAGTTCTCCTCGACCGTCCCGGTGTCGGGATCGGCGTACACGTTCTCCTACTTCTCCCTCGGTGAGATCTTCGCCTGGATCATCGGCTGGGACCTGCTGCTCGAGCTGATGCTCGGGGCAAGCGTCGTCGCTCAGGGCTGGTCGACGTACGCGGCCCTGTTCCTGGAACAGATCGGGTTGAGCTGGCCCGAATCGATCGGGCCGGACAGCAGTGTGAACGTGCTCGCGATGCTGCTGGTGGTGATCCTGGCCACGCTCGCGACGATCGGTATCAAGGAGTCGATGCGGGTCAACCTGGTGCTGGTCGCGATCAAGCTCTTCGTGGTGCTGTTCGTGATCGTCGCCGGCCTGTTCTACATCAAGGGTGAGAACCTGACCCCGTTCATCCCGCCGAGTGTGCCCGTGCCCGATGGCAACGTGACCATCACGACACCGTTGTTCCAGGCGCTGTTCGGGTTCACGCCGTCGACGTTCGGTGTGATGGGTCTGATCTCCGGTGCGTCGCTGGTGTTCTTCGCGTTCATCGGGTTCGACGTGGTCGCCACCACCGCCGAAGAGGCGAAGAACCCGCAGCGCGATCTGCCGCGCGGCATCATCGGTTCGCTGGCGATCTGCACAGTCCTGTACGTCGCCGTCTGCCTCGTGATCACCGGCATGGTCAAGTACACCGACATCAGCGGTGAGGCTGCGCTGGCCGAGGCCTTCCGCTCGGTCGGCCGAGGTGGGTTCGCGACGCTGATCTCCGCCGGTGCGGTGGCCGGTCTGACCACCGTCGTACTGACCTTGATGATCGGTGCGGCTCGTGTCGTGTTCGCGATGAGCCGCGACCACCTGGTGCCGCGTGAGCTCGGCAAGGTGCATGCGAAGTGGGGCACGCCGTACCGGTTGACGATCGGTATCGGTGTCGTGGTGGCGATCGTGGCCGGGGTGACGCCGATCGGCAAGCTGGAGGAGATGGTGAACATCGGCACGCTGGCCGCGTTCACCCTGGTGTCGATCGCGGTGCCGCTGCTGCGCAAGAGCCGCCCGGACATCCAGCGCTCCTTCCGGGTGCCGTGGAGTCCGGTGATCCCGATCGTCGCGGCGCTGATCTGCCTCTACCTGATGCTGAATCTGTCGCTGGAGACCTGGCTGCGGTTCGGGATCTGGATGGCGATCGGCTTCGCGATCTACGCCGTCTACGGCTACCGCAAGAGCCGCGTCGGCATCGAGCAGAAGACCGGCGAACAGATCGGGGCCTGAGCTCCCTGTCGAAGGTCGGCTGCCGGTAGGATCAGCCGACCTTCGGAGGGGGAGTACTCATGAAGCACCCGCGGCGCCTGGTCGCCGGGATCACTACGCTGGCGATCGCCGGCGCAGTGGCCGTTGTCGGTGTCCGGCTGCAGCAAGGTGCCGCTGCGCCGGCCAGCGAGGCCGCCGCGATCAAGGCCACGCCGGGGCCGGCCACGCCGACCGAGTCACCGAAGCGCAAGCAGGAGATCAACAAGCTGCTGAGCGCGCGGGCAGCCGCGGTGCGCAAGGGGGACGTGAAGGCGTTCGTCGCCGCGGTGGACGTCAAGCTGTTGCCCAAGCAGCGGCAACTGTTCGCCAACCTGCGGCAGTTCGGGTTCACCAAGCTCGAGTACTTCCTGGCCGAGCCGCGGCCGGCTCCGCTACTGACCGCGAAGTTCGGGCCGACGACCTTCTCGAGCCGGGTGCTGATGCGATACCAGCTGACCGGACTGGATGCGAAGCCGGTGCAGACCGACGTCGCCTACACGTTCGTACGGCGGCCGTCCGGCTGGGTCCTGGTCGACGACAGCTCGATCGACGAGGTGCTGAGTCACGACGGTCACCGGCAGCCGTGGGACTACCAGCCCATCACGGTCGTCCGCCGTGGCAAGGTCTCCGTGGTCGTCGCCAAGCGCGAAGCGGCCCTCGGTCAGAAGATCGCCGCGGCCGCCGAACAGGCCGTGCGCGGTGTCCGGCGGCATTGGCCGCAGCAGTGGGACGGTTCCGTGATGGTCGTCGCGATGCCGGAGCCCCAGGTGCTGGCGATGCTCTGGCTGTCCGGCTCCGGCAAGGGCTGGACGATCGCGGCCAAGGACGTCCCGATCTACGACCAGGACCCGGTCCGCCAGCGGACGACTGCGCCTGTGGGCTCCCGGATCGTAGTGAACCCGGCCGTGCGCAAGGAGCTCGACAAGGACCTGCTCGCGCACGAGATGACCCATGCGGCCTCGGTGCTGCTCGGCCGCAACGCGCCGATGTGGATGGTCGAAGGGTACGCGGAGTACGTCCGCTGTGCGGTGATCGAGGACGACCCGCACTGGACGGTCGACCCGTACCGCAAACAGGTGCGCAAGACCCTGCCGTCGATGAAGGCTTTGCCCGGTCCGGCGGAGTTCAGCGTGGCCGGTAGCCGCTCGTACGGTCAGAGCTGGTGGGTCGTCGAGTATCTGATCGGCAAGCTGGGCGAGAAGAAAGTGGCTGCCCTGTACGCCGACCTGGCCAGTCACGAAACCGGGGCCGACGCCATCCTGAAGAAACACATCAAGATGACGCCGGCCCAGTTGCTCGCAGCCGTCAAGAAATTCAGAGGCTAGCCAGACCCCGCGGCAGACTAGCCAGTCCCGCCGGGAGGAAGGGACTGCCGTTCACCTTCTCGGCGATACCGGAACGATCCAGGTACGGCGTGATGCCGCCGAGGTGGAACGGCCAGCCGGCGCCCAGCAGCAGGCACAGGTCGATGTCCTGTGCCTCGGCCACGACACCCTCGTCGAGCATGATCTTGATTTCCTCGGCGAGTGCGGTGAGCACGCGCGTGCGGAGGTCCTCGGCCGACGACGGCTTGTCGCCGACGGTGACGAGCGCCTCGATCTCCGGGTCGACGACCGGCTTGCCCTCGGGCCAGATGTAGAACGACGGCTTGCCGGCAGCAACGACCTTGGCCAGGTTCTCCGAGACCGCGAAGCGGTCCGGGTAGGCCCGGTTCATGGTCTCCGCGACGTGCAGAGCGACCGGGAGGCCGACCAGCTGGAGCAGCACGAACGGCGGCATCGGCAGGCCGAGCGCCGACAGCGCCTTGTCCGCCTCGGGAATCGGCGTACCCTCGTCGACTGCTGCGCTGACCTCACCGAGGAAGCGCGTCAGCAGCCGGTTCACCACGAACGCCGGGGCGTCCTTGACCAGCACGCAGGACTTCTTCAGCTTCTTGCCGACCGCGAACGCGGTGGCCAGCGTGGCGTCGTCGGTCTGCGCGGCGCGGATGATCTCCAGCAGCGGCAGCACGGCGACCGGGTTGAAGAAGTGGAACCCGACCACGCGCTCCGGGTGCTCCAGATCCGCGGCCATGTCGGTGATCGACAGCGACGAGGTGTTCGTCGCGAGGATCGCGTCCGGCCGGACGATCTTCTCCAGGTCGGCGAAGATCGTCTTCTTCAGTTGCAGCTCCTCGAAGACGGCCTCGATCACGAAGTCGGCGTCGGCGAAGACCGTGCGGTCCACCGAACCGGTGACGAGTGCCTTCAGCTGGTTCGCCTTGTCCGGGCGGATCCGGCCCTTGCCGAGCAGCTTGTCGATCTCGCCGTGCACGTAGCCGACCCCGCGGTCGACCCGCTCCTGGTCGAGGTCGGTCAGGACGACCGGAACCTCGAGCCGACGGGCGAACAGCAGCGCCAGCTGGCCGGCCATCAGGCCCGCGCCGACGACGCCGACCTTGTTCACCGGGCGTGCCAGCGACTTGTCCGGCGCACCGGCCGGTCGCTTGGCGCGCTTGTTGACCAGGTCGAAGGCGTAGAGGCCGCTGCGCAGCTCCTCGCTCATGATCAGGTCAGCCAGCGCCTCGTCCTCGCCCGCGAAACCACGGTCGCGGTCGTTGTCCTTGGCCGCCGCGATCAGGTCCAGAGCCCGGTACGGCGCGGGTGCCGCGCCACTGACCTTGACGTCGGCAAATCCCTTGCCTCGGGCAACGGCTGCGTCCCAGGCGTCGCCGCGGTCGATCTCGGGACGCTCGACGGTGACCGCACCGGTCAGCACCTTCGAAGCCCAGATCAGCGACTGCTCGAGGAAGTCGGCCGAGTCGAGCAGGACGTCACCGATCCCGAGCTTGACCGCCTCCGGACCACTGAGCATCTTGTTCTGGTTCAGCGCGTTCTCGACGACGACCTTGACGGCCTTGTCCGCGCCGATCAGGTTCGGCAGCAGGAAGTTACCGCCCCAGCCCGGGATCAGGCCGAGGAAGACCTCAGGCGTCGACAGCATCCCGGCCGCGACCGAGATCGTCCGGTACGTCGCGTGCAGGGCGACCTCGAGGCCGCCACCGAGCGCGACGCCGTTCACGAAGGCGAACGACGGCTTGCCACCGTCGACCAGCTTGCGCATCACGCCGTGACCGATCTTGCCGAGCGCCAGCGCCTGCTCCCGGTCGGTCAGCTTCGGTACGCCGGTCAGGTCGGCGCCGGCCGCCAGGATGAACGGCTTGCCGGTGACACCGATCGCGACGATGTCCTCGCGGGCCAGTGCCGCGTCGATCGCCTCGTTCAGCGAGCCCAGGCCCTTCGGGCCGAAGGTGTTCGGCTTGGTGTGGTCGTGCCCGTTGTCCAGCGTGATCAGCGCCAGCGTGCCCGCCTTGTTGGGCAGTACGACGTCCCGCGAGTGCGCGAGCGTGACAACCTCGTCGGTCGAGAGGGCCGAAGCCGAGTCGATCAGTTCCTGCAAGCTCATGCGGCTGCGCCTTCCCAGTTCGGGTTCTCCCAGATGACCGTTCCACCCATGCCGAGGCCGACGCACATCGTGGTCAGGCCGTAGCGGACCTCGGGCTTGAGCTCGAACTGCTTGGCCAGCTGGGTCATCAGCCGGATGCCGGTCGAGGCCAGCGGGTGGCCGTAGGCGATCGCGCCGCCGTACGGGTTGACGCGCTCGTCGTCGTCGGCGATGCCGTAGTGCTCGAGGAACGCCAGCACCTGAACGGCGAACGCCTCGTTCACCTCGAAGGCCTGGATGTCGTCGATGGTCAGGCCCGCCAGCTTCAGTGCCTTCTCGGTCGCCGGCACCGGACCGTAGCCCATCACCTCGGGCTCGACGCCGACGAAGCCGTAGGAGACCAGCTTCATCTTCGGCTTCAGGCCCAGCTCCTCGGCCGCTTCGGCGGAGGTGATCAGCGCGGCGGTGGCGCCGTCGTTGATACCGGCCGAGTTGCCCGCGGTGACCCGGCCGTGCGGCCGGAACGGGGTCTTCAGCTTGGCCAGGTCCTCCAGCGTGGTGCCCGGGCGCATCGGCTCGTCGGTGCTCGCCAGACCCCAGCCGAGCTCGGCCGAGCGGGTCGCGATCGGCACCAGGTCCGGCTGGATCAGGTCGTTCGCGTACGCCTTCGCGGCGCGCTCCTGGGACAGTACGGCGAACGCGTCCGTGCGCGCCTTGGTGATCGACGGGTACCGGTCGTGCAGGTTCTCCGCGGTCGACCCCATCACCAGTGCGCTGGTGTCGACGAGCTTCTCGGAGATGATCCGCGGGTTCGGGTCCACGCCCTCACCCATCGGGTGCCGGCCCATGTGCTCGACCCCGCCGGCCACGACCACGTCGTACGCGCCGAAGGCGATCCCCGAGGCGAGCGTGGTGACGGCCGTCATGGCGCCGGCGCACATCCGGTCGATCGCGTAGCCCGGGGTGGTGTTCGGCAGACCGGCCAGCAGGGCCGCGGTGCGGCCGATGGTCAGGCCCTGGTCACCGATCTGGGTGGTGGCCGCGATCGCGACCTCCTCGACCTTCTCCGGAGGCAGCGCCGGGTTCCGGCGCAGCAGCTCGCGGATGCACTTGATCACCAAGTCGTCGGCGCGGGTTTCGGCGTACTGGCCCTTGGCCTTGCCGAACGGGGTGCGAACGCCGTCGACGAACACGACATCGCGGATCTCACGGGGCACGGGAGCGCTCCTCTGGGTTGGGATAGCTAAGTTGATGCTACCCGCCGGTAACAGAACAGCCCAACCGCCACGCGTTGTGCGGCTGCTCACACAGGCGCATGCTGAGAAGACAGGTACTTATCGGGAGCTGTTCTATGAACAACTTTGATCTCTCCGTCCCGGTTCTGAGCCGGGGGAAGCACCGCAATCCGCGCAAAGGCGCGTGCTTCATGGAATTCGCCTCGTATCTGGCCGGCGAGCCATGGTCCGACCATCCGTCCTGTACGCACGCCCTGCTGGCCGGCGTGGCCCGGGACGTCAACGACTGTACGACGGACGCCGGGCGGACCCGGCTCGCGCCACTCATCCCATCGGTGATCGGGCTGACCCCGGACGACCCACACGTCGTACCGCGGGTCACCGCTCGCTGCATCCAGCACGCGCTTCCAGTTGTCTCGCAAGAGCGTCAGTACATCCTGGCCGTCGCTCTGCTTGTGGGGGAGCGTCAACTTGCGTTGATCGACGGGCGGCCGCTGGACGACCTCGAGCCGGAGTCACGCGAGGTGCTGGAGTCAGTTCCGTCGGCGACCAAGTGGGCGCGCTCCTTCACCTCACGAGCTCACCGCGGTACGCCGGACTTCGCGCGCCGGACTGCACCTCGGGCCGTGTCGTGTGCGGTCGAGGGAATCTCGCAGGCGTGCGTGCGGAATCCGGATGAACGGCTCTTCGACCTGCTGACGGCTGCGATCGAGGAGACGAGGAGCTGGGTCCACACACCCGCGGAGCGTCCGGTTCGGCAGGAGGTCGTACCCTTCAACGTGTGACTCTGGAGATCGACACCGCCTCAGGTCTGATGCCAGTCCACGAGTGGGGCGACCCTGACTCGTCCGCGCCCGGAATCCTGCTGCTGCAGGAGATCTTCGGGGTCTCGCCGTACATCGAGCAGCGTGCTGCCGACCTGGCCGCGCTCGGGTACTACGTGATCGCCCCGGAGATCTACTGGCGCCTCGACGACGTCGACCTGGACGAGGACGCCGACGATCTGCTCGAGCGGGCGATCGGGACGGTGCAGCGGCTCGACTGGGATCTGGCGGTCACGGATTCGGTGGCGGCGCTGGAGTACCTGCGCAGCCGCGATCGCCGTACCGGGTTGATCGGCTTCTGCTTCGGCGGCGGCCTCGCGTTCAACGTGGCCGCGGTGGCGCCTGCGGATGCGCTCGTGAGCTACTACGGCTCCGCGCTGCCGAACCTGCTGCAGCTCGCACCGGACGTGACCGCGCCGAGCCTGCATCACTTCGGCGACGCCGACGAGTACCTGCCGGTGGACGAGGTGGTGCCAGGTCTGCCCGGCACCGAGATCCACCGGTACCCGGGTGCGGGTCACGCCTTCGACAACCCGATGCCGGCCTTCCACGACATCGACGCCTCGGCCCTCGCGTGGGAACGCACGGTCGAATTCCTGTCTCGCAACCTGCAAGGAGCAGCATGAGCCTGTACGACATCCCGCTGACCACTCTGTCCGGTGCGCCGACGTCGCTCGGTGATTACAAGGGCAAGGCTGTCCTCGTGGTGAACGTCGCGTCCAAGTGCGGCCTGACCCCGCAGTACGAGGGCCTGGAGAACCTGCAGAAGACCTACGCGTCGCGCGGTTTCACCGTGCTCGGTGCGCCCTGTAACCAGTTCGGTGGGCAGGAGCCGGGTAGTGCGGAAGAGATCGACACCTTCTGCTCGACGACGTACGGCGTCACCTTCCCGATGCTGGACAAGCTCGAGGTGAACGGCGACAACCGCCACCCCCTGTACGCCGAGCTGACGCTGACCCCGGACGCGGCCGGCGAGGCCGGTGACATCCAGTGGAACTTCGAGAAGTTCCTGATCAGCCCTGAGGGCACGGTCGCGGCACGGTTCCGCCCGCAGACCACGCCGGAGTCCACCGAGGTCATCGACGCGATCGAAACCCAGCTCAAGAAGTAGCATCTCAAAGAAGTCGCGGACAAACATTGGCCGCTTCTCCTCCTAGCGTGGTGATCACCAACCCACCAGGAGGAGAAGCGCCATGACCGTCACCCCGATTCCGGACGGCTATCACTCCGTGACGCCGTGGATCATCGGCCAGGACACCGCCGGCCTGATGGACTTCCTCGCCGCGGCTTTCGACGCTGAGGACCTCGGCGGCCGCGTCGTGGACGACCAGGGCCGGATCGGCCATGCCGAGATGCGGATCGGCGACTCGGTCGTGATGATGTTCGACCAGCCGGACTGGCCGCCGACCCCGGCGTTCCTCCGCCTCTACGTCCCGGACGTCGAGCAGACCCTGAAGAACGCCGTAGCCGCCGGCGGCACCGTCGTCACCAACCCCACCCACATGTTCTGGGGCGACGTCATCGCCCGAGTCCACGACCCCTTCGGCAACCTCTACTGGCTCCACACCCGCATCGAACTAGTAGACGAAGCCGAACTGACCCGCCGCTTCACCGACCCCAAATTCCTGGACGCCATGACCTACGTCCAATCCTCCCTCTTCCGCCCAGCCGTCTGACGACCGCTCCGTACGTCCGACCCACTTGCACGTGGCGCAGCAGACCGCCGTACCAGCAACGTCCGAAGGATCGGAGGGCCCGCCTCCGGTTCTTCGGACGTTGCGCGCAACCCCGAGCTAACGTCCGAAAGATCGGAGGGCCCGCCTCCGGTTTTTCGGACGTTGTGGCGGGCGCGACGGCGGACCGCTCGCGCCTCCGCCAACACGAACGGATATCAGCTCTTGTGCGCGGGGAGGGGACCCCGGCTAGTCGAGGGTGGGGGCTGGTTCCGTCGCGATGGCGGTGGTTAGGGCTTCGGCGGTGAGGGCGATTTGCCAGTCGCGGGCGTGATGGTCGCGGAGGAAGGTGGAGACGGCGGCCTGGTCGGCGTCGGACGGGGGAGTCCAGGCCAGGCGGCGGATGGTGTCGGGGGAGAGGAGGTTCTCCGTCGGGAGGCGGTGGGCCTCGGCGATCTCGGAGACGGCGGCTCGGGCGGCCGAGAGGCGTGCTGCCGCGTCGGGGAC
>NZ_SMKA01000239.1 GCF_004348455.1 Kribbella albertanoniae
AGTCGGATTCGTGGAAGGCGAGGGTGTCCCGGATGGGGACGGCGTGGAGTTCGCCGAAGACGAGGCGGAGTTGTTCGGCGGCGCGGAGGCCTCGGGAGCGGCCGCCGTAGACGACGAAGGCGACGGGTTTGGCGTACCAGGGGCGGCGGACCGCGTCGATGGCGGTCTTGAGGTCGCCGGGGTAGGCGTGGTTGTACTCGGCGGTGACGATGACGACCGCGTCGGCCTCGGCGATGCGGCCGGACAGGTCGGCCAGCGGGAGCCGGCTCAGGTCAATCAGGTCGGGCTTGAACTCGTCGTGCTGCTCGGCCTCGCGTTCGAACCAGTGCGTGACCGTGGTGCCGAAGCGGCCGGGCTCGAGGTTGCGGGTGAGCACGGCGAGGCGGAGCGGGTGGACGGTCACGGGGAGCGACGCTAATACCTCAAGACGACTTGAGGTCAAGAGGACTTGAGGACAAGCTGCCGGGTACGGCGTAGGCCCGCGACTGCCAGTACGACGGTCGCCAGGAGCACGGCGCCGATCACCACGTTGTGAGCGATCGACAGCAGCGAGCGCAGCAGGAGCCACTCGAAGCCGCAGCCGACCGCGGCCACCAGGACGACCCAGAGGCCACCTCGGCGGCGCGCTACGAGCGAGGCCAGCGCGGCCAGGGCCAGCAATGTGGTCACGAGCGCCGGAAGGGCGCTGAAGATCACGACGTAACCGTGCGGATCACAGGACCGCCCACACCGCGGTGAGGACGCCAGGATCGGCTGAGCGATCGCCGCCACCGCCACGAGCAGAGCCGCCACAGCGTTGGCGATCCAGAGCTTCACAACGTCCACTCTACGGAATCACCTACTACAAGAAATCCCGAGTAGCAGATAAACTCATGGATTTGTGGCTGCCACCGAGAAATGCATTCCAGGAGCCAACAAAGACGCATTTTATCACAAGGGGTTTGAATTGCCGAATCCGGTCGACGCCGAACAAGTGCACCTCAGCACCTTCTACGCTGCGCTCGATCACGAGCGGGAGCGGACCGAACGGCGTACCCAGGAAGAACTGCTGGTCAGCACCCGGAACGCGCAGGCGCTGAACCAGCGCGACGGGCGGATCCGCGACCTCGGCGTTCGGTTGGCGCGGCTGAACTCGGCCGAGGAAGGGCTGTACTTCGGCCGGCTCGACGCGGCTGACGGTGAGGTGCTGCACATCGGCCGGCTCGGGCTGCACGACGCCGACTACGAGCCGCTGCTGATCGACTGGCGCGCTCCGGCGGCCCGCCCGTTCTACATCGCGACCGCAGTCGCCAACCAGGGCGTCGTACGGCGGCGGCATATCCAAACGCGGTTGCGGAGAGTCGTCGATGTCCAGGACGAGCAGCTAGATCTCGACCGGGAGGCCGCGGACGCCTCCAAACTCGGCACCGGGGTGATCGGCGAGGCCGTGCTGCTGAAGGCGCTGGACGCACGCCGGACCGGCCGGATGGAGTCGATCGTGCAGACGATCCAGGCCGATCAGGACCGGATCATCCGCTCCGAACTGCCCGGAATCCTGGTCGTCCAAGGCGGTCCGGGCACCGGTAAGACCGCGATCGCGCTGCACCGCGCGGCCTATCTTCTGTACACCCATCGGGAACAGCTGGAAAAGCGCGGAATTTTGGTCGTCGGACCGAATGCGGCATTCCTCAAGTTCATCGGTCAGGTGCTTCCGTCACTCGGTGAGGACGGGGTTCGGCTCGTCACGATCGCCGAGCTGTACCCGGGCCTGACCGCGACCCGCCCGGAGGCGCCGGAGAGCGCCGAGGTGAAGGGCCGCACCGTGATGGCCGCGGTGATCGAGAAGGCGGTCGCCGACCGCCAGTGGATCCCGGACGCACCGATCGAGGTGCTCGTCGACCGGACCACGCTCACTCTCGACCCTGAGTTCGCCCGGACGACGCGCGACCGCGTCCGCCGCCGCAACCTCACTCACAACCAGGCCCGGCCGTTCTTCCTGAACGAGATCGTCGACGGCCTGACCGCGCAGTACTCCGACCTGATCGGCACCGATCCCCTCGACGGCGAGAACATCCTCGACGAGTACGACCTCACCGAGCTCCGCAACGAGATCCTCGCGGAGCCGAAGATGCAGGCGCTGTTCGACCAGCTCTGGCCGCAGCTCAGCCCGCAACAACTCCTCGAGGACCTGTACGGCGACGAGGAGCGACTCGCGCAGGCCGCGCCGCAACTGAGTGTCCTCGACCGCGAACACCTCCTCCGGTACGGTGCCGACTGGAGCCCGGCCGACGTACCGCTGCTCGATGAGGCGGCGGAACTTCTCGGCGACGACGGATCCGAAGCCGCTCGCGAACGGGCTGCCCGGGCCCGCGCAATCGCTTATGCACAAGGCGCTTTGGACCTGCTGTCCGGTTCGGGGTCGACCGACTTCGACGAGGACGACGCCTCCGAGATGCTGACCGCGAAGGACATCCTCGACGCGCAGATGCTTGCCGAGCGCTACGAAGCCGACGACGACCGCACCTTGGCCGAGCGCGCGAGCGCGGACCGGCGCTGGACCTACGGGCATGTGATCGTCGACGAGGCGCAGGAGCTCACCCCGATGGCGTGGCGGGCGATCGCGCGGCGCTGCCCACTGCGTTCGATGACCGTGGTCGGCGATGTCGCGCAGACCAGCGCGATCGGTGGCGGCACGAGCTGGTCCTCGGCACTCGGTGAGACCTTCGGCGACCGCTGGCGCCTGGCCGAGCTCACGCTCAACTACCGCACCCCGGCCGAGGTGATGGACCTGGCGAACGCCGTACTGCGTGAGGTCGATCCGACCGCCAAGGCACCGCAGTCGGTGCGTTCGACCGGCGTCCAGCCGTGGCATGCGGACGTCCCACCGGCCGAGCAGGCCTTGTATGTCTACAAGATGGCGTCCGAGGAGACCCAGTACGGCGAGGTCGGCGTGATCACGTCACGCAGCCGGCTCGAGCTCATCCAGGAGGCGGTCGACGGCCTGAGCGGCGTCACCGTCCTGACCGCCCGCGAGGCGAAGGGACTCGAGTTCGACTCCGTCCTGGTCGTCGACCCGGACGGCGTCGTGATCGAGTCCCCGCGCGGACTGCGTGATCTGTACGTCGCTCTGACCCGCTGCACCCAACGTCTCGGCATCATCGGTGTGCTCCCCGAAGTACTGGCCCATCACGACTGGGATCAGTGATCGGCGCAGCACTTCTGCTGGTGCTGGAGTTCGAACGGGATGAGCAGGTTGCCGGCCGCCGGCTGTAACTGCAGCACGAGCTGGCCATCCCGACGTACCGGACGGAGGAAGTCGAGCGTGTCGACCAATGCGTCGTCGGTGATCGGTAGGCCACCAATCGCTTCCAGGCGGTCGATTCCGCAGCGACTGCGCAGCTCGGCTGCGGGCAGCACCCCGCGACCGTGCTCGTGTCCGGGCCAGCGAACGACGCGGCCCGCCGTACCGAGTGCTGCTTCGACTGCGGCCACGTAGGCACCGCGGACGAGTTGGCTTGGTCCGGCGAGCTCCGGCTGGGAGGCGCCCGGCCGGGTGATCGCCAGGCCCGCACCCCGATCCGCGACGACTGCGCGGATCGGTTCGGCCAGGTCGGCGGCGCCGGCCAGCGACACCGCCACATGCGGCCGGTCGCCGCCCACAACCATGTGGGTGCAGGCGACGACCGGCTGGTCCACAGCCGCGATCAGTTCGTACAGCAGGTGGTCGGCCGCGGCCGTGTCCCTGCTGTCCGCATCGACGGCGACGATCACTTCGGCAGCACCCAGATCGGGTTCGTGTAGAACCACAGGTCGACCCACGGGTCCGCGTCGCCGACCACGTCGAGCGCCGGTCCGGCCGGGTCGACCGCCGCGCCGTGGTAGCCGGCCTGGCTGCGGTTGCCGTCGGTCCCGCGAACGCGGACGTAGGAAGGTTCCTCGACCCGGCCGAGCGGATAGACCAGCTCGAAGGTGCCGCGCTTGCCCGAGGTGTCCCACTGCCGGACGACCTTGGTCTTCGGTGCGGCGAAGGTGTCACGGTCGCTCACCGGACCGGTCACCGCACCCTGGATGACATCCACGCGGTTCAAGGAGGGAACGAAGTTCGCCCAGTTCGGCATCGTCTGGGTGGTGATCCGGACGACCAGCTCGACCGGCCGGCCCTTACGAACCACGAGCGCGCCGCCGAGCGGTTCGCCGTACCGCTTGCCGACCTCACGCACCTCAGCCTCGACACCCTTGACGAGCATGCCGTGGTCGACCCAGACGCGGCCGTTGCGCAGGCCCTCCATCACCGAGAGGTAGTCGCGCCGGTCCGCACCGACATGCGTGCGGCTGTAGAAGCCCGGCCAGAAGTCGCTGTTCGTGGTGAGCACCTGGTTGCCGTAGACCGGGTCCATGTACCGGCCGTCGCGGTCGAACTGCGCCTGGCTGGAGCCGTCCGGGCGGCGAGCGGTCTCGTTCCAGTTGTTGTGGGAGTCGGAGTTCGCGCTGATCCACCACGGCTTGCCCTCGGCGAGCAGGCTGTCCCACAGGCCGCCGACGGTCGCGGTCATCCAGTCGAAACCGCCCCAGGTGCGGTAGCTCTCCGGCGGGTACGCCGGGAACGAGTTCGCGTTCTGGGAGTTGCCGTAGATACCGCGGGCTCCGCCGGGGCCGATGCCCTTCGGCAGACCGCCGGCCTGGTGACCGGGTGCACCCTCGAAGCCGACCGCGATCCGCGGGTCGGCGTCCCGCCAGTTGCGGATCTCGTGCGGGCTGTCGATACCGTTGCGGGCCGGGTGGTTGGCCAGGAAGAGCGCGTCCGCGACGCGGCGCTTGTCGACCTGCTGACCGAGCCACTGGATGCCGGAGACCGCGAGCGCCTCGTTGACCGGGGTGTTCGCACCGGCGTTCTTCACGCTGCCGTCGTAGTTGTTCTCGAACTGCTTGAGAACCTCGACCTCGCGGCTACCCGGCGCGACGAAGATCGTGCCGTGCTCGGCGGCCGGGATGTTCCACTCCAGCCCCTGGAAGATCAGGGTGTCGCGCAGCTCGGAGCGCGCGGCCTTGATCTGCGGGTTCACCAGGTCGACACCGATCCGGGCGTGCGTCGCGCCGCCGTGGTCGGTGATGACGAGCCAGTCCAACCCGTACGCCGCTGCGTGCCGGGCCTGGTCGATCACCCGGTACATGCCGTCGGAGCTGAACTGCGTGTGGATGTGGTGGTCACCGGCCAGCCAGACGTTCGGGCGGTTGCCGTGGCTGAAGATCCAACCGTCCTTCGGGGCGCCGGCGGCCGCGAACTGGGCGCCGGTGACCGCGAGGGCCGCCGTACCGCCGAGGATGCCGGCCGAGCGGAGCAGCCCGCGGCGGGAGACCTCGGTCGGGGTGAGGTCGCTGTCCGGCACCGACTCGTCGAGCGCGGCGAGCGTGGCCGCGTCCAGCTCGGTGTTGGGGTGGTGATGGTCGTGCGAGTGGTCGTGCCCGTGACCATGTCCGTGGCCGTGGCCGTGGCCGTGCCCATGACCGTGATCGGCGGAGTGCGAGTGCCCCATCGTTACTTCCTCCTGACAAAGGGAAATCCGCCGGATCATCGCCTTTCCGGATGTCCATCGGGTGTTGCGCCGGTGAACCATTCGGCGCACCTGCGACCCCGTCGCGACGCGGGATTTTCGGCATTGGTCTAGTCAGGTTTGTTGGTCCCGGACGCCGGACGCTCGAACAATGACGGCATGAGACCGCCCAGACTGCTCGCCGCCGTCCTGGTGACGGCGATCATCACCACGTCCACCACCCCGTCCATCGCCCAGCCCGCCACTCAGGTGTGGGCAGCCCGCGCAGCGACCCATGTCTTCCCCGACTCGCTGCCGACCGACACCGGCGCCGGTACGACGCTCGCCCTCGACTCTGCCCGGAACGAGTTCGAGGCCGGGCAGGTCGTGATCCGCCGCGACCGCGCGTTCACCATCAAGCGGGTCAGCTTCAGCCCGCTCACGTCCGGCTTCCGGGCGATCCCGCCGTCCGAACTGAGCTACAACTTCGTCAAGTTCACGGCGCTCAACCACAACTCGGTCTTCGGCGGCAACCAGTACGTCTACGCCCCGAGCCGGCCCGCCCCGGACGACTTCCCGGACGGACTGTCCAACGATCGCTCGACCACAGTCGCGGCCAACCGGACCCAACCGATCTGGGTCCGAGTCCACGTGCCGAAGTACGTCGCCGGTGGGGTGTACCGCGGTACGGTCCGGATCGAGACCGACCGTGGTACCGAGAGCATCCCGCTGTCGGTGAACGTCCGGCCGGTGACGATCCCGGACGCGAAGGACAGCGGCTTCACCGATGTCGAGTGGACGCTGTTCTTCGGCACGGTCTCGCATCAGCCACCGCCCAGCGGCGTCGAGACGATGCTCGCGAACTACGGCTTCTCCCCGTTCACCCCGAAGTGGTGGAAGCTGATGGAGGACTACGCGGACCTGCGCCGCGACTACCGCAACAACAACCTGACGCTGCCGATGACCACGTTGCTGCTGGCCGGCAACACCACGGTCGATGCCAACGGCAAGGTTCATTTCGACTGGTCGAAGGTCGACCAGGTGGTGAAGTTCTTCACCGACCGCGGCACGGTCAGCCGGCTGGAGGGCTTCTGGGTGAACGGCGGTCCCGGCTACTCGACCGTCTGGGACGTCGAGACGCTGGTCCGCGACGCGGATGGCCAGACCGTGAAGAAGTACGTGCCCTGGACATCCACCGAGGCCGACGACTGGATCCAGCAGTACGTCGGGGCGCTGCGTGATCACGTGAAGGCCAAGGGCTGGAACGGCAAGTGGTGGATGCACATCGGTGACGAGCCGAAGGGCGAGTCGGGTGACAAGGGCTGGAACGGCATCTTCGACAAGGTGAAGGCCGTTTGGCCGGACGTGAAGATCGGCGACGCGACCTTCCACGACCCGGTCGCCTCCCAGGTCGCCGAGCGGGAAGACATCATGATCCCGAACCTGCTCAACTACGAGTGGAGCCCGAAGACGTTCGACGCGGAACGGGCCAAGGGCAAGGATCTCTGGCTCTACAACTGCAACATCCCGACCCAGGGCTTCCTCAACCGCTTCATCGACCAGCCGGAGTACTACCAGCGGCTGATCGGCTGGCTGGCCGCGGCTCGCGGCGCGAACGGTCATCTGCACTGGGCCTTCAACAACTGGAACATCTCGATGGACGACCAGGACGTCAAGGGTGACTTCTGGGTGGTCAATCCGGACCAGAAGCACAAGAACCTGCTGGAGCGGACCATCCGGCTCGAGTCGATGCGGGACGGGATCGAGGACTGGGAGGTCGTCGAGATCCTGAAGAAGACCCATCCGCAGTTGGCCACCGACCTGGCCATGGCGCTGGCGAGCAAGCCTGGAACCTTCACCGGCGATGTCACCTATCTGGAGCGGATTCGCGCTCTGGTGCTGGATGCGGCCGCTGGTAAGCCGCTCGCTGCGCGGGACCTTTCGGCGACGATCAAGGCCGGTGCGGTAGACCTCGGTTCGCAGCACCAGGTTGACGGCGTGTACCTGAAGTGGGGTGCGACGCATCCGGCCGAGTACACGATCCAGACGTCGTACGACGGAGTGAGCTGGGTCGATGCCGGGACGCGAACCAAGGCTGACGGCGGCGAGGACTTCGTCGGGCTGAACGCGAAGGCGCGATACGTCCGGCTGAAGGCGCCGGCGGACGGGCTGCTCACGTTCAAGGTCGCCGGGGCGCCGCTGCAGCATGCGAACCTGGTCGGCGGGCTCACCTACAAGAAGTCCTGGGAGCCGCCTCAAGGATTTCCCGATTCGACCGGGCGGGAGTCGACCGATGGCGTGATCTCCGACAACTTCGGGGACGGCCGCCCGTACGTCATCCAGGGTGCTGCCGGGGAGACGAAGTCGTTCGACATCAGCTTCGATCTGGGTAGTCGCAAGACGGTCCGCGCGGTCGACGTGCAGGGGTACGTCGAGTATTCGGGCTACCGCCCCGACACTGTCCGCGTGCTGACCAGCGACGACGGTGTGAGCTGGACCGATCGCGGTCCGGTGGTGAGCCGGCCGAACGATGCCTCAGGCAACCGTTTCGAGGTCCGCTTCGCCCCGGTCCACGCCCAGCACGTCAAGGTCGCCTTCACCCGAACCTTCATCCCGTCAGCCGACGGCGTCTTCCTGGACGACATCGAGGTCTACTGAGGTCCGGCGTACCGGCCAACGGGTAGTGGTCCCCCCGCCATCCTTCAGCGACCGCCCCGGCCCGCTGCGCGGCTCACCGCTGGACACACCACTACCCGCCCGTCGGTACGCCGGACGCACAGGCCATCACAATTGGCCGGAACCGGCGGCCCCACGCCTGGAACCGGCCGAAGGATCCAGTTGTGATGGCCTAGCGGTCCGCCGTGATGACAGGGCTGCGCCACCCAGCCGGCCGAGTGACCCCAAGGCCGGTCAGTTAAGGGCTCCCCACACGAGCCGGTACGACGTTGAGCACGGTTCAACCATGTGCGCGCCCGGCAAGTGGTTGATGCGTGCTCAAGGTGGGGCGGCCGGGCGACCTTGAGCACGGCTCAGCCATCTGCCCGCCCGGAAGATGGCTCAAGGTGTCGCTGCCTGGGGCGGGTGGTGAGTGGTGCAGGTCCGGTGGGGAGGTGGCCGCAATCAGAAAAACGTCCGCACCGGGCTGGGGAGACCGGTGCGGACGGTGAAGGTATTCAGGAATCAGGCGCATTTGGTGGTGCTGAGAAATGCGGCGGCAAGTGAGGAGCAGAACGCCAACGCTCACTTGCCGCCGAACCGAAGTGTCTTTGTGGTCGAGGTGAGGTTCTCGGCCGGCCGTCGTCCGGGTGGGTTGTCTGGTGAGAAACGGACGACGAAAGAACTTCGGAAACTCTCAGCGGGGTGCTACATCCCACATGCGCTCGCCGGGCAGGGGGTCGGGGAGCCGGTCGACAGCAGGCATCGGGTCGTTGGTGACCCGCAGTCCGGCGAAACGACGGCTCATGGCGTGGGCGTACCGCTCGGCCAACGCCGGCTCGGCGTTGTAGTCGGCGATCACATGCTCACCGAACCAGACCCGCACGCGACGGCGCTCGATGGTCTGGGTGGCGGTGGCGGTTGTCACTGGTCCTCCTGGCAAATTCTCGCAATGATCGGCCTAAGGAATCGCGGGCGAGCGCGGTGACGATGCGCCGTAGGTGTTCACCGTCACATCAGATGCAACGGAGCATCCGAGCCCGAGGTCACGCACCGATCTCGATTTCTCCGACTCCGGGCAAACTTTTTCGGACCGGCCGGACTCGAATTGTTCGAGCACATTTTCGACTGTTATGCCTTTCAGCCGAATGGCCCGCGTACGGAGACGCCGCCGTCCAAGACCAACTGCTGACCGGTCGTGTACGCGGAAGCGTCGGAGGCCAGGTGGACAACGGCGGCGGCGACTTCTTCGGAGCGGCCGTAGCGGCCGAGGGGGATCTCGTCGACCCATTCTCCGGTCGGGGCCGTATTGACGGCGGTGGCGATCGCGCCGGCCGCGGCGACGTTCATCCGGATGCCATCGGCGGCGTACTCGGCGGCGACCGTCCGGGCCAGGCTGAGGATGCCGGCCTTCATCACCCCGTACGCCGCCTGCTCGGGTGCAGCCATGAATCCGGTGACCGAACCGACGCTCACGATCGAGCCACCGGTGCCCTGCTCGAGGAAGACCCGAAGGGCGGTCCGGACCGCGCGAGCGACGTACCGGAGGTTGACCTCGTAGATGGTGTCCCAGTCCTCGTCGGCCATCTCGTGCAGCTTGACCGCGGGGACGAACGCGACCTGCCCGCCGACGACCGTGACGAGGATGTCGAGTCCGCCGAGGCTCTCGACGGCGCCCGCGACCATCGCCTCGAGGTCGGCGAGCGAGCGGACGTCGCCGCTGACCGGGTACGCCGTACCGCCGGATGCGCGCACGTGGTCAGCAGCCTCGGCCGCTCGGGCCGGGTCGAGATCCGCGACCACCACCGCGGCGCCCTCGGCGCCGAACATGTTGGTGACTGCGCGGCCGATTCCGGCTCCGCCGCCACCGATGACCAGGGCTCTTTTCCCACTCAGCTGCATGGCCGCGAGGGTAGACCAGGGGCAGGGCAGTAACCGATACCTTCCCCACCCCACCGCCCCGATCGATTCATAGCGTTTCCTCAGGGAACGACACGCCGAGCTGTCGGTACGACTCCGTACGCTGGATCTCGTGACCATCGAAGACGAGGAAACCCAAGCCCTCGCGCTGCGCAGGCCGGCAGCGGACGGGGTTGTGGGATCGCCTGCCCCGGTCGAGCCGACGGCCTTCGCCGCCGTGCAGACCGAGCACCTGATCGGTGATGTCGGGGACGCGCTGCGGCTGCTCGACGCGGTCGAGCGAGTGCGTGGCCATGCCCATCCGCTGATCCTCGGCCTGCAGGACGCGGTCGGCCTGAAGATGCCGGCGGCCCTGGTGCTGAGCGCTATTGCCAATGGCCGGAGCACCGCGGAGGGCGTTGCCGAGCAGATAGGTACGACGACTGCCGAGGCCGAGCTCGCGATTTCGGACCTGGCCGCGCTCGGCATGGTCCGGAGCGGTCGGCAGGTCGTGGTCACCGCGCTGGGCCAGGCCCGTCTGTCCCAGCTGGACGGTCTGACCGTCCGCGTCCTCGATGTCGTCACCGGCATCCTCGGGCCGGACGACGCCGCCCACCTGGTCCGGCTGCTGCACACGGTTGCCGACGGCCTCGAGTCGGCCGCGGTCACCTCCGGTCCCAGCCAGGCCCTGCCGAACGTGCTGCTGCAGAACTAGTGGTGTGTCGCGTCTAAAACTTGAGTGCTGGCGGTGTCCAGGTGGGTGCATCGCAAGGCGGAGGGAAGGGCTCGATGCTTTTCCATCGTGCCCTTTCCTCCAACGCAGCGAGGTGCCCGCCTGGGCGCCGCCAGTGCCAAGGTTTAGACGCGACACACCACTAGGTCCCGGGGATGGGGTCGTTGTACTTGCCGAGCTGACCTCGGTAGAGGGAATCACCGCGGTAGGGCCACGCGTACGCCGTACAGCCGTGCAGGCCGAGTGTTTGCTGCTGCATGACGGGTGCGGGCTGGCCAGCACCCGGGCAGAGTTGGTGGGCGTAGCCGAGGCGGTGTCCCGTCTCGTGGTTGATCATGTACTGGCGGTAGGTCGTCAGTGAGGCGCCATAGTTCGGGGCACCGTGCACCCAGCGGGCGATGTTGAGGACGACCCGGTCGCCGATCCGGCAGCTCGTGTAGCGATCCGGTGCGTAGCCGCAGTAGATGTCGCGGGTCTCCGGTGTGACGAACATCAGCCGGAAGTCGCTCTGCTCCCCCGGTCCGACCTGCTGGAAGCGCCACTTGCCGCCGGTGGTCCAGCCCTGCGGAGCGCCGTACGTGTCCCCCACGAACTTGGCCAGCGCGGCCTGGTCGACGCCCTTGATCCCACCCTCGACGGCGATCTGGAACTTGAGCAGGTCTCCTGCGGTACCGATCACGCGGTGGTTGGTGTCGACGGGAAGCACGGTGAATTTCACGCTGCCGCGTTGCGGATAGGTGATCGCCGGTTTGGGCCGGTCCGGGGTGGTCGACGACTGCTCGTTCTGCGCCGGCGGCTGCACTGGTTCGTCGAACGGCGTCTGTGCTGTGGTCTCTGCCTGCGTCTGGACGGCCGGCCGCTCGGGTTTGCCGCCGCGGTCGAACGGGCTGGCCGGGAGCTGGAAAAGCACTCCGGCGCCGACCACCGCAACCGCAGCGAGTCCGGCGATCCTGGCAGCAGTCCAGCGGCGCATTGAGTCCCTCTCCTCACGACACCCTGGCGGGCGTCCACTCACCTCCTCTTGCCTGGAAGGGCACAAACCCTTCTCAGCCCGTGGGTGGAGATCGTTTCTCCACCTCCCGGTTTTGATACGGACGTGTTAGTTTAGCGAAGGAAAAAGCACGCTCGTATCACCAAAGGAGAACTTCCGATGAGACGCTGGACCGCGGGCCTCGCCGCCGCGACCCTGCTCACCGCCGGAACCCCAGTGCTTGCCTGGGGGGCGGCACCATCTGCCCACCTGACCGCCGACGTGAACCGCGACGGTCTGCTGACCGCAGCCGACGACGCCGGCCGCGACACCTGGACCGACACCCGCGGCGCGATCTTCCTGCCCAACCTCGACGACGACGAACGCCGCTGCACCGTCGCCCCGGCCGACCTGAACGCGCCCGGACGGGCAGTCGACGACAAGCTCGCCGCCTGCAACGACGCGGCCGACGACCGCATCAACGGCCCTCGCGACGCACGGGATCTGGCCCCGCTCAAGGTCGATGCCCTCCGCAACCTTTCCGCAACCGCGAGCGGGACGGTGACGATCAGCCCGGCCGACAAGGCCCGCGTCTTCGCCGACGGCCGCCCGGTCGGCACCTTGACTGCGGCTCAGTTGCGGCGTGGCGTGCGGCTCGGGCTGGAAGGGCGCGACATCGTTCGCGATCCGGCGCGGTGGGACGGGCAGATCACGGTCACCCTGACCGTCACCGACCACGGCCGCACCAGCAGTGATGTGGTCCGGCTGCGCGTTGCTCCGTTGATGCTGCAGAACGACCTGCAGCCGGCGCAGACCGTGCTCGCCGGACGGCCGAACAACGGACCAGGCTGGTGGAACGGATCGCCGCCGTACCAGGACGGCGTACCGGGTGAGTGGCAGCCGTTCGCTCGGACGCTGCGGGCAGCGACCAACTCGGCCGGGGCGCGGCTGAAGTTCGTTACCGGTACGGCGGACGGCTGGAAGGACATGTGGTTGCAGGACACGTTCGAACCAGCCACCGCGAGCATGCCGGCCGCCGGCCGTCCGCACACGATGCGGATCCTGATCCGGTCCGGCAACGTCTGGGACTTCGACGGAGTCGCCACTCCGCGACCCGCCGGCCGGCTGATCTATCGGGATCTGCGCGGTCCCGATGTCGGTGTCGTCCAGGAGCTCGCCACGAAGGCCTCCCCCGGTCTCGACGACCTGCTGAACATGGGTGGCAACCTGGAGGCGCTCCCGCCGTACGACGGTTATCCACAGGGACGGATCGTTTACGGCGCGGGCGAGCGGCAGCCCGATCCGGCGTACCTGAAGATGGTCACGAGCCAGGGCTATCAGCCGCCGGTGGTGATCGACACCTCGTGGCTGATGATCGGGCACGCGGACGAGACCACGCATGTCGTCCGGGCCGACAATGCTCGCGGGTGGACGCTCGCGGTCGCCGATCCGCGGCTGGCGGCTCAACTCCTGCGCGACGTACAGAAGCGTGGCGGTGGGAATCAGCGGCTCTTCGCGGACACCAACTCCACCTCGAAGCCGACGGTCGACTCGCTCCTCGCCCCCGCCAAGCTGGCCGACAACGGGGCGGCTGCGCAGCACATCGACAAGCAGCTCTCGATCCTGCTCAAGGCGACCGGTCTGCGTGCTGACGAGCTGGTTCGGCTGCCGGTGTTCTTCGACCGCGTTCCCGGGTACGGCCTGCTGAAGGCGCTGACACCGGGTCTCGTCAACGGACTCTCGCTCACCGATCGGCAGTTCGCCGTACCGGATCCGCACGGTCCTCGGTTGAACGGGCGGGATGTCTTCCGGCAGACCGCAGAGGGTGCGCTCGCCCGCAACGGCGTCCGGGTGCACTGGGTCGAGAACTTCTTCTGGTCGCACCTGGGCGGCGGCGAGGTGCACTGCGCAACCAACGCACTCCGCGACGTCTCCGGCGCCACCCCGTGGTGGTCCTGATGGCGGCCGCCACCTGGTGAGACCCATGACAGGAACCGGACAGGAGTGAGGACTCCGCCCAACTTTTTGCAGAATCAGCGAATCGTAGGGGTGGACGCGGTTGGGGGGCCGCGTCCATTGTCCTGTCGCCGGCCGATGAGTGGAGCCCATGTCCTCGAGGAGCAAACCTGGGTCCCGCGCGCGGCGTGCGAAACGAAGGGAGCGCTCCGGAATCGGAGCGCTCGCGCTGGCGATCGTGGGGGTGCTGCTGCCGGGGGTCGGCTACCTGTTGGCCGGGCGGCGACGTCTCGGGGCAGTGATGGTCACGCTCAGCCTCAGCCTGTACGGCGGCGCCGCGTACCTGGCGCTCGCTCGTCGCGACGACGTGATCACGTGGGCGCTGAACCCCGACGTACTGCTCGGGATGGTGGTCGGGCTGGGCGTGATCGCGCTGTACTGGGTCACGGTCCTGGTCACGTCGTACAAGATGCTCCGGCCGCTGTCCGCCGGACCGGGCGCGCGGCTGGCGGGGTCCGCGGGGATCGGGCTGGTCTGCTTCGCAATGGCATCGAGTACGGCGCTCGGCGCGCAGACGCTGATGGCGCAACGGCAACTCGTGGAGAAGGTGTTCTCCGGTGCGCAGTCGAAGAGCCAGACCCGGCCGAAGATCAAGGACACCAAGGACCCGTGGGCGCAGATCCCGCGCCTGAACATCCTGCTCCTCGGCGCCGACGACGGTGAGGGACGCGGCGGCACCCGGACCGACTCGGTGATGGTCGCGACGATCGACACCCGGACCGGCAAGACCTCACTGATCTCGCTGGCCCGGAACTGGATGCGGATGCCCTTCCCGGAGGGCACTGCGCTGCACAAGGAGTTCCCGACCGGCTACTGGGATCCCAACGGCCCGAAGGAACAGGCGAATTACTACCTCGACGCGATGTACCGGATCATCCCCGCCGAGCACGGCGACCTGATCGGTCCCTCCGACAACCCAGGCGCCGACGTACTGAAGATGTCGGTCAGCGAAGCCCTCGGCCTGAAGCTGCACTACTACGTGCAAGTGAACCTGGCCGGCTTCGCCCAGCTCGTCGAAGCCCTCGGCGGCATCACCGTGAACATCAACTACAAGGTTCCCGTCGGTGGCAACGACGACAAGAAGATCCCACCGAACCGCTGGCTCGATCCCGGTCCCGACCGGCACCTCAACGGCACCGACGCGCTCTGGTTCGCCCGCGGCCGCTACGGCGTCCCCGGCGCGGACAACGCCCGCCAAGCCCGCCAGCGCTGCACCGTCAAGGCCATCGTCGAACGCGCCACCCCGCAGAACGTCCTGGCCAACTACCTCGACCTGGCCAAGGCCGGCGAGAACCTGGTCCGCACCGATATCCCGCAGACCATCCTCCCCGCCTTCGTCACCCTCGGCCAGCGGGTCAAGAACGCCCCCATCACCAACATCGACCTCAACAAGAAGAAGAACTACCCCAGCGGCAGCAACCCCAGGTACGAAGCCATGCGCCAACTGATCCAGCTCCACCTCAACCCGCCAC